>JANPFJ010000097.1:0-9313 GCA_031423355.1 Gemmatimonadaceae bacterium | reverse complement strand
ACGGAAACGGTCCACGATGGATTGAGCCCCGAGCACGCCAGCCGGGCGGCAGCAACGTTCGACGACGAAGTCACCGCTGTGCACGCGGGTAGCCCCGTGCCGCCGCTCTGGCAGTGGTTCTACTTCCTGCCACATGCACCGCAGTCCTCGCTCGATGGTGATGGGCATCCACAGCGCGGCGGGTTTCTGCCACCGATTCCGTACCCGCGCCGCATGTTCGCCGGCTCGCGGATGGAGTTTCATCAGCCGCTGCGACTGGGCCAGCCAGCCACGCGAGAAGGTGAGATCCGCAATGTGGTGCTGAAGTCGGGGCGGAGCGGCTCCCTGGCGTTCGTCACCGTCGGCTATCGTTTCCTGCAGGACGGTGTGCTGTGCATCGAGGAGGAGCAGGACATCGTCTACCGCGAGCCGGGGCCGGCGACGCCAGCGCCGGAGGTGCTGCCACTCGCGACGCTGGATCCCGTCGTCTGGGCCCGCACGATCACGCCGGACGCCCGGTTGCTGTTCCGCTTCTCGGCGCTCACGTTCAACGCGCATCGCATTCACTACGACCGTCCCTATGCGCGCGATGAGGAGGGCTATCCCGGCCTCATCGTGCACGGACCGTTGACCGCGATGTTGCTCGCGGATCTGGTGCGACGACACACACCGCGTGGTATCCGTACCTTCGCGTTTCGCGGGATCGCACCGCTGTTCGATCTCGCGCCGTTCCATCTCACCGGGCATGTCACCGGCAGCTCCGTCGTACTCGAAGCGCTCGGCCCCGATCTCGCGCCGGCGTTGCGGGCGCAGGTGGAGCTGTCGTAAGGGGCCGAGGCTTCCGCGCCGCGGTCAGGGCGACCGGATCTCGACGGCGGTCGACCCATGCGGACCGGCATACCGCTTCTCACCCGCACGCAGCGCGACGGCGACGACGTTCTCAGCCGGCGGCAGCGGGCAGGTGGCAAATGGCGTGAATGCGCAGGGTGGATTGAACGCGCGATTGAAGTCGAGCACCGTGTAGCCTTCGCTGTCCACCAGTGCGGTGTACATGAAGCGGCCGGCGGGATACGTCGCATCGCGGCTGGTCGCGTCGCGAAAGATCAGGAAGTACTGCGTGGTGTCGGAGCCCTCGAAGGCCGCCGTGATCCGATACGGCGTGCCCGCGATGGTGAACTCGAGTGTGCCGGGCGAGCGGTATTCGTCGGTCTGGCCGATGACATTCAGGATGCGCAGCGTACGCGGTGCGGCAGGTGGCACCAGCTTCGCCAGCACCCGCAGGGTGGTGTCGAGCGGGAAGTAGTCCAGCCCTTTGAAATTGGTGCGCAACACGAACGCGGAATCCTTCACGCGCAGCGCAAAGCGCCCACCGCGTCCAATGACACGATAGGTCACACTGCCATTGCGGAGGATGGTCGGCGCCCGGCCCTTGTCATGCATGACTGAGACGGTGTCGACGCGTGTGCTGTCGACAAACACGGGAACATCAGCCGTCGCCGTGAACCTGAAGGTCGAGTCGGAACGCGCCAGTGTGCCAAGACGCGCTGGTGTGTGATCACGCGGCAACACGATGGTGTTGGATGCATCGCTGCCGATGGAATATTGCGCGCTGTCGAGCCAGAACAGGCCAGCCACCGTGCTCCATCCATCCGGCCCCGCAATCGCGTCAAGACGCTTGATGCGCCATGCCTTCGTGTCGGCGGCGTAGGCGGTGGAATCAACCGCAGGCTTGGTTGGTGTCACCGGCCCGCGAGTACACGCAACGAGCGCCAGAGCCAGCACGGTGCGAGTCGTGGTGACGAACGAGAACGTCGGCATGGGCAGGCTCCGCAGGGGGAATGTCGCAACGTATCGCGACGCGCAAGTGAGTCCCGCCGGGCCCGGTCTGCCGGACCCGGCCTGCCGTCAGCGCCGGGTGTCGTCGTCCAGGAGTCCCATGCGACGCGCGGCGTCCACCGCCGCGAGGCGTGAACGCACATCGAGGCGTCCGTAGACGCTCTTCACGTGCGTCTTGATGGTATTCACCGACAGCGTCAGCACCGTCCCGACCTCCGCCAGCGTGTGTCCCAGGGCCAGCAGACGAAGCACCTCGGTTTCACGTGACGTAAGGGCCGCTGGGGCGAGCGGGGCGCGGGCGGGCTGCGCTGGACGGAGTGGGGAAGTGTCACCGCGGAAGTATGCCAGGACGCGGCGGGCAATGGCGGGTGACACGACCGGCTCCCCGGCCATTGCCGAGAGCAGGCGCAGACGAAACACGTCGATGGCTTCACCCTTCAACAGGTATCCCTGCGCGCCAGCGGAGAGCGCCGCAAAGAGATGGGCGTCGTCGTCAAAGACGGTGCGCGCGACGCAGACGGTCGGCATCTCGTGGACGTCGGTCGCATGTGGCGCGTCGCCCATCAGTTTTCTGATCAGCGTGACACCGGAACCATCCGGCAGCCCGAGATCGATGACTGCCAGGTCGAACGCCACGCGCACCATCCATCGCTCCGCCTCGGCCACCGTGCGGGCCGTACGAACCTTCGCATCAGGAAAGACCGAGACGGCGGATATCGCTTCGGCTTCCATCGCAGGATCGTCCTCGACGATCAGGATGTTGTTGACGGGGCGGGGCGTGAAGGTTTCGCTCATCGCGCTGCCTCCACCACGGATATACCAGGGCGGGCTCGCAGCAGAACCTCCGTGCCACACTCGCCGTCCGCGCGTGGCCCGATCGAGACGTCGCCGGAGAGCATTGCCGCCCGTGCCCGCAGGTTGGGCAGCCCATCGCCGGTTCGTGCCTGATCCGGACCAAGGCCGCGACCGTCGTCCACAATGCGGCAGACCAGTTCGCCATCCGTGAGCGTGATCCGGACCTGCAGGCGCGTTGCCGCCGCATGGCGAATCACATTGGTGATCGACTCCTGCAGGAATGCTGTCAGTGCATGCCGTTCTTCGGGTGCGAGCATCACATCACCGAGCTCCACGACGGGCCAGTCAACCGCGATCCCGGCGGCCGTGACTCGCTCGACCGACGCAAAACGCGTGTCGGCCACAACCTCGGCCAGCAGTGCCGATGTGACCATGTCACCACTGACCACGTTGCGCATGCCCTGGACCGCGCGGCGAATCTCACTCTGCATCGCGGCCATCTGCTGGCCACCCTCGGCCCCGTCAGTGAGCGGCGACAAGCCGGCCAGCAGTGGTGAGCTCACGGTGTCATGCAGGTCACGTGCAATTCGCGTCCGCTCGCGACTGACGCCGATGTCGTACGCCTGTCGGCTCTTGTTGGCTGATCGCATCAGGCCGATCAGGGTCCGGACGAGTTGCGCGTCGCCAGGCGTGAAGAGGCGCTTGCCGCCACCCGCGTATGTGAGACGGAGCGCCGGGGACGACATGACAGCCGGGACGGCCAGTTCCTGCCCCTGCGCCTTGAGCTCCACATCCTGCTCGTCGGCCTCGCTGGTGCGCGTGCCATCGTCGGCGGCGTGGAGCGGGTCGAACAATTCAATCAGCAAGGCGCGCCATCGTGCGTCGCGCTCTGCATCGGACACCGCATACGTCACGTGCAGCGCCTTCGAGAACAGCTCTTCCGGTGGCAATGCCTTGCGATCAAAGAGCCGCGACCAGACCCAGCGCCGGACCGGGAACGTTCCGATCGCGAGCACCATCGCGATGGTCAGCGTCCGTGCCGCACCCGAACTGGCCGTGCCAAGGAGCGCCAGATCAATCGCGACGAACACCGCCACCAGCAGCCCCCAGAACAGGATGCGATACGCCCACTGATCCAGGTCGAAGACGCGGTATTGCCGCAGCCCCACGGCCAGGCCGGCGTACATCAGGACGAAGAACCCGAAGGCGTAGCCCTGCGGAATCGGAGGGAGCCCGCCAATCGAGCTGACCATTGCAGTCAGACCAATGAAGGCACCACACCCGGTCAGCACGCTCACGGCAAACCAGCGCAGCACCGCGCGTGCGGCAGGATCTCCCTTCGTGCGACGCCACTGGACCAGCGAGATGATGATCGCGCCGAGCATCGTCGTCATGACGGGGAATCGCGATCCCCAGTTCTGATCGGGCGCCAGCCGCGTCACGCAGGCGAGCCACCACAGGAATGCGATCGTGCCCAGCGCAAGCAGCGCGCGGCCCTGCGCGAGGCGGAGCGGGTATACCAGAAACAGCGCGCAGAGGGCGGCCCCGAAGTGGATCGCACCGAAGTGATTGATGCCACTCAACGTCCGAAACAGCGTCGATGGCAGCGCCAGCTCTCGCGCACTGTAGATCGCGGCGGCGTGTGCGAAGACGAGAAAGCACGCGCCTGTGATGGCGTAGGCCCTCGGGCCCCACTCCGCTGGCCGAAGTGCCCAGACCCAGGCCCCGATGATCAGCCCGGCGGCCCCGAACAGGAGTTGAAGCCAGAACACCAGCGGCAGGCTGCCGAGCGGCCGGTGCCGTGGCACCACCGTCACCGTGCGAACGGTGTTGCTCTTGTCGAGCAACGTGAGGGTCACTGATGGTGCGTGGAGGATGGCGCTGATGGCGGACTGCCGGGCATAGAACGCGTCTTCCTCGGCCCACGTATCGAGGAAGTCGGGCTCTTCGAGCAGGTCACGCGGCTCGACATGCAGCGCCGCGCTGCCGGGCGCGGCAATCGCAATCAGCGAATCGCCAGACTGCGGCCCCCTGGTCGGATCACCGACCGTGACGGTCGCCACACGCAGCGTGGCGCCGGTTGCGGTCTGTTCAAACGCCAGGCCCAGCCAGGGGGGCGTTCGAACCAGCCATGTACACAGCACCGCAGACACGAGGCACAGGGTCACCGCACCAAGCAGCCGGGCGGTTGGCAGAACCGGGGCACTCATCGAATGTGTCTCGTCGGGGAGGACGTACTGCATGCGGAACGCTCACCGAGCTCCACTGGGACCGGTCACGGTAACGTATCGTCCGATGCTGTTACAGTCGAGACCAGTTTACCGTCCAGTCATCCACGCTCCCGTCATCAGGCGTTTTCGGCGAGCCCGCTGCCCGTTAGCCGTTACCGGATGACGTCCACGCCACCCGCCATCTGCCCGACCTCCACCGTCGCGACGGTCTTGAGTGTCCGCAGATCGATGATCTCGAGCGTCCCCGGCTCGGAGCCGATCCCTTCGACGGTGATGAACACGTACCGGTCGTCGCCAGAGACCGCAGCACCGTGCACCACGCGGCGTGTGGTCGGGATGCGCGCCAGCTCGCGACCGGAGGGCAGTTCGATGACGCTCACCGACTGTCCACGCTTGTTCGTGGCAATCAGCTTCGTGCCGTCGCGCGTGGCCGCGAGATTGTACACGCCTGCGCCGGCCGGAATGCGGCGCACCATCGTCCACGATGCCACATCGATCTCGACGATGTCGCTGGTCTTGTTGCACGCCACGTAGACCTTGCGGCCATCGGCCGAGGGTTGCGCCCAGGTCGGCGAGCAGGCCGGATCGCCGGCCGCCGGCGCTGTCATGCCATGCCCCGACATGTCGTGCGAGCCGGCACTCGCCATCACCATCGGCGCGCCGGCCATTCCCATCTCCTTGCCCTTCGTGAGCTGAAAGTGCCGGCTCACCTCGAGCGTGGCAACATCGATCTCCACCAGCAGGTCGTCCATCATGCAGGCCGAGTAGTGCTTGGTGCCCTGCGCATTCAGCCGACTGCCGTGCGGCATGGTGCAGGTCTTGATCCGCGTCAGCTCGACCATGTCATCGACGCCAACGACGCTCACGTCACTCGCCACCATGTCGCCATGCAGATTGAAATTCACCACGAAGGCGAGATGTCCCTCCGGCGTGATCTGCGCAGTGGCGGGGAAGTTGCCGAGCGTCACGCGGCCAACCACGGTATTGTCGCTGGTGCGCAGCTTCCAGAAGCTGCCGTACGGCGTGCCGTGCGCGGTGGAGACGTAGTAGAACTGCTTGTCGGGCGCGACCGCGAGCCCGTGGGGGCCGTCGGGATCGGTGACACTCAACCCGATCGGTACTCTCGTGACCACTGAAGCCCCCGACGGACCGAACGAGATGATCGAAATCTCGTCGGTACCTTCCGACGCCACGGCGATCGTGTACGTGCGCTCCGGTGGCGCTGGCACCACTTTCGGTGCCAACGCCTGCCCGCCCAGATGAGACCCGGCAACGACGGTCGCGAACAGCAGCGCACTCAGGAGCGCACCACGCACCATCATGGGGTGATGCCGCGTTTCGGCTTCATCCGCACGATCCAGAGTCCATTGTACATGTCGTTCACGTACGCCAGACCATCGCGGACCACGACGCCCCAGGTCATCGCCGCGTTCTTCACGAAACCGTCCATGTCAGCCGTGTTCAGATGGGCCATCTCGCGCTGCTGTGCGCGCAGATCGCCGCGCAGCTCGCCGCTGATGTCGAAGGTGCGGAAGCCGGCGTTGTAGGCACCCATGTACAACGTGTCGCCGGCAATCCAGATGTTGTGTACGCCACCGAATTCCGGCTCGTAGAACGCCACCGACTTCGGGTTCGCGTAGTCCGACACGTCGACCACCTGCAATCGCCCGTAGGCACGGCCGGCCGAGGCATCCTTCGCACCCTGCACACCGCTCGACGGAAAGACCTCATCGGCGATGAAGACGTAGTTCTTGTGGCGCCACGCCGTGTGGGTGCCGCGGATGAAGCCGGGACCGCCAGCCAGCTCCACCTGCCGATAGAGATCGTTCAGATCGTACTTGTACTGGCTGACGATGACCGGGTTGGATGGCGAACCGCCCTTGATGCCGTTGCCCACGTCGAGGATGATCAGCCCGTCGTTCCAGTAGCTCAGATAGGCCAGCCCATCCTGCACATCTACGTCATGCAGCGAGCGGCCGGCATCCGGGCGTGGGGTACGCCACTCGGCCACCTGCTTCGGCTTGTACGGGTCGGTGATGTCGATGATGTGGAAGGCGCCGGTGCCGTCATTGGTGGCGTAGACGTGCGTGCCGAATTTCGGCTGCGTGTAGACGAACGCCGAGTGGACGCCGGCGGTCATCCCCTCGGTGAACTCGGCGATCTTCACCGGGTGGAGCGGATCTGACAGACTGCTGATCACGATGCCGTTCTTGCGATCGCTGGCGCCTTCGCGCGTGTTCACCAGGATCGTGCCTTCGGCGTTCGTCATCAGGTCGTTCACACGACGGGTGTTGAGCACCATGCTGTCGCTGACGATCGGATTGGCGGGGTTCGAGATGTCGAGCGTGTAGAACAGATCGCCGCCACTGCCCGAGCCGAGGTAGGCCACCTTGCCGTTCGGATGGAGCCAGACTTCTTCGGTGGTGAAACGCTTCTTCGGTGAGCGGCCCACCACTTCCAGCGGTCGGCGCACGTCGCGCGCAGTCAGCGTGACGGTGGCTTCGGCAGACTGGGCGCCAAAGCTGGCGGTGATGGTGTACGTGCCCTGCTCATAGCCAACGAATCCGCCATCGGCGCCGATCATGCCCTGACCGGGGCTGAAACTCCAGATCGGTGTCAGCCCATCGATCGCCTTGCCGGCAGCGTCCATCGGCTTGGCGGCAAACCGGATCACGTCGCCGGTCCGCGCGTCAGCAGATGCCGGCGTCACATCGAGCGACACGATGCGCCGCGCGGCGACGGTCACGGGAACCTCTTTCGTCACGGTTCCGGCGGTGGCGATCAGCTTCGCGGCGCCCGGTGCCACAGCGACGGCGAGCCCATCGCGCGACACGGTGAGCACGCGGGGATTACTGCTGGTCCACAGCACCCGGTCGTCGCGGCGATCGTTCCCATTGTCATACGCGGTCGCCAGATATCGCATCCGCTGGCCGATCGCGAGCGTCGACACCGCGGTCGTGACGGCGATGTGGTGTGCCGCACCCGGCAACATCTTCACTTCGAGCCGCTCGATGACTGGCGGGCGGCCGAGGATCGTCGCCGAGACCACGATCGGCAACGTGCCTGTCGAACCAGAACGGACGAGCCCGTCATTCTCGACCGTGCCCTCGAAGAAGCCGCCAGCGCGGTTGAACCTGATCACCGCGCCTGGCACTTCGTTGCCCTGCGCATCCAAGGCACGGACGCGCAGGCGCATCGTGTCGCGAGCCGTCATGCTGCGATCGCGCGGGAGAATCTGGAGCGACGCAATCGCTGGCCCGGCAGGCACGGGAGCGGGCTGGGCCGTGGTCTGCGCCCCGGCGGCGAACGGGAGGATGAGCAGAAGAGCGGCGGCACTGGTCGAACGCGGCATGCAGGGAACCTCAAGGAGCGGGCTCGAACGGTCAAACACAGAGGGAATTGAAGGATACCGCGAGCGTGGCCTTACCGCGACGCTCGCCCTCGACCGCGCGCGTGAACCCCCTGCATGCACGATCCAGCCAACACGACCCAACACGACAGAACAGGCGTCAATCGCGGTCCCGGTCTTTTCCGATCCCACTGGCCGGCGGTGGCGCGCCCTGCGTGGAGCGGCCCTCGGCGTCGGGGTCGCCAGCACCGTGCTCGCGCTCGGCTTCTACGTGAACTGGGACGACAACTCGTTCGCCGCGCTCCAGTCTCACGCCCGGGAGCTGGACTGGGTGGTGGGAGAGTAGGCCTTCCTCACCGACAGCGGCAGCGCGGTGATGTGGGATTTCGGCGATACCAAACGGAAGGATGTGCTGGGGCTGGTCGAGGCGCTGCCACCCGAGCAGCGCCCGCGACTGTTTGCGATGCTCACCAACGTCGATCCCGTCCGACATGAGTTCGACGTGCGCCGCGCGCGGCGGTTGCTGACGAGTGCCACCAATCGGACGCGAGTGATTGCGAGTCTGGTTGCGGGCGTCAAGCGGATGGGGCTGGCCGGTATCATGATCGACATCGAAGGGGCCGATGCCGAGTCGCGAGCGGGACTGACGCTGTACATGCGGGACCTCCGCGTAGCGCTGCACGGCGTGTCGGCGTTGACGTTTGCCGAGGTCATGCGCGCTGTCCGTGAACACCACGGGTCTGTCACCTTCGTCTCGCCGTCACTGAACCCGGTGGCGATGTGGACTGAGCCCGATTCGGTCGATCATCAGGTCTGGTTCCTCGACGCCACGACGGCGTGGAACCAAATGAGCACGGCCATCGGCCTCGGCGCGCGTGGTGTGGCGCTCTGGCGGCTCGGCGCCGAAGATCCGTCGCTCTGGTCGGTGATCAATCCGCGGACGGTGCCGGATCCGGTGCGCGACCTCGCGACCGTGGCCTCAGGGTACGACGTCGAGTTCCAAGGCGATGGCGAACTCCTGCGCGTACGATCCAAACCGACCAATGGGGGCCGCACCATCGGCATCAACAGCGCCACGCGACTCATCACCCGCCTCGAACTGGATGCCACGGAGCGGTTGATC
>JANPFJ010000096.1:0-4465 GCA_031423355.1 Gemmatimonadaceae bacterium | reverse complement strand
CAGGTCAGCGCGCTGGTCGCCGACGTCGAGTCGGCCTTCGGGACCCTCGATATTCTGGTGAACAACGCGGGACTCACGAAGGACAACGTCATCGTGCGGCTGAAAGACGAGGACTGGGACGCCGTCATCGACGCCAACCTGCGGGGGGCGTTCGCCAGCATTCGTGCGGCGTCACGCGGCATGATGAAGCGGCGCAGCGGCCGGATCATCAACATCAGCAGCGTGGTTGGCGTGATCGGCAATCGCGGGCAGGCCAACTACGCGGCCAGCAAGGCAGGACTGATCGGCCTCACCAAGTCGGTCGCGAAGGAACTGGCGTCGCGCAATATCCTGTGCAATGCGGTGGCCCCTGGTTTCATCGCCACCGACATGACCGCCGCCCTTGGCGAGGACCAGCGGAAGGCGCTCGAAGGCCAGATTCCACTGGAACGGCTGGGGAGTCCCTCGGATATCGCTTCCGCGGTGGCGTTCCTGGCGTCAGACCACGCTGCCTACATCACGGGTCAGGTCCTCGTGGTGGATGGCGGCATGGTGATGTAATGTTCGCCCCAGAGGACAGCGCACCGTTCTCGAGATACCACCCACGCCTCAACCAGCGCACGGAGCGGAAATGGCAGACCATACGGAGAAGGTTAAGACGATCATCGAGCGTGAACTCGGTGTCGAGCGCGATAAGCTGACCCCCGAAGCGAGCTTCATCGAAGATCTCGGTGCCGACAGCCTCGATATCGTGGAACTGGTCATGGAGTTCGAGAAGGAGTTCGACATCGATATCCCCGATGAGGATGCCGAGAAGTTGCGCACGGTCGGCGACGCGCTCGGGTACCTGAATTCCAAGGTGCAGGGCTGATGAGAGAACGAAGGGTCGTCGTCACCGGACTCGGATGCCTAACGGCCGTCGGTAACGATGTGGCGACGACCTGGGCCGCACTTCGCGCCGGCGTGAGCGGAGCGGGGCCGATCACCAGGTTCGACGCGGAGAAGTTCGCCACGCGCTTTGCGTGCGAGCTGAAGGACTTCGACGTCACGCAGTACATGGAACGCAAGGAAGCGAAGCGCGCGGATCTCTATACCCAGTATGCGGTCGCCGCGTCGGTGCAGGCCATGCGTGATGCGGGGCTGGCCGACGGGGGCTTCGATCCGGATCGCTGCGGTGTGATCATCGGCAGCGGCATCGGTGGGCTGAAGACGATGGAAGATCAGCACACCAACTACATGACCGGCGGGCCAAAACGGATTTCGCCGTTCTTTGTGCCGATGTACATCGTCGATATCGCCGCGGGCGTCGTGTCGATGCAGTTCAATTGCCGTGGACCGAACTTCGCGACGGTGTCTGCCTGTGCCACCAGTGCGCATGCGATCGGGATGGCCATGCGCACCATCATGTACGGGGATGCCGACGTGATCATCGCTGGCGGCTCGGAAGCCGCGGTGACGCCGATGTCGATCGGAGGGTTCGCCAGCATGGGCGCCATGTCGAGCCGGAACGACGACCCTGCCCACGCCTCCCGGCCATTCGATCAGACACGTGACGGCTTTGTCCTCGGCGAGGGGGCCGGCATCGTCGTTCTCGAGGAACTGGAACATGCGCGCCGTCGTGGAGCGTACATCCATGGGGAGGTCGTTGGGTACGGGGCGACGGGTGACGCGCACAGCCTCACCGGCCAGCCCGATGCGCACGAAGGGCTGCAGCGCTCGATGCGTCTTGCCCTCAAGGATGCGGGATTGGAGCCATCGGCGGTGGACTACATCAATGCGCACGGGACATCGACTCCATTGAACGATTCCAATGAGTGTCTGGCGATCCGCGCCGTCTTCGGCTCGCATGCGGATGCACTCTCGGTCAGTTCGACCAAGTCGATGACGGGACACATGCTCGGCGCCGCGGGATCGGTGGAATTCATCGCCTGCACGCTCGCCATGCGCGACAGCGTCATCCCACCGACGATCAATTACACTACGCCGGATCCACTGTGCGATCTGGACATCACACCGAACTTCGCGAAGGAACGCCCGGTCACGGTTGCCCTCAGCAACAGCTCTGGATTCGGTGGTCACAACGTCTCGATCGCCGTTCGACGATATCAGGAGTAGCAATCGCATGATCGCCGCACCCAGGATTCATCTCGACCGTTTGCGCGATGCCGCGCTCCACCCGATCGGTGAAAAGGTGCGTCGCGGTGAACGGCTGAGTGCAGCAGACGCGGTGACGCTGTACCGCTCCGCGGACCTGCTCGGCGTGGGGCATCTCGCCGATGCGGTCAATCGTGCCCGACATGGTGACGTCGTCACGTTCGCATCCAACCAGCACATCAATCCGACGAACGTCTGCGTACTGCGGAAGACCTGCGTCTTCTGCGGCTACGCCCGACTGCCGAAGGAAGCGGGCGCGTACCGGTACACGCTGGATCAGGTACTTGCCGAAGCGGCGCAAGCCACCGACAGCATGACGCGCGAGTTCCATATCGTGGGCGGCCTGGATATGGAGGCCGGACTGGAGTACTACACCACGATGTTCCGGGCGCTCAAGGCAGCCCATCCTCAGGTCCACATCAAGGCGCTGACCGCAGTCGAGATCGCGCACATCGCGCGCATCGAAAAGATGTCCTGGACGGATGTGCTGCTGGCGCTGCGCGAGGCCGGGCTCGACACCATGCCTGGTGGTGGCGCCGAGACGTTCAGCGCTGCAGTGCGCGACATCATCGCGGACAAGAAGCTCGGCGGCGCCGACTACATCAATGTGCATCGGGCCGCACATGCCCTTGGCATTCGCAGCAACTGTACGATGCTCTACGGGCACGTCGAGACGATCGAAGACCGCGTCGAGCACATGTCGATGCTACGGGATCTGCAGGACGAGACAGGAGGCTTTCTGGCGTTCATCCCGCTGGCATACCATCCGGACGACAACGAACTCGGCAAGGAGCTCGGCCGGCAAGGCACCAGCACGACCGGTTTCGACGACCTGCGCAACCTGGCGGTCGGTCGCCTGTTCCTCGACAACTTCGAGCACATCAAGTCACACTGGATCATGGTGTCGCCATCGTTGACCCAGATTGCACTGGCATTCGGCGTGAACGACATCGAGGGCACCGTGGTGCGCGAGAAGATCTATCATGCGGTCGGCGCCACCACACAACTGGGCATGACGCTGGATGAGTTGCTCAAGCTGATCCGTGGTGCTGGCAAGGTGCCCGCGGAACGCGACTCCTTCTACCGCGTGATTCGCACCTTCGACGGCGCGACATCCGGCGCGATCGACGCGGCGGCCTGACATGCTCCGCGTCGGACGGATTCCCTACATCAACACCTACCCCGTCTACGGCGCGGTGGACAGGGGCATTGTCGCCCTCGATGCGACCATGCGCGATGGCGTGCCGAGTGCGCTCAATGCGGACATGGCGGCAGGCCGACTCGACGTCAGCGTCATCAGCGCCGTCGAGTACGCGCTGCATGCCGACCGCTATCTGCTGCTCCCCGACCTGGCGATCACCTGCGATGGCCCGGTCCGCAGCGTGATGCTCTTCAGCAAGCGGCCAGTGGCGGATCTCGACGGCGCAACGGTGCTCGTCTCACGCAGCAGCATGACGTCGGTGGAACTGCTCGAGCTGATGTTCAGGCAGCGATGGGGGGTGACGCCGCATCTGGTGCCAGCGGACGCCGAGAGCGCAGACATCGCGCACTTTGGCGCCGAACCGCACGACGCCCGCCTCGTGATCGGCGATGCAGCACTGTTGTTGTCGTCGGGGACGCACCCGGCGAGTCAGGTGTATCGGCACCATATCGATCTCGGTCAGGAATGGAAGGAGTGGACCGGCCTGCCGTTTGTCTTTGCCGTCTGGGTGGCGCAGCGGACCACGCCGATTGCCGATGCGCTGCGTGTGCACGCCGGCCTGATCGCGTCGCGTGACTGGGGGGTGGCGCATCTCCCGATGCTGGCGGAGCAGGCGGCCGCTGTCACGGGCGTCCCGCGCCGTCTGTGTGAGTTGTACTTCAGTGGGCTGGACTATCGTCTTTCGCTTCCGCATCTGCGGGGGCTCACCGAGTTTTATCGTCGCCTTGACGCAGTCGGTCGCATTGCAGCGCGTCCGCTCGTGTTTCTTTCCGCGGCCTGAGGCAACATGCGCGACATCCTCGATTTCTACACGCACGCACCGCTGCTCGAGCTGGGACTGGAAGCGGATCGTGTCCGCGAAGCCCTGCACCCTGACGGGGTCGTGACGTACATCGTCGACCGCAACATCAACTACACGAATGTCTGCATTGCAGACTGCGGGTTTTGCGCGTTCTATCGAAGGCCGAAGCACAAGGAGGGCTACACGCTTTCCTTCGAGGAGATCGGTCTGAAGATCGAGGAGACGAAGCAGCTCGGTGGCATTCAGATCCTCATTCAGGGCGGGCACAATCCGTACATCCCGTTCGAGTGGTATCTCGACCTGCTGCGCTATATCAAGCGCAATCATCC
>JANPFJ010000095.1:0-4912 GCA_031423355.1 Gemmatimonadaceae bacterium | reverse complement strand
GGCGGCCCCATGGCGATGAGTTCATATCCATTGAAGGTGCCGCGCACCGGCTCACGCTCCACCGCCTTGTACGTCAACAGGTCGGCGCGGCTGATCAATCCGCCGTGCGCACGCATCTGTGCACTGATCGAGTCGGCAATCCACCCCGTATAGAACGCATCGGCGCCCCCTTCAGCGATTGCGCGCAGTGCGCGGCCGAGTTGCGAGAGTTTGAGCGTATCGCCGCCGATCCACGTTCCGCCACCGGCCTTCCCGTACGCCGCCACCGACGCCGGAAACGCGCCAAGCGTCGTCGCGACAGCCGCATTGAGTTCGCTGGCCAGCGGCCCTGAGAGAGCAAACCCCTGCTCTGCCAGCAGCACCGCGGGCATCACCACGTCGGCCCAGGGGAGCTTGCCGAATCTTCCGTGCGCCATCGCGAGGCCGCGCACAGTTCCTGGCACACCCATCGCCCGCCAGCCGGAGTCAGTCGCCGCCGCCGCGATCGCTCCCTTTGCATCGAGATACATCGTCGGCGTCGACTTACCGGGCGCTTTCTCCCGGTAGTCGATCGTCGTCGCCGTGCCATCCGCGAGCCGGATCACCATGAATCCGCCGCCGCCGATGTTGCCCGCCGACGGATGTGTGACGGCCAGTGCGAATGCCGTGGCAACCGCGGCATCGACCGCGTTGCCACCTTTGGCAAGCATCGCGGCGCCTGCGTCCGAGGCGAGGTGATGGGCGGAGACCACCACGCCCGTGGTTGATACCAGTTCATCGGCCGACGCTGCAGCCGCAGGCACGGTCTCCGCGGAGCGACCGCAAGCCGTCGTGAGCGCGGCGAGCAGGGCGATCGCGATCGCCGTGGACCTGTGCTGGAGTGCGGTGGACATCGATGCGGCCGGAGTCGGGGAGAAGGGGCGCTGGTCGGGATCGTCGCGCTGAGCGCGCGACGGTCGCGTTGGAGGGCAAGTTACCTACTGCGTCTCGGGCGAGTGTGCGGGCTCCAGCCCGGCGACTGGCGCAGCGCTTCAATAGGTTCCCGCGAATGCAGGCAGGCAACCGGTGGACCCCCTGAGGCTTGAGCGCAGATGACCGAGCAGATCCGATTCAACGACGGTACGGCCTACGCGAAATTCATGGGTGCGTGGAGTCAGCCGGCGGGTGACGTCTTTCTGGACTGGCTGGACGTCCCTGCCGGCGCCCGCTGGCTGGATGTCGGCTGCGGTAATGGTGCGTTCACCACACGAATCTGTGCGCGCTGCGCCCCTGTGTCGGTGACCGGAATTGATCCGTCACCAGCCCAGCTCGATTATGCGCGTGAGCAACACGAACTCCGCGATGTCGAGTTTCACCTGGGGAGCGCGATGGCACTGCCGTTCGGTGACGGCACCTTCGGCGCAGCAGTCATGCCACTCGTGATTCCGTTCGTGCCCGAACCGGCGGTCGGCGTCGGTGAGATGGTGCGTGTGGTGCGGGCGGGCGGCAGTGTTGCCGCCTACATCTGGGATATGGATGGCAATGGGTTTCCGTACGAATCACTGCACGACGCGATCCGTGCTCGCGGGTTTGTGGTTCCGACGCCACCGCACCCGGAGGTTTCCAGCCTCGATGCCCTCGCCGCATTGTGGCGTGACGCCGGCCTGCAGCAGGTGGAAACGCGAGTCATTCCGGTGCAGCGCACGTTCAGCGATTTTGACGAGTACTGGTCGACGGTGCTCGGCGGTGCGAGTGTGGCAGCGTTGCTCGGAGGGATGCCGGCTGAGGAACGCGGCACCATCCGTCAGGCGATGCAGCAGAAGCTGCCGGCGGATGCCGGCGGACGCATCACACTGTCGGCCGTGGCCAATGCCGTGCGTGGTCGGGTGCCGGGTGTGGGTGGTGCTGACGCCTGAGGGCTTGCGCTGAGGACGGACCTCGAGCGCAGCGCGTCACTTCCGGTGACCCGCATAATGGTTTAGACTTTTTTTAAGACTATTTGCTCGACTCGGACCCCCCTGTTTCGAGCGCCCGCGTCGCGTTCCCAACGAACCAGCACGCTCGTTCTCGGAATGCGAGCCTTCCAGACGACGCAGCAGCGAGCCGTCACACCATTTTCATCGCGAGAGAACTGCATGCGTGTGCGAACAGTAGTGTGCCTTCTTGGCGCGTTTTCCATGGGCGTCGTCCCTGCCACCGCACAGGATTCGTCGCGAGTCGTCGCGTTTCGTCCTGGACAATGGGGCGTACTCTTCTCGATCGAAAGCCCTTTTGTGAGCGCCGGTGCCCTGCGTTTCACATCGCCCCGGGCCGCCTGGACCATTAATGCCACAGCGGACTTGATTGCGTCGTCGGGATCCCGCGACAGTTCGACCGGGATCGCCAAGTCCTCTGCAGGTGCCGGCAGCGTGTTCTTGAGCTTGGGTCGCCGGAGGTATGCGGTGCCCCGTGGCCGTGTGGTTGCCTTCTCCGGGCTCGGCGTCACCGGCGCCTACAGTCGCTCCCAACAGCGCTTCGACGCGAAGCGCACCACGAGGAGCAATTACGGCGCTGGTGCATTCGCCGAATTCGGCGCACAGGTACATGTCACTCCCTACCTGAGCCTCGGCGCCCTCTGGCCAATTCAGGCGACGGTCTGGCGAGCCACATCAGATGATGGCACCCGGCAGCGGAGCTGGCAGCTCTCCGCGTCGAACCTCCGCATTCAAGGCGGCCTGTACTTCTAGCCGTTCAGCCGCGCGCTGGCACAGCAGCCGGGCACATCGCTAAGCCTCAGCGCCGGCGCGACGGAGGCGACGAATGAACTCGGCAGCATCACGATGACCGCTGGTCGGACACTCGCCGTCGCAGTCTGTCTCACCGATTCACCCGCCATGGAATCGACGATTGCCTTAGTGGCGAGGGTCGCGTGGCAGGGCTCGACGGGATCGAGGAACTCAGGCCCTACCCTCGCGCACTCCCATCGCGCCGACGCTTCGGCGTGAGCGGCCGCACTTCGACGATGTACTGCAGCAGATGCGGCGGCGTGTCGATCAGATGCCGCACCGCACCGGCCACATCCTCGGGCAGGCACATCCAGCTGGTGTCCGTGCCTGCCGGGAACAGCTCCGTCTCGACGCTGCCTGGCATCACGACGCTGACCTTCACACCGGCGTCGCGCACCTCCATCAGCAGCGACTCGCTGAAGCCCATCACGAAGTGTTTGGTGCCCGAGTAACACGAGCCGCCGGCGAAGGTGTTGCGTCCAGCGATGGAACCGATCGTGACCACATGACCACGCTGACGCTCGACCATCCCCGGCAGCACGGCGCGCGTCACGTGAAAAAGCGCGTTGATATTCACATCGACCATCGCGTGCCACTCCGCTGACGTGAGCGACAGCAGCGGTTTGATGCTGGCGACGCCGGCGTTGTTGATCAACACATCACAATGCACCGAAGCCAGCGCCGCCTCCACTGCGGCGGGATCGGCAAGGTCGCACCGGATGCGCTGCACCACGGCACCGGCGGCTGCGGCATCCTGCGCGACCGACGCCAGCGCGTCAGCTGCTCGCGCCGTGAGGATCAGGTCGTGCGTGGGCGCCAACGCGAGAGCGATGGCGCGACCGATGCCACGGGAGGCACCGGTCACGAGGGCGGTCGGGCGAGAAGTCATGCTGGATGATACACTGGTGTGGCAGCCGCGACCGCCTCCCGCTTCCGTCGTTGCCGGAGGAAGGAGACACCAACCCGACGAGCGTCAACCATGCCTGCGATCACACTGCTCCCGCTCGATCAGACCGCTGCCGACAGCCTGGCGCGCGATCCCGGTGCATTCGCACGGCTACACGGGATCAACGCCGGCCCGCACCAGGCAATCGCGGTCGCGATCGCCGAGGCCACGGCGGGCCTCCTCGCTTCCAACGGTGCGGTGACACCGTGGATCGGGTATCTCGCGCTTGAAGACCCGGCACACCGGCTGGTGGGGACGTGCGGATTCAAAGGGGCCCCCGACGCTGACAACGCGGCCGAGATCGCCTACTTCACCTTCCCAGGCGAGGAAGGGCGCGGAATCGCGACAACGATGGCAGACGCACTGATACGCATCGCACGTGGCGCCGAACCTCCGCTGGATCTCGTCGTCGCGCACACGCTCCCCGAGCGGAACGCGTCGTGTCGTATTCTCGAGAAATCAGGGTTCCGGCATGTTGGCACCGTCACCGACCCGGAAGACGGGCCGGTCTGGCGCTGGGAATTGCGTCCAGTCAATCCGATCGAAGATCTGCTGCAACCGCTCCGCCTTGCCGGCATTCACTGAACGTACCCAGCCAATCCGGCCCATCAGATAGGCCCTCAAGTCCGGCCGCCGCTCACAATTCTGCGTGGCAGCACCGTGGCGCGCGCAGTTCGTGAGCATCGCCCTCAGTGTGTCGATGTCGCGGCGCGGGCAATTCACTCGCGTGTTCACCACGAGTCCCGTCAGCCGCTGCTGCACACTGCGACGCATGACGCGTGTCTTGTGGTGCTGCACCCGCCACCCCTCCTCACTCGCAATCGCGCCGATCTGTGCCGCGTACGACTCGATCCGCCGCGCCACCTCGGCACCGCCAGAGAAGGCGAGATCGTCGGCGTAGCGTGAGTAGACGGCACCCGCCCAGTCCGCGAGCCCGGTCAGGCGGCAGTCGAGTCGATACGCACAGAGGTTGGCGAGTGCCGGCGAAGTGGGCGCTCCCTGCGGCAGGTGCGGCCTGACGTGCATACGCTTCGTTTCTCGCAGGTCGCTCGCGGGAATCAGCGGCCAGCGCGCGCTGGCAAAGACACCGGCGGGTGTTGTGTTTGTGCATAGACCACCCAACGCGTCAGCCACGGGCTCCGGGTACCCAAGGGTGCGAAAGAGCGCTTGCACCCGTGCGCCGCTGACGGTCGGAAAGAAGTCCGCCAGATCGATCCGCAGTACCACCTCCTGGCCAACATGC
>JANPFJ010000094.1:0-1549 GCA_031423355.1 Gemmatimonadaceae bacterium | reverse complement strand
CCCAAGCGCATTGTGCGCGTAGAACCAGTTCACTGCGGCACTTTCGACGCCCGAGTACGTCGGCCAGTTGCCGACCACGAAGATGATCGGGAACCAGATGAACGCGGCCATGATGTACCACACGCTCACGTACAGGTGCTCAACCTCACGCACCGCGATGGTCGACAGGAGGCTGAGGCCGACCAGACCGCCACCGATCACGAAGAACGGATCAGCCCAGTAGCGCGGCATCTCCAGCCACTCGAGTCCATCACTGTAGCCGGCGAGAATGCCGACGATGCCAAGCACCATGCCGATGTTCCAGAAATACAATCCGGCTTCGGCGGCCTTGGGCACACGCAGTTCGGTGTGCACCAGACGTGGAATGATCCACACGCTGACGCCGAGCATGGCGGAGCTGGCCCAGCCGTACGCCATCGCGTTCAGGTGCGCGCTGCGAATTCGACCAAACGTGAGTGCGGGATTGCTCACCAGCCAATCGGGCATGTGCAGCTTGAAGCTGGCAATCAGCCCAAACACCGATCCGACCAGCAACCAGACGACGGAGAACGCGATGGCGCGAAGTGCCACCTGCCGGCTGGACGCATCCGCACGAAGGCGAATGTCCAGATTCTCCATGTCGGTGATCGGTGACGCCAGCGCGATGACGCGAGGCGGAAGCGTGGTGCTCATTGCGCGCCGCCCCAGATCCCCGGCGTCGTCCCTGCGGACGGCGGACCGAACTCCTCAACCCGTTCGGCTCGCTGCGACGGCGTTTCCCACGGCCGCGCCACGCTGAAATCATCGTCGTCCATCGGAAGCAGCGCCTGCTGGTTGATCCGGTCAAACTGGCCGCGCCGCCACGCGAGAAAGAACACGACGACGGTCAGGAGGCCAAGAATTGTTGTGGCGAGCGTCACGGTGAGCGACGACGGGAGCATGTCCATCCTCTTGCGCGCCGCCCAACGTTCGAACAGATCCGTGCATGCGGCGCGCCCGCACGGATCACCGGGCCGCCGTGCGCGGCCAGGCAGAAGGCTCAGCCATCGAGTCTGGCCGAGAATCTAGCGTCACACTGACAGAAGCCGGAGCGCCGGCTTATCGTTTCCGCTTCCGACGCTCGAGGAAACGGGGAATCTCCGGGCCCGCATCGTCGATCGGGTTGCCAGGGTCGATGTCTGGCGGGGCCAGCGCCGCGCGGTCAATGGCCAGCGGCGGCTCTTCCTCCGTCGTGAGCGTGAGCCCAGCATTCGTCCATGCCTGAATGCCGCCGCTCAGATTCTCCACGCTGCTCGCACCTGCCATCAGCAGCAAACTGGCGGCGATGGCTGAGCGTGCGCCGGATGCGCACTGCGTGATGAGTGTGCCGTCGGCCGGGAGTTCTTCCAACCGGCGCGGCAACTCCGCAAGGGGAATGTGAACCGCGCCCGGAATGTGGCCCGCGGCCCACTCACGCCGATTGCGAACGTCGACAACCACCAGGCCCTCACGGCCCAGCGCACCTGAGAGCGCAATCGCAGATCGTTGATTCACTGAATACGTATCAACACCGACCAGCGCGTCTGACGCC
>JANPFJ010000093.1:0-2959 GCA_031423355.1 Gemmatimonadaceae bacterium | reverse complement strand
GGGGCCGGCAGGGCGATGCCGTCTGGACGCCCGAGTTGCCGCGCATCCGCGATTCGCGGCGCGATGATCCTTGCGTTGGTGCAGAGTGTCACTGACACGACCGAACGAGTGCAATGAGTGCACTGTCACCGGAGTACGCCGGACCGCGTCGGGTCAAGCTCGTCCACGAGCCAGGCGCGGAGATACCCAGGCCGAGTGCTGTCCGCGCTCATCGAGCCGGCGTCCGCGCCCCGAGCGCCCCTCACACCGCTCTGGTAGCCCGTGTACGCCTCGACGACGTCCTTGCGAGGCTTGCGAGCGGAAACTGTGCAGCGCCGGCCGTGGTAGTGCACACCCCGACGAGGGCAGGCTCTCGACTCAGATGCCAGAGACGGAACAGGCGATCATCGATAGCAGGAGGAGAGCAAAGTGGCGCCGCCGCCGCGCCTGCAACTTGCACGCAAAGCGACGCCGAGCTGCGTCACGACATGGTTCTGGAGCCCCGTCACCGATCCGCCACTGCCAGAAACTTGGATGGAGCTCTGTCGCACCGTGGTGCTCGTGACGCTTGCGTACGGCGCGAGTGCGAAATGCCGCCAGACGCGGATGTCGTAGCCGACACCGACCTGCCCCGCCCATCCAGACGCAGAAACGCCACCACCCTGTCCTTGGTAGGGGCCTGACAATAAGTAAATGACTGGGCCGATTCCGCCCTTGAGATGGAAGCTGCCCTCATCGCTGGGATAGTAGTGCCCGACAAGCAGCAGGTTAAACAGGGTCGCCTCTCGTCCTCCCCCGCTGGTGCCGGAGCCGCCCACCTCGATACCGGCCAGCACGTGTTGCGACAAGGCCCGCCCGCCAGCGGCGTACGCGCTCCCGCCGGTTCCACCATTCCACGGATCCTCAGGTCCGGTCGTGTTACACCCGGTGCACTGCAAGTCGTTGTGTGCGACGCCGTAACCGATTTCAAGCCAGAGGCCCTGGGGAAACCGCCGCGGCGAATCCTGTGCGGCCGATGCGGTGGCGATCAGGAGTGATAGCGTCGCGCACGGGAGCCAGCGATGCAGCGTCGGCATGGGACACTCCTTCGGCGGTGGGGATCAGTCGGGTGCTCCTGCGGTGATGCTGGTGTTCATCGCCTGCAGGCGTGGCACAGCGAAACAGGGAGGTGTCCGGATAGGAAATTCAATCGCGGTGGCTGGAGTATAGCCCCCCGGCCCGCTGCGTCGCGCGCACCGGGGAGCGGGCTTCGGCGCGACAGCCACCGCGCCGGTGTGCCTCGCGGGCGGTTCGGCCTGCGGTCCGGACGGGTGACCCGGGGCCGGGGAGGATATGCGGTGACAGTGCACTCATTGCAGCCTGATGATGTCAGCGATGACACTCACCATGATCCCGCGCGGCGCACGCTGACTCGCAGCGTGTACAATGGCGTGAAGCGCGAAACTCGAAACGACTCGAATCGTTCTCGTCAGCGCGTAGAGTTCGATCGGGCGTCCGTGCGCGGTTCGATGGTGGACCCGCATCCGCTCAGACTGTCACCGATTGAATACATACGGTGCAATGAGTGCACTGTCACCGATGCCCGCGAGTGCACTGTCACCGATGTCCCACCGTCGCCGATGGCGACCTGACGGGCCACACCGCGAGCAGCGCGCCACGCGATCGGCGAGCTGATGACGCACCCAATGCACGCTACGCTTTGATCACCGCGACACCATATCGCGCGATCGCCGGATCCCGCGTCACCACCGTCAGATCCTCCGTCATGGCTTGCGCCACGAGGAGTCGGTCGAACGGATCGCGATGCATGGCGGGGAGCGTGGCGAGTTGCTGCGTGTGGCCGAACGTCACGGGGAGCTCGAAAAATCCGCACTCGGCAGTCGCCTGCGCCACCGAACGGCTGCTGACGATTTTGCCGAGCGACGCCTTGATCGCGATTTCCCAGGCTGACGCCGCGCTGACGTACACCTCGTCAGCGTCACGAATCGCGGAACGGGCGGCGGTACTCAGCCGCTGTCCGGCGTCCCACCAGATCAGCACATGCGTATCGAGCAGCAGCCTCACGACGTGCCCTCGAATGCATCGAGCACGTCGTCGGGCAACGGTGCATCGAAGTCGGCGGTCACGCGCCACGCCCCCTTCCCGCGACCGGGCACGCGACGCGCTGGCGCAGCGTCCATGGGCACGAGTCGCGCGCGGGCACGCCCTGACTTCATGATGACGATTTCCTCGCCGGCGTGGGCGCGCTCCACCAACGCCGAGAGATGGGTCTTGGCGTCATAGAGGCTGACGGCTTCTCGAACGACCGGCGACTTTCGGGGCACGGGGCCCTCCGCGTGGTGATGTGATGGCGGTGAAGAATAGACAGACTTGACCAGATTGGTCAAGCCTGAGCGCCAGAGGTCGACCCGTTCTCGACGCCCTCGCGTGGCCATCTCACCAGCGGTAGAGTGTCACCACAATCACCATGTGCCTGCAATTGGTGCACTGTCACCGGAGTCCCGACTGGGCTCGCCACGCCATCCTGACGAAGGCACACGCATCGGCACCGTGAGGCGCCCTCCCCGCGGCGTCCCGAAATCGGAGTTTGCGAGCCAGGACTGGTACGACGTCTGGTTCCCGACGTTGGCGCCGAGCCCCGAGACCCTGAAGCTGGGGCAGGTCGCGGCATCGGACGCCGAGTGGAAGAATTTCGTGCGCAGGTACAAGGACGAGATGGACGGACCCGAGGCCACGCACGCCATCAATCTGCTGGCCGTTCTTTCACACACGTCCAACTTCTCCGTCGGGTGCTACTGTGAGGACGAGCGCCGTTGCCATCGGTCGCTGCTTCGCGGCTTCCTGGTGGACGCCGGGGCCTTCATTGCATGATTCAGCGCCGAACGTGCTGCCTGACTTCAACGCGTAGCGCACACGTTCGGTCGGATTGTACGCGTCATGGGCAAATGTTCTGCTCCATCGCCGATCCGCACGACGGCGC
>JANPFJ010000092.1:0-1072 GCA_031423355.1 Gemmatimonadaceae bacterium | reverse complement strand
TTCACGGCTCGTGATCAACGCTGGACCAGTCTTCGCAATGGTGATCTGCTGTCAGAAATGCGTGCCGCGGGCTTCACGACGTTGGTCACCGTCGATCGCAACCTGACTTTCCAGCAACATATCGCCACCTCCGGCATCGCCGTCATCGTCATGCACGCGGTCACCAACCGTCTCTCCGATCTCATTCCACTCGGCCCACGCGTCGCCGAGGCAATTGCGGTGACGCCGCTCGGCGCGATTTCACGCGTAGGTGTCTAACCACAGGTTATGCAGCTCGCCGACGCTTCTTCGTCTGAATGGCTTTCGCAAGATCGGCGGTAGTGGCCCCGAGGCCGACCAAGGCACGAACGAGCAAGTCGAACGACACCGAGGCTTCGCCCGCTTCCATTTTTGCGACGCGCGACTGGCTCGAGTGTAGACGCTTGGCAACGGCCTCCTGCGAGAGCCCGAGTGTCGCCCGACGCGCGCGTAGCGCGTCACTGAGCCGCAGTTTGAGATCGACCAGCGCCGATTCTTCGGGCGTGAGTTCGAGAAAGTCATCCACCGATCCGACGACCCACCCCTGCGCCTCCAACGCCGACTGCTTTGCCTTCCGCATCGGTCATCCCTCCGATTGGGTCACGCGATCGTACCGTTGTAGCCGCCCCCGTCCTGTCGCCAAGACCGTGGTTGGCGTAGCCTGCGTCTTCCTGGCAAAGACGTCGACGATCACCACAGCGTCCGGATCGAGCCGATACAGCATGCGCCACGTACGTGCGGCGTCGGAAACGCGAAGCTCGCCACAACGCGCACCGAGTGTCGGCATGGGTCGTGCATGCGGCATGCTGAGCGAATCTCCACGCTGCAACCGACGTAGCAGCACGTCGGCCTCGAGGCGAGCGGCGGCCGAGAACGGCGGCGTCTTCACCGACCCACGGAGCCACACCAACGGTCGTCTCGTCGTCGCCACATGGGAATAGTATGTCATTATGGACATATGTCAAGGTGGACATCGTGCCCTCAACGCATGACGAGGGGTGCTGCAGACGAACGCAATGTGCGGTCTGGAGTGACCCCGTCGGCTGTGAATGAT
>JANPFJ010000091.1:0-54228 GCA_031423355.1 Gemmatimonadaceae bacterium | reverse complement strand
GTCGTGATGACCTCGTCGCCACGCCCGATGTCGAGCGCTCGCATTGCCAGCAGGATGGCGTCGGTACCGTTGGCGCACCCGATCGCGTGCGTCGTCTGCGAGAGAGCGGCCACCTGGCTCTCGAGCGCGGTCACCGCATCGCCGAGGATGAACACCTGGTCATCGACGACGCGCAACATTGCAGCGACGACCTCGTCGCGAATGTTGGCGTGCTGCGCTTTCAGGTCGAGGAGCGGGACTGGCATGTCAGAACGGTGGTGGTTGAACGGAGAGGAGGAATTATAGCCCGGAACGGAGGGGAATGGGCACTTCCCGGCCGGTCTTGGCCGACTCGTAAATCCCGAGAATCAGCTCGAGGGACTTCCGGCCCGCGCGTCCGTCGGTGTCCGCCTTGGCGGTGCCACGCAGCACGGGCAGCAGGTTGCGGTAGTAACCCTCGTGCCCGAACCCGTACACCGTTGGCGGGTTGGTGCTCGCGACGTCAACGAGCTTGTCATCGTCGTCGTACGAGTCGAACGACCAGTGCTCCACCTTGTTGACCGCCGTGCCACCGATCTTGACGGAACCCCTCTCCCCCAGGATCGTGATGGAGCCCTCGAGGTTGCGGGGGTAGGTGAGCACGCTCACCTCCATCACGCCGAGTGCCCCCGACCGGAACTTGATGACCGCGACGCCGGAGTCTTCGGCCTCGATGCGGCGTGCCTGCGTGGCGGTCTTGGCCATGACGCTCTCGACCGGACCCACCAGCCACTGCATCAGGTCTACGTAGTGGCTCGCCTGGTTCATGATCGCGCCGCCGTCGAACTCCCACGTGCCGCGCCAGGATTCCGCATCGTAATAGCCCTGGGGGCGAGTCCAGCGCACCGTCACGTTCGCGAGGAAGATGCGGCCAAACCGTCCCTTCTCCACGGCTCGCTTCAGCAACTGCACGGGCGGGTTCAGGCGATTCTGCTTCACGACGAAGAGGTGCACGCCAGCGGCGTCGCAGGCGGCAACCATCGCCTTGCCGTCCTGCCAGCGGGTCGCCATCGGCTTTTCGGTGATCACATGCCGGCCCGCCGCCGCGACCGCGATGGCCTGCGACGCATGGAGCCCGCTGGGCGTGGCAAGGATCACTGCATCAACCGCCGGCTCATGGGCCAGCAGCGCTTCGAGCGAGTCGTAGGGCGTCGCACCAGTCTGTTCGGCCGCCGCCTGCCGCCGTTCGCTCACGACATCGCAGACCGCCACCAGTTCGGCGCGCGTGCTGTGGGCCTGAATGGCGCCGATGTGGCTGGCCGAAATGCGACCGCAGCCGACCAGGCCGAAGCGGATCGGCCGTCCGGTGATGGGGAGCGCGCGCGAAGGGATGACGAGGGACATGACGGATGGGACGGAGTGAAGTCGAGATCGGCAAAATAGCCCCGAGACCGCCGTTTGGCGCGACGAGTGGCCGGTATTCGAAGTTCGGGACGCAGTCGCCGGTCGGGGTGCTCCCGGCCCGGGGCACGAGTCATCGCCCCGGGATGTTATGATCAGGAGTGCGTCGCACATCAGGTGCGTCGACCGGCCGACGCGGAGGGAGCATGAAGTTCCACACCTACACCAAGTACAACCCCGAGCTGGCGGACGCGGTCGATCTGCAGGCGCTGCTCGATGGGCTCTCGGATTTCCTGCTCCAGAGCGGTTTTGCGGAGTCGGCAGGGTACAACCCGCACTGGGGCAGCGACGAAGATCCCGCCGACCGTTCGATCGATGCGCTGAAGGAGGCGATCCTCAATGCGCTGATCGAGAGTGGCCAGTTCACACCGGAAATGCTCGAGGCCCTGCGTGGTGACGGCGACGAGGACTCGCAGCAGAAGCTGAGTGAGCTGCTCGATCAGATCGTGCAGCGCCTGATCGCCGACGGCTTCATCAACGCGACGCTCCCGCCGAAGACGACCGACTTGAACCAGAACGTCACCGGCAAGGGCGGACTGGCGCACGCCGCCAGCAAGGACGTGCAGTTCAACCTGTCGCAGAAGGGCGTCGACTTCCTCGGCTACAAGTCGCTGCGCAACATCCTCGGATCGTTCGGGAAGAGCACCTTCGGCAGCCATGACACGCCCTACCTCGCCACCGGCATCGAGAGTGATGCGTGGAGCAGGCCGTACGAGTTCGGCGACGTGCTGAACCTGGACGTCAACGAGACGCTCAAGAACTCGATGCTTCGGACCGGATCACTCGATGTGCCGATGGACCTGGAGTACAGCGACCTGATGGTGCGGCAGTCGGAGTATCGCTCCAGCTGCGCCACGGTGCTGATGCTCGACACGTCGCACTCGATGATCCTGTACGGCGAGGACCGCTTCACGCCGGCCAAGAAGGTCGCACTGGCGCTGACGCACCTGATCCGGACGCAATTCCCCGGCGATACCATCCGCGTGGTGCTGTTTCATGACAGCGCCGAGGAGATCCCCCTGGCGGCGCTGGCGGGCGCGCAGGTGGGGCCGTACCACACCAACACCGCCGAAGGGCTGAAGCTGGCGCGGCGGATTCTCATGTCGCAGAAGAAGGACATGCGCCAGATCGTGATGATCACCGACGGCAAGCCGAGCGCGCTGACGATGCCGAATGGACAGATCTACAAGAACAGCATGGGGCTGGACATGAACGTGATCGGCCAGACCCTGAAGGAAGTGGCGGATTGCCGCCGCAACGGGATCACGATCAACACCTTCATGCTGGCGCGTGACTACGCGCTGGTGGAATTCGTGAAGCGGGTGTCGGCCATTTCGCGGGGCAAGGCGTATTTCACCAACACGATGAGCCTTGGCCAGTTCGTGCTGATGGATTTCCTGCGCAAGAAGACGAAAAGGGTTTCCTGATCTGAGCGTACGAAAGAAATCCCGGAAGCGATCCCCCGCCGCGCGCGTCACCGATGACGCGTTGCGGCGGTTTGGTCGTCTGCTCCGTGCGTGGTACAAGCGAAATGCGCGCGACCTGCCGTGGCGGCGCACACGGGATCCCTATGCGATCCTGGTGTCGGAATTGATGCTGCAGCAGACGCAGGTGCTGCGTGTGGTGCCGCGCTGGCATGAGTTCCTCGCGGAATTTCCCACGCTGCACACCATCGCCGTGGCCGAGGTGACGCAGGTGGAGGCGGCATGGGAGGGGCTGGGCTACTACGCCCGCGCGCGGAATCTGCACCGGACGGCCCGGCTGGTCACGCGCGACGGTGCGGATCCGCACGCCACGCTGCCGTCGGACACCGCCGCGCTGCACGCCCTGCCCGGGATCGGACGCTACACTGCGGGTGCCGTCTCGAGCTTTGCGTACGGCCGTCGTGCCCCGCTGGTGGATACCAATGTCGCGCGGGTGCTGCAGCGGGTGTTTTTGCCGAGGGCGAAGCGGAAGGTGGCGGCGACCGAAAATGCGTTGTGGGAGTTGGCCGAGCGATCACTGCCCACGAAATCCGACGCCGTCTGGACGCACAATCAGGCGCTGATGGAGATTGGTGCGCTGGTGTGTACGGCGCGGGTGATGCACTGCGGGGGGTGTCCGGTGCGAACGGTCTGCGGGACGTATGCGCGGGGTCAGGGTACCGACGAGGTCGTGAACCGTTCGTAGATCATCCACTCCGCCGTCTGCCCCGCCAGCCGGTACTGCGAATGCAACACGAGCGACGCTTCGGGATACAGCTCGATGTCATGAGCGCGCAGTTCCTCTTCCCGGGCCATCAGTGCCGGCGTCGGCTGCAACCACCAGCGGGGCGGTGACGTGTCCAGCTCGCGTTCGAATGCCGCGCGATACTGCTCTCGGAACGCCGAGCCCGGCCCGTCGTACAGCGGACGGATCACGGCGTACCGGGTCGGGATGTGCATCCCGCGCAGGAACTGCGGAGCCATGTGCATGCCCCACACGAGAATCTCCGGCGGGTTTGCCATGCCACGCGTCAAGCTGTCCACGATCGCGTACACAGATCCCGGCTGCCTGCCGTAATAGCGGAACTCGCGCTGTTCATAGGTCGCGATGCTCTCCGGCGACACACGAGACCGGGACCAGCGCCAGAACTGCTGCAGTGGTGTGATCCCGGCCACGGCGAGCGCCAATAGCAGGGCAAGCCAGCGAAAGCGCCCGGCGATCTCGCCGGCAGTTTCGGCGCGCAGCGCGGCGAAGCCGATATCGGCAAGGAGCGCGAGAAACGGCAGCATCGGCAACCAGTGGTACTGCCACCCCTTCCCCTGCAGCATGACGCCGGCAACGGCCCCGAGAAAACCAACGGCCAGGGCCGCAATCGTGCGGCGATGGGCACGGGTTGGCCGGATGGCTCCGAACAGCGCGATCGGACCGACGATACCCCAGGGCATCAGCAGCATGCCCTTGAATATGGCCGGGATACGCGTCAGCCACGGGTCGCCGAGTCCAGCATAGACGTCACGATTCCAACGTTGCACTTCGAGGAATCCGTCGAGGCCATTCCGCTGCTTCAGAAACAGCAGCAGCAGCGCAATGGCACCCGCGATGCCGATCGTGACGAGCACGGCGTGCCAGACACGCCTGGCCCTGCTCTGCTCCCCTATCGACGCAACGATGATCCACATCACCACGGCGTAACCGAGATAGAACGGCTTCCCCATCGTAGCCACACCGACGAGAACACCGGCCAGCAACGCCCCGACGGGACCACCGGTGATGGCGCAGGCGCAGGCAATGGCGAGCCATGCGGCGACGAATCCATCAGGTTGTGCGCTGCTCCAGTAGTCGAGGCTCGAGTACCAGAGAACGTACAGGGCAATCGCGATGCGGCCTGAGCCTGGCTGTCCAAGGCGGCGGGCGATGGTTCGGATGGCGATCAGCGCCGACAGGACCATCGCGATATCGAACAGCCGGATCGCCCACGCGGCGCGACCAAGAACGGCCTGCACGAGCAGCGACGGCAGCCACGCGGAAGGGCCTTTCGTGTCCCATGCGTCGGTGTAGGGTACGCCGCCTCGGTATACCGTGTCCGCCATCCAGGCGAACACACCAGCGTCGCCGGAGAGCGGCCAGGTCAGCGCAAGGAGGCTCCAACCCGTGAAGACAACCGCCACCGCGATCAGCAGTCGGTCGCGCCACCAGGGCGGTGTCGGCACAGTTGATGTCGTCACAGGGTCAGTCACGGATCGAAGGCGGAGAGACAGGCGCGATCAAGCGTACACCCGAGTCAGTTGATGCTCGCTGCTTTCAACTGCTGATAACTGCCATCCAGCACTGCGCGCCACCACGGCTCGTTTTGGAGAAACCAGGCCACTGTTCGCCGGATCCCCGTGTCGAACGTCTCCTCAGGCACGAAACCGAGTTCGGTCTCGATCCTCGCAGGATTGACCGCATATCGACGATCGTGGCCGGGTCGATCCGCCACAAACGTGATCAACTCCTCGCACCGCCGGCCACGCGATGCCAGGCACGATGGAAACCGTCCTGCCAAGTGAGGTTCCGTCCGAATGGAATCGTCAACCAGCGTGCAAACGAGTCGCACGATATCGATGTTCGCCCATTCGTTCTTGCCGCCGACATTGTACACCGCCCCGTCACGCCCCCGCTCGAGCACCGCCTCGATGGCCCGCGCATGATCGCGCACATAGAGCCAGTCGCGAACATTCGCGCCGTCGCCATACACCGGCAGGATCTTGCCGCTGAGGCAGTTCACGATCAGCAGCGGAATCAGCTTCTCCGGGAAGTGAAACGGTCCGTAGTTGTTCGAGCAGTTACTGGTCGTGACGGGCAATCCGTAGGTGTGATGGTACGCGCGCACCAGGTGATCGGACGCGGCCTTGCTCGCCGCGTACGGCGAGTTCGGTGCGTACGCCGTCAACTCGGTGAACGCCGGGTCGTTCGGTCCGAGCGAACCGTAGACTTCGTCCGTGGAGACATGGTGAAACCGATGCGGCCCCGGGACCGATTGTTCCACCTGCCACACCTGCCTCGCGGCCTTCAGCAGTTCATGCGTCCCAACGACATTCGTTCGTACGAACGCATCCGGGCCGTCGATCGAGCGATCGACGTGCGATTCCGCGGCGAAGTGCACCACAGTGTCGAGCTGATGTTCGCGCAGGAGCCGCGCAGCCAATCCGTCCGTCGTGATATCGCCATGCACGAATACCAACCGTGGATCATCAAGCACCGAGCCGAGGCTGGCGAGGTTGCCAGCATAGGTCAGCGCATCAAGCACGACGATCCTCGTGTCAGCGCGCGACGCCAGCCAGTGCTGCACGAAGTTGGCACCGATGAACCCGGCGCCACCGGTGACCAGGAGCTTACGCATTGGCGAGTTCATGCAGCATGTGACGGAGGTTGGTGCGCCAATGAACAGGGGTTGCGCCAAGGGCCCGCGTGGTTTCTGTCGTATCGAGCACACTGTACGATGGCCGCCGCGCCGGCGTCGGGTAGTCGAACGTGGTGATCGCGTGCACCGGAACCGCCCGCGCCAGCAGGCCGCAGGCCATCGCCTCATCCTGAATGGCGACCGCAAAATCATACCAGCTCGCCACTCCGGCATCGGTCCAGTGCAGAATGCCGCACACGTCGGGGCGCGAGACCGCGGCCCAGATGGTGCGCGCGAGGGAGTTTGCCCAGGTCGGTGTACCGACCTGATCGGCGATCACCCGCAGGTTGTCAGTCTCCGTCATGAGCCGCAGCATCGTCTTGACGAAATTGCCCCCGTGTGCAGAGTAGAGCCACGCGGTCCGGATGACGAGCGCATGCGCGCCCAGCGTCGAGAGAACGGCGTCTTCGCCGTCGCGCTTGGTGCTGCCGTAGACCGACGCGGGCGCGGTGGGATCGCCCGGACGCCACGGGTGATCCGTTGCTCCGCTGAAGACGAAGTCCGTCGAGATCTGGATCATGCGGGCATCGTACCGTCGTGCGGACAATGCCAGCGAGTGGGCGGCGGTCGCATTCACCGACCGCGCCCGCGCCGGCTCCGACTCAGCACGATCGACAGCCGTATACGCCGCCGCATTGAGGATCACATCAGGTCGGAGCGCGGCGACACATGCTTCAACCGCGTGAGGATCAGTCACATCCAGCTGATCGACGTCAACCGCATGCATCGCAGTCCCTTCCGGCAACAGGCGCTGCAACTCATAGCCGAGTTGACCGTCCGCGCCAGTCAGCAGGACCGACCGCATCACGGCAACGGCTCGAGCGCAGAAAATGGTGTTCCGGCACGATCCTTTGGCGACAGCAATGGCGTAACTCCTTCCGGCAGTGGCCACTCGATGCCGATGACCGGGTCATTCCAGGCCAGGGTGCATTCGCTCTCCGGATGGTACCTGCCGGTCACCTTGTACTGCATGTCCGCAGATTCGGAGAGGACGAGGAATCCGTGTGCGAAGCCGGCCGGAATCCACAGCTGGCAATGGTTTTCAGCCGAGAGCTCGGCACCGATCCACTGTCCGAACGTCGGTGACGTCCGCCGCACATCAACAGCGACGTCCCACACACGTCCGGCCGTGCAGCGCACGAGTTTTCCTTGCGTATGTGTCCTCTGGAAGTGCAAGCCGCGCAGGGTAGCATGGCGCGAGCGACTCTCGTTGTCCTGCACGAACGTCACATCGGCAACGTTCCGTCGGAACACCTCATCCTGCCATGCGACGAGCAGGAATCCGCGTTCATCGCCATGCACCTCCGGTTCGATCAGGCACACTTCGGGAATGGCAAGGCGCGTGATCTTCAACGCCGGCGTTCCTCGGCCAGCATGTCACGCAGGTATCGACCGTATCCCGTCTTCAACAGCGGTGCAGACAACCGCTCGACCTGCGCGTCATCGATCCAGCCGAGCCGCCACGCGATTTCCTCGGGGCAGGCGACCTTCAAACCCTGCCGCTGCTCAATCGTTTGAATGAATTGCCCCGCCTGGAGCAGTGAATCATGCGATCCTGTATCGAGCCACGCCGTGCCGCGCCCGAGGATCTCCACCTGAAGCAGGCCAAGATCCAGATACGCGCGGTTGACATCGGTGATTTCCAGTTCGCCGCGGGCCGATGGCCTGATCGACGCCGCGATGTCGCACACCCGCTGGTCGTAGAAATAGAGTCCGGTCACCGCATGATTCGAACGTGGTACAGTCGGCTTCTCCTCGATGCCGATGGCGCCGCCGGCCGAGTCGAACTCCACCACGCCGTACTGCGCTGGATCACTGACGCGGTAGCCAAAGATGGTTGCGCCATTGGCACGCGCACTGCTCCGCTGCAGCACTGCCGACAGATCCTGCCCGTAGAAGATATTGTCGCCGAGGATGAGGCAGCTGGATCGACCCGCAACGAAGTCGCGGCCAATGATGAAGGCCTGCGCCAGGCCATCTGGTGAGGGCTGCACGGCATACTGCAGCGACATGCCCCACTGCGAGCCGTCGCCGAGCAGTCGTTGAAACAGCGCCTGCTCGTGCGGTGTCGTGATCAGCAGCACCTCGCGCACCTGCGCCAGCATCAGCGTCGTGAGCGGATAGTAGATCATCGGCTTGTCATACACCGGCAACAACTGCTTGCTGACGGCCTGCGTGATCGGGTACAGACGTGTCCCCGCCCCCCCTGCCAGGATGATTCCACGACGGTCGTGCGCAACAGGTATCGTCTGAGAGTTCACTGTCGGTATCTGGTCACCGGCAAATCGGTCGTGCGTCTCCAGCGGTCTCCGGACCGGAAACGCACGACCGACATGGCGCCTTGGAGGTATCCACCACCACCGCTACTTGCGGATGCTGTCCTTGTTCGCGCGCGGGAACTTGTTCGCCAGCGGATCGACGTACTGCCGCTCCCCATGCCCGATGTAGATCTGCCGCGGCCGGGCGATCTTCTGCTCCTTGTCGTCGAGCATCTCCTCCCACTGCGCCAGCCAGCCGGCGGTCCGCGCCACCGCGAACAGCACGGTGAAGAAGTCTGCCGGGAACGCCATCGAGCGATAGATCAGGCCCGTGTAGAAGTCCACGTTCGGGTACAGCTTGCGCGCAATGAAGTAGTCGTCCGACAAGGCAATCCGCTCGAGCTCCAGCGCGATCTCGAGATCCTTGTCGATCCCGATCTGGGCGAATACCTGATCGGCCAGCTTCTTCACGATGCGCGCGCGCGGATCGTAGTTCTTGTACACGCGGTGCCCGAAGCCCATCAGCTTCTGCCCCTTGCCGGTCTTCACGGCCTCGATGAACGCCGGCACGTTCTTCACATGCTCGATCTCCTTGATCATTCGCAGCACCTGTTCGTTGGCGCCGCCATGCAGCGGGCCGAAGAGCGCCGCGATTCCTGCCGACACCGCGCTGAACGGATCGACGTGACTGGAGCCGACCGCGCGCACCGCGTTGGTGGAGCAATTCTGCTCGTGATCCGCGTGCAGGATGAAGAGCACTTCCAGCGCCCGGCTGAAGACCGGATTCGCTTCGTACTTCGGCTCGCTCATGCGAGCGACCATCGAGAGGAAGTTCTCGCCGTAGTTGAGCTGGTTGTCCGGATAGATGGTTGGCAACCCCTTCACATGGCGATAGGCAAAGGCGGCCAGGGTCGGCAGCTTGGCCAGGAGCCGGATCACCGAGATGTAGCGTTCCTTCGGATCGAAGACGTTGTGTGCCGAGGGATAGAAGCTGCTCAGCGCCGCCACCGACGAACAGAGCATCGACATCGGATGTGCATCGTACCTGAACCCTTCGAGGAACTTCCGGATGTTCTCGTGCACGTAGGTGTGGAACGTGATGTCATGCACCCACACATCGTATTCCGCCTGTGTCGGCAGCTCGCCGTGACGCAGCAGGTAGGCGACTTCGAGGAAGGTGGCATTCTCGGCCAGCTGTTCGATCGGATAGCCGCGATAGCGCAGGATGCCCTTGTCGCCATCGATGAAGGTGATGGCACTCTTGCAGCTGGCCGTGTTCATGAACGCCGGGTCGTAGCTCAGCAGGCCGAATTCACCTGGCTCGCCAAGCTTCACCTGCTTCAGGTCGGCGGCGCGGACATAGGTGTCACCCTCCGGTCCTTCGGTGGTGATCGGCGCCGTGTAGCCGTTGCCAGTGCGGCTGTCGCGGAGCTCGAGGTTGCTACTGGCCATCGTGTTGCTCATCCTGCGTCTCCAGACTGGAGGGTTGCGCGCCTGGGAAGGTCCCGGCGCGAGCACTTCCACCCCGCGCGACCCTGGCGCGACCTGTGGGGCCGCCGTCCGGACGGGAATAACGTCTGCTCGAACTTAGCAGCCGGGCATAGCGCCCTCTGCAACTTCAGTGACGACCGCCCAGCGGCATCGTGAGGGCTCGGGTTCCGCCACGGCAGGCGGCATCGCCGCGTGACGGTTATCGTGACGTGGCACAGCTCTCGCCAGTCGAGTGCTGACTCACGGTTGGGGATCTGAACACCTCCGGCCGGTCCGCAGTACCACTTCGCCACACTTCAGCACGCTCTCATCGATATGTGCGGGATCGCGGGATTCCTTGGGCAGCCTGTTACCGGCACGCCCGAGGCCTCGGTCAAGGCAATGACCGACGCCATCGCGCACCGCGGCCCTGACGCCGACGGCGCCTGGTGCGATCACGAGGCCCGGATCGCCCTGGGCCACCGCCGGCTGTCGATCATCGACCTGTCGCCGCTTGGCGCCCAGCCGATGCAGTCAGCCAGTGCGCGGTACGTGATCGCGTTCAACGGCGAGGCCTATAACTATGCCCCCATCCGCGCCGAGCTCGGCCTTTCTGGATATCGGTTCAAGGGGCAGAGCGACACGGAGGTGCTGCTGGCCGCCTTCGACCGCTGGGGCATCGAGGCCAGCATCCCGAGGTTCGCCGGGATGTTCGCAATGGCGGTCTGGGATAGGCAGGAGCGCGCACTCTGGCTCATTCGGGACCGGCTTGGCGAGAAGCCGCTCTTCTATGGCCAGGTGAACGGCAGTTGGCTGTTCGGCTCGGAGCTGAAGGCGCTGCGGGCCTTCTCCGGCTGGCAGGCGTCGATCGACATCCCCGCGGTCACGCAGTTCCTTCGCCACGGCTACATCCAGGCGCCGGCCTCGATCTATGCGGGGATCCGGAAGGTCCGCCCCGGGACGATGATCGAGCTGCGCGCCGGCCGTGACGCCCGTGAGGTGGTCTACTGGTCCGCGGAGTCGGCGGCCCGCGCCGGCCTGGCCAATCCGATCGAGGGGAGCGACGACGACATCGCCACCGCACTCGATGCGGTGCTGCGGCCGGTCGTGCGAGACGAGATGGTGTCCGACGTTCCGCTGGGTGCGTTTCTCTCCGGCGGTATCGACAGTTCACTGATCGTGGCGCTGATGCAGGCGCAGTCGTCGCGTCCCGTGCGCACGTTCACGATCGGGTTCGATGATCCACGGTTCAACGAGGCGGGGTTTGCGAAGCAGGTCGCAGAACACCTCGGCACCGACCATACCGAGCTGATGGTACGCGGTGAGGACGCGCTCGAGTTCGTGACGAAGCTGACCGAGATCTACGATGAGCCGCTGGCGGATCCGTCGCAGCTGCCGACGTTGCTGGTATCGCGGATGACGCGGCAGCATGTGACGGTGGCCTTGTCGGGAGATGGGGGGGACGAACTGTTTGGGGGGTATGGCTGGCATCGGACTCGAGGCATCGCCGATCGCGTCGCGGGGGGAACGCCAGCACCCTTGCGGCGAGCGCTGGGTGGACTCTTCCGAAGGCTTCCCGACCCTCCCCCGAGCTTCGTCGCACGGGTCGTGTCCGGCGGGCGAAACGCAGCGACTGAGCGACCAGCGAACACCATTTCGCGCGTCGGTGCAATGCTGCTCGCTATGGGAGAACAGGACATCTATTCCTCGGCACTTGCGCACACGATGACACCCGCCGCATTGCTGGCTGCCGCTCATCGTCACACGGCGACAGCGGGAACCCTGAATGGCGCGTGGCTCGACGAGCGGCGGCCGTTTGAGTCTCGCATGCTCTTCGATTCGACGAGCTACCTGCCCGACGACATTCTCACCAAAGTGGATCGGGCTGCCATGGCCTTCAGCCTGGAAACCCGGGCACCACTGCTCGATCACCGTGTCTTCGAATTTGCATGGCGGATTCCTCACACGCAGAAGATCATCGACGCCGCCGGGAAGCAGCCGCTGAGGAACCTGCTGTACCGATCGGTTCCCAAGGCGTTGATCGATCGACCGAAGCGCGGATTCGCGGTGCCGTTGGCAGCCTGGCTTCGCGGACCGTTGCGACCGTGGGCTGAGGACTTGTTGTCGACGCAGTCTCTCGCCTCGAATGCCGTTCTGGACCAGGCAAGGGTTCGCCAGCTCTGGTCGCAGCACATCAGCAGAGACGCGAATCACAGCGCGGTGCTTTGGACGATTCTCTCGCTCGAAGCGTTCCTGCGGGCCGAGGCGCGCTCGAGTCCGATCCTTGCGGCCGCGCATTCAGCATGAGTGCCTGCGATCTCTCGCAGTTCGTTTTTCATCGCGGGCCCGGTATCCGGCCGCTCTATTTCGCCTGAATCATCGATTCGACGGTAGTTGGGAGCTCAAAGGCGCCGAGTTGACCAGACTGGGTGACGCGCAGCAAGTACGTCCACTCGTGCTCTGACAGAAGCTGGTCGCTGTCGTCCGAAGAACAGTTGCATGTCATCATGCCGGCGATGTTGCTGCTTCTGCGGCGGTTCATCGCGAGACGGTGGTGGCCCGGGTCCGTGATCGCAGTGGCGAGCTGTATTCCCGTCATTCGGCTAGTCACGTTCCGACACCTGACGGCGCAGGGGATTGGCGCTGCGGATGCGTCGACTCTCATGTATCCGCCGCTCCAACTCCACTGTGAACCGTTGCTGGCCGGTCGCCTTGGCTTGGCCGATCGTGGATCACCGCGCTTCTGCGGTGGCGTATGTGGTATCCGATTGCCCGGCTGTCATTCGGGATGTATCTCAACCACCTGATTCTTCGCGAGGCAACCGATACGATCATCGCTATCGTGAGTCGCGCGTCTGGCCAGGGCACGCGACCGGGATTTCTCGCTGGTCTGGTGCTGACGGTGTTCGGCTCCGCAGGCATGTCGGCGATCTCCTTCGTTCTCGTGGAGCAGCCAGGGCTTGCGCTTCGCGATCGCTGGCTCGACCGGCGCCGATTGCGTCAGCAGACGGGAATCAAGGCGACACATTGATCGCTGCTGGCAACGGATGCTACGCACGCATCCGCGTGCTCTCTCGCATCAGGAGACCAGTGCCCGCGCCAGGTCCACCTCAAACTGAAACACACTGCCGCCTGCTGCCACATTCTCGACCAGCAACTCCCCTCCCATCGCCTGCACCAGCTTCTGGCAGATGCTCAACCCCAACCCAGCACTCGAAAAGACGTACTGGCCGGGCTTCAAGCGCCGACGAGACGCATCGAACAGCGTCCCCAAGACCTCCTCGGGAATGCCACGCCCCGTATCGCGTACCTCGACGCGAACGCGCGTGGGTGAGACGGCCGTCGCCAACACCGCGATCTCGCCCACCAACGTGAACTTCACCGCGTTCGTCACCAGGTTCAACACCACCCGCTGAATCGCCGCGCGATGCCCGACGCGCGCGTCAGTCACGCGTGATTCGAAGCGCAGCACCAGCCCGCGCTCCTCGGCCATCGGCTGCACCAGTGCACGCACGGACTCGAAAACGCCCGCAACCGAAAAGGGATGCGGTTCGAGCGCTACGAGCGCGTCAGCGCCCCGCGCCACATCCATCACATCGCTGGCCAGCGTACTCAGGCCGAGCGCCGCGCCATACATCAGCCCAAGCTGTCGCTCCTGCACCTCGCTCACTGGACCGCTCTGCCCTCGCCGCATCTGCTCGGCCAGAAACAGAATCGACCCCAGCGGAGAACGCATGTCGTGCGCGACATCCACCAGCAGCGACAGCCCGTCCGTGCCGCCAAGCCGCGCGGCGAACCGGTGTCCGGCATCGGCCTCGAGCGCCGCCTGCACCGCCTCGAGCGCCTCGAGGAGATCAAGCGTGTCATGTCGGGGCAGCACTCCGGCGCGCGCCTGCTGCAGCAGCCAGCGGCGCATGCCGGCCAGCAACCGAACGACCGGCAGCGCGGGGGGAATACTGCCCCGCAGGCTGCCCGCCGCATCCTGCAGGGCGAGTTCAGCCGCCGCGCAGAGCCGCGCGGCGCCAGAGCGCAACTGCTCCAAGGGCCACCCGATGTCTGGCGCCACTGCCAGTTCGGCGCATGCCGCATCGGCTGATGCCGACAATGCCGCTCGCAACATGATGCCCGCGTCGCGCGGCGAAGCCGCGGACGGTCCGCTGTGCCCGACCCGCACCGCCGATGGGCGCCGCAGTCCCGGCACGGTCACGCCAACGATCCCGAGTACTCGTCGCGCCGCAGCTCGTGCTTCTCCATCAACCGGTACAAAGTGGTGCGATCAATCCCGGCCAGACGTGCAGCCCGTGACATGTTGCCACCCGCCCGTGCCACCAACCGCGCCAGATACTCCTTCTCGAACTGCGCCACCAGCTTGTCCTTCGCCGCATGGTAGGCGTCGTTCATGTAGCTGCCGGCGAACGTCGTCGCATCCGTCGCCGCAATCGTGCCATCAGATATCTCGTCGTACACCGGGAAATCTGCCGTCACCAGCACCTTGCCCGGATCGGTGACGACCGCGGTGTGCTCGATCATGTTCTGCAGCTCGCGCACGTTGCCGCGCCACGGACGCGTGCGCAGGAAATCGTGCGCATCCTCGCTGAACGTCGGTGACGGTTCACCCGGCTGCCGATGGCGTTCCCAGAAATGATGCAGGAAGTGCGCAGCCAGCACCGAGATGTCCTCGGGGCGCTGTCGGAGCGGGGGCAGCTTGATCGGCACCACGCGCAGCCGATAATAGAGATCCTCACGCAACCGCCCCTGCGCCACCGCTTCCTGCGGATCACGATTCATCGCGCTGATGAAACGCACGTCCACCACCGCATCCTGCTGCTCGCTGCCCACGCGCCGGACCACGCCATCCTGCAGCACGCGCAGCAGCTTGGCCTGCAGCGGCATCGACATCTCGGTCAGCTCGTCGAGAAACAGCGTACCACCATTCGCCACTTCGAGCAGACCGGCCTTGTCGCGGTCCGCACCTGTGAACGCGCCCTTCTTGTGGCCGAACATCTCGCTCTCGAGCAGCTGCTCCGGCAGCGCGGCGCAGTTGACCGCCACCAGCTTGCGGCCGGCCCGACGGCTGTGGCTGTGAATGAACTGCGCGATCAGCTCCTTGCCGGTGCCGCTTTCGCCGCTGATCAAGACCGACGCATCAGTGCCCGCCACCTTCCGCGAGAGATCGAGCGCCTTCCGGAACGCCGGCGACTGGCCGAGCAGCGTGATCTTGTCACCGGTATGGGCGTTCTGGAAACTGGCGCCATTGCCGGAGGCGCCGGCGGTCCCGTCCGCCCGGGCTGCGAGGGTCTCGCGCGCGACGAGCACCGCATGCGATGCTCGGCCGACCAGAATCTGCAGGTGACTGGCCGAGAACGGCTTCGGCAGGTAATCCCAGGCCCCGGCGCGGAGCGCCTCGATGCTCGAGGTGACCGACGGATTCCCCGTCATGACCACGAAGATCGTCTCCTTGTGCGCCTCGAGAGTGGCCTTCAGGATCTCCATCCCCGAGACGGGTGTCAGGTAGAGATCGCACAGAATGATATCGAACCGCTTCCGCTTGACGAGATCCATCGCCTCGTCCGCGCGGCCGGTCACGGTGACGTTGTAGCCGTCGCCCTGCAGGATGCTGGCGCACCCCTCCCGGAGCGTGCGGTCGTCGTCCACGATCAGCAGCCGGAGGGTCGCCCGGGCCTCGGGTGCCGCCGCCATCGCATCGCGCACGGCCGACGGATCGGCGAAAGTCTTGTCTGGCGAGGTCATCTGTCCCGTGAAATCCGACTCGGGCTTCTGTCAGCCGCGCCCTGCCCAGGCTGATCCCTGAGATGGGCGGTCGAGCCGTAACTAGCGAAGAAGTGTTGCATGTGTCAAGCAACACGTTGGGTACAAGCCACAGTCGTCACGATCCAATCGTCCATTTCCCGCGACAGGGTGTCGCACTTATACTGCGGTTTGACGAACCGATCGTCCGTTTGTCACTGCTCCGGTCGCTTGGCTGGGCCGGCATTTGCGTTTGCCCGACCTGTGGCGCTGGGCGCTCGTTGAGAGCCAGTCGCCGCGACAAGCGTTCCTTCCGGAGTCCCCGGGTATAGTGACGCTGCAACACATCTGTGCGTCCCACTGCGACATGACACGACCGCTCAACGCCATCTCCGCCGGCTCTCGTCTGGCCCCCGTTTCAGGCTCTGCGGCGCTTCCAGCTGTGCCGCAGCAGCCTCTCGAACAGTGGGGTCCGCCGCCGCCGCCGGCCGCACTGGCGCCGGCCTATCAGCGCTATCTCTCCGCCATCGGACGCTTCAAGTGGCTCGTTCTCGCGATGGTATTGCTCGGCCTGCTCGGTGGCTACGTCGCGACGCGGTACATCCGCCCGACGTACGACGTGCAGGGCAAGATCACGCTCCGCGATCCAAGTGCCGAAATCATCGGTAACTCGCGGCAGCGCTCCAATGAGTCGTACCTGCAGGTGCTGCGCGCCTACATCATCACCGATTCGGTCGCCCGCAAGCTTCGGCTGTATCTGGACCCGAAGCGCGACGCCGACTCGGTCTATTTCCGCGAGTTCTCTCTCGGGCCCCAGTTCGTGCCGGGCACGTACGAGCTGACGATCGACAGCAAGAAGGAGAAGTACAAGCTTCGCAGAACCCGCAATGGCGATTCCCGCGAGGTCGAGACCGGCGCCATCGGCGACTCGATCGGTCGCGAGTCGGGCATGCGCTGGAGTCCGCTGAAAGAAATCTTGCCGGCGAAGGCCACCGTCGAATTCGACCTGATCACGCCGCGCGAAGCATCGAACAACCTGCAGAAGCGACTCCGGGCGGACGCGCCGCCGAATACGGACGTGATGAACGTGCAGCTGCGCGGTGAGGATGCCGCGCGCACCGAGGTCGCGCTGAACGAGTGGATGGCGCTGTTCGTCAACTACATCGGTATCTACAAGAACGGTGGCACGACCCAGAACGCGACGGCCGCGAAGCAGGCGTTTGCTGATGCTGAAGCACGCCTGAAGACCGCACGACAGGCACTCGAGAAATTCCGCGTCGATGCGATCACCAAACCCTCCGAACAAACCGTGCTGACGCCGGGCGTACAGCAGACGTCGAACCCGGTGCTCGAGCAGTTCACGCGCTTTCGGCTCGAGGCGCAGAACCTCCGTAATGACCGTGAAGTGTTGCAGTCGCTGCTGCTCCCTGGTCGCCTGGCCGAGGTGGACCCGAGTATCGCGACGTCGCTCGGCAGCGTTCAGGGGCCCGGCGGCGAAGCGCTGCGCAAGGTGCTCGAAGAACTGTCCACGGCACGCGCACTCTATCGCGCCAAGAATGCGTTCCTGACCGACAGTGCTCCTGAAGTGGCGCGCATCCGCGGCCAGATCACGAATCTCGAGAGCAATGTCATTCCGGGACTGATTCGACAGCAGATCGCATCGCTCACACTCAAGGAAGCGGACTACAACCGTCGCATCGCCGTGCAGTCCACCGAAATCCGCGGCATTCCGGAACGCACGATCCGAGAAGACGAACTCCGCGCCCAGGTGGATCAGGAGCAGAAGATCGTCGAGTACCTCTCGAGCAATCTCGAGACGCAGCGGCTGAAGGAAGCGTCGGCGCGAAACGAAGTCTTCGTGCAGGACTCCGCCGTCGCTCCGTTCAAGCCGACGTCGAACACCGCGCTGCAGATCATTCCGGCAGGGTTGGCGCTCGGTCTGGCCTTTGGCCTGGCGCTCGCGGTTCTCCTCGACCTCGTTGACAAGCGTGTCCGATATCCGGAACAGGTCGCGAACGAGCTGCGTCTCGACATCATCGGCGCGATTCCTCTCGTGCACCCCGGACGGCCGTCGGTCGAGGAGCAGGCGCAGCTGGTCGAGAGCTTCCGAACGTTACGACTCTCGCTCCGACACCAGTTTACCGCGGGCGAACCCGTCTCCTTCACGGTCACCAGCACTGGGCCGACGGAAGGCAAGTCATTCGTCTCGTCGAATCTCGCGCTGTCGTTCGCCGAAGCCGGTTTCCGCACCGTGCTGGTCGACGGCGACACCCGACGTGGCGCGATTCAGCAGGCCTTTGGCGTTCCGCAAAAGCCAGGGCTCGTGGAGTATCTCCAGGGCACCAGCACGCTCGACGAGACGGTGTATGCCACGTCATATGAACGGTTGTCCCTCGTGCCGTGCGGCGCGCGACACCGTCAGGCACCTGAGATGGTGACGACGGCGGCGATGGAATCGCTGCTCGACGACCTGCGCGCTCGCTTCGATGTCGTGATCGTCGACAGCCCGCCGCTGGGCGCGGGTACGGATGCCTACGCGCTTGCTACACTCACCGGCGGCCTGCTGATGGTGCTGCGCGTTGGCGTGACCGATCGCAAGATGGCAGTGGCCAAGCTGGAGACGATGGACCGGCTTCCGATTCGCCCGCTCGGCGCGGTGCTCAATGGCATCGAGCCGAAGGGGGTCTTCCAGTATTACCACTATCTGGAAGGCTACAACTCGGCCAATGCCGGCAGTGATGACGACGAGCCCATCGCCCCGCTGCCGCGCAAGTCGAAGCCGCGTTTGTCGGGCGGCAAGGGCTCGTAGCTCATTGCAGTGCGCCTCAGCATCCAGATGCGGACGTGTGCCGCTGCCGTGACGATGTCAGGCTAGACGAAGGTGAATGGGACTTCGTCGAAGGTGCGAGCCTCGATGGCACGTGAGGACTGCGCGTACCGCAGTGCTGTCGAGGCGCGGGCGAGAAGATCATCGCCGTCGCTCACGCTGATCCTCGAGCGATCGACGCTCGACAGGCCAGCGCGCAGCGTGACCCGCGACGCCTTGCCATCGGCCAGCAGTGGCGGCATCGCCGCTACCCTGTCGCGAAGCCGCTCCACCAGCTCGGCGGCACCAGTCAGTTCGGTCATCGGTGCGATGATCGCAAACTCCGAGTTCCCCATGCGGCCCACCACATCCGATTCCCGCGCGACGCCGCCAAGTATCCGCCCGATGTCGTTGGCAATGTGCGTCGGGGCGGGCATCTCGTCGGCGGACGGATAGGCACGTGACACCACGGGCCCGATGGCGATGCAGGTCACCGGTGTCTTCCGGCGGTGTGCGTCGGCCATCACCTCGCGGGCACGACGGCTGAGCCCACGGTGGGTGTACAGTCCGGACTCGGGATCGACCAAGCTGACGCGTTCGGCGCTGTCGACGACGCGCTTGGCGTCGACCCAGGTGTGCAGGCGCAGCAGCAGCAATTCAGCATCGATCGGTTGCTCCCAGACACTCCAGGCTCCTGCCATGTAGGCTGCGCGCAAGAAGTCGCGTGGTGCAGGGCCAGATGTCGTGATGACGACAGGAACGTGCTTGCCGATGCGGCGCTCCGCCCGCAGGGCCTGACAGACCTCTACACCGTCCATATCGGGAAGCCGGGAGTCGATCAGAATGACGTCCGGGGCGGCGACTTCGGCCAGATCCAGCGTCTGTCGGCCGGAGTACGCCCTGACCACGGCAAAGCCGCGCGGGCCCAGCACGGTCTCAAGGGAGCGGGCCGCCCACTCCTGTTCAACGCCGACGACGATGATGGGCGGCCGGGAATGCCGATCGAGCGATGACGGAGAACTGGGCATGACACCGGAATTCAGAGAGCGACAGTGTGCGTTTGCCGAAAGCATTGCACGATGCGTGCGGAGTGGCTGCTGATTCGTAACACGCTGGTAGATATTGAGTTAACGCGCTCGAGCAGTCCGTGTCGGGTGGGTATCTGCGGTAGTTGCGCCACATTTCCGCTGCATGGCGGCGGACGCGACAGCTCAGGCGCCCGGAACAGGATGCCGCCCCGCGTACCGCCGCGAAATTCGTCGTGCGACAGGCGGACAGACCGGCGGTGGGAGTACTGGCACACTCGGATCGTTACAACTGCGACACGAGACGCGTCACAGAGTGCACACAGGTACGCGATTGTGGTATGGTAAGAGCAGTGACTGTAGGATACCTGCACAACGCGCGTGTGGTTCACTCGCGACAGGCCAGAGCTCAGCATCACGGCAGAGTTCGATAGATGCGAGCTAACTCCTTGTGGTTCAGCGACTTTTCACGAATGCACGGCGTTGCCCGACTCTGAGCACGAGTAGTGCAATGCAGGAATCCAATGCCAATTCTGCCCCTGAAGTTTGCCGACCGAAACCTGCGGTACGTGCTGGTCTGCGCGATCGGAGTGTGCCTCACCGTTGATGCGTCGGCACAGGTCACGTCGGAGCAGACGCTCTACCGGACTCGTTCCTTCCTCGACTCGGTGGCACGGGGTTTGGAGCGGTCGGGGAAGTCGGGAGAGGCATCAGCGATCCGTGAACGGCTCAAGGTCGGCGACTTCTATCCAGGTGATCGGCTCGTAGTCGACCTGTTCGGCGGCGAGGAGCCGTTTCGTGACACGGTATCCGTGCGAGCGGCGCAGGAAGTGGTGGTGTCCACGTTTCCGGCATTCAGTTTGAAGGGTGTACTGCGGTCGGAGGCGGATTCAGCGCTGATGGTACAGGCTCGCCGGTTCATCCAGCGACCGATCGTGCGGACGCAGCCGCTGGTTCGTCTGCTGGTGACGGGCGCGGTGGGTCGACCAGGTTTTGTCACGGTCCGCGGTGACGCGGCGGTGTCCGACGTCGTCTCCAGTGCGGGCGGGCTGACGAGTCAGTCACGCCTCGCGAAGTCGAAGGTGAAGCGTGGCAGCGGAGTGCTGGTGGACAAGGACAGTCTGAGCATCGTCTTCCGTATCGGGATGACGCTCGATCAGGCGGATATCCGGGCGGGGGATGAGTTGGCGATCGATGAGAAGAAGCCGAGTAATTTCACCAGTCTGATTTGGGCCGCTTCTGGTGCGCTGGGCCTTGTGATTTCAATCATCTCGCTGACGCGCTGAGCCGCGAAAATAGCCGAATAACACACAGCCGAGGCAGGCGTGGGATCTACGGTATCGAGTGCGACACAGATGGCAGGCAGGATCGCGGCGCTTCGCGACGCCTTCGGAGGCGCGGCCAATGGTTGGCCGTCTCCGGAAGACGGCGACATGGCGGCAGCGCGGACCCGTCGCGCGGTCGTCGGGATCGGTGAGCGTATGTCTGAGCACCCAGAGTGGGTCCATCGGGTGCTGAACGTGTCTGTGGCTGCGGTGGGACTGGTCGTCGTGGCGCCATTCGCCGCGCTGATCGCGCTCTTGATCAAGCTGAGCAGTCCAGGTCCGATTCTCTACTCTCAGACGCGTGTCGGGCTTGATCGTCGTGCCCTGCGCGGCGATCGCCATCAGTCCCGTCGCGAGGAGGACCTTGGCGGCCGCGTATTCACCATCTACAAGTTCCGGTCGATGCGCGTCGACGCTGAAGTGCCGGGTGAGGCAGTCTGGGCGTCGAAAGACGATCCTCGCATCACGGCGATCGGCGACTTTCTCCGGAAGACGCGTCTCGATGAACTCCCACAACTGTGGAACGTGATTCGCGGCGAGATGAACGTCGTGGGTCCTCGACCCGAGCGACCAAGTATCTTCCTGTCACTGCGTACACAGGTTCAGGACTACCATCTCCGCCAACGCGTGAAGCCGGGCATCACCGGGTGGGCGCAGATCAACCAGGCGTACGACAGCTGCATTGATGATGTCAAGAACAAGGTGGCACTCGACCTGGAGTACATCGCGAAGCGGTCGCTGTGGATGGACATCCGGATCATGTCGCGGACGCTGCCGGTCATGATTGGGCGGAAGGGCGCGCATTGAGGTACGGCATCAGATCGCCACGACGACCTCGTCCCGTTGCGAGCTCCACCCTGCCCCTCATTCTGCGGTGCCCGCCTGACTATCCCACCGCTACATCGTCGAGGTACCAGCTCGCGACCCCATCATCGGCTGACGCAGATTACTGTCGGTAGCATGTGACGGACGACCCGGCGAGCATCCGTCTGCAGTCCGACCACGTGCGGTGCCTTGGTTTGCCTGCCAATCATGGCTACAACATGCCTCAATTACTGGCGGACTCTGCATCCCCTCCATCGCGTGCATGGGGTGCTCTTGACGCAACGAATCGTGCTGATGCTGTGCTCCAGCCGAACTCCTCACAACGACCGCCTGTCTCCGCCGGACTTTCGTCAGAGGCGCAGCCTCACCGCTGCAATCTGATCGGCTCCAGTGTGAGCCAAGCTCTTGTATTGAATCGAACAGAATCAAGCCCTACGCGTCAGAGCTTCATCATCAGATATCCCCTGAGAATCGTCGAGGCCTACCAGTTTCAGTCTGGCGGGAAGGCCACCGCACAGCGTGATCAGACGAACCTCGCCTCAAGGGAGATCTCGCCACGCATCATGAAGTCTCAAGACGACCGAGATTTCCGGGCGGACCCGTGACCAGTTTCGAATCGAAGCTGGACGAGTCACGAGAAGGACCTGACCAACAAGACTTGGCGCAACCCACTCCGGCCCAAGCTGGGCGAAGCAGCGTCGAAATGCGAGCACGCCTCCTCAACGGAGTTGTTTGGCAGGGATCGCTGCGCTGGATCGCGCAGATCCTCTCATGGGCGAGTACGCTCACCGTAGCGCGCCACCTCTCGGTCGAGGCGTACGGAATCGTGTCAGTCTCGGTTGTCATCGTCGCAATGACAGGCTACGTCACCGAGTCAGGTATCGGACGAACAATCGTGCTCCGTAACGTAACGGCGCCGAAGATCCTAAGCCAACTGCACTCCGTTGCGACCGTTATTGGATTGACATTCGCAGTCCTGATGATTCTGCTTGCAGCGCCCGCAGCAAGATTCTTCCGCAACGATCACATCGCAGCCCCGCTCATGGTGTGGTCCATCGCGCTTGTCATCAGTGGAGCGATCACTGTGCCAAGTGCGCTGCTCCAACAGCGCCTCGACTTTCGCCAGGTTGCAATTATTGAGTTACTGCGATCAGTCTCCCAGGCACTCGTAGTCCTGGTGTTGGCAATCTCAGGAGCAAGCTACTGGGCTCTCGTCGCCGGCTTTCTCGTTGCATCGCTCGTCGGATTCATTGGGTACACTAGATCGGCGTGGTTACCATTTGCACGACCCCGACCTTCTGAGGTACTCCCACACTTGCGCTATGCACGGCACGTAATCACGGGTAATCTCGCGTGGTATGCGTATAGCAACAGCGACTTTCTAGTGATTGGAAGGATGCTCAGCGTTGGTGTGCTCGGCGTGTACCAGTTCGCCTGGAACATTGCGCAACTGCCTGGTGAGAAACTGACCAACGTGGTGCAAGCAGCAATTGCACCATTGCTCGGCGCGCTTGAAGACCAGCCGGCCGAGATGCGAGACCTCCTGGCGCGGGCCACATCGCTCATATCACTTGTAGTGTTTCCTGTGATTGCCGGCATCGCGGTCATCGCGCCGCTGATCATAGCGCCGCTCTTTGGGGAACGTTGGCTGGCTGCAGTGCCATCCATGCGCGTACTCCTTGCGTTCGGCGCAATCCAGAGCGTGACAGTATGCCTGACGACAGGCCTTAACGCGCGCGGACTGGCGCACGTGACGAGCCGGATGTCGATCCTGCTCGCCGCCGGTTCTACCGTCGGATTCCTGGCCGTCGTGACAACCGCTGGAATCACCGGCGTTGCTGTCGTGCACCTGATTCTCCAGCCAATCGTAACGCTCTACGTAATCCGCAAGGCTGAGCAGGCGTTCGGTCTCCGCTTTGCCGACGTAATCACTGCGGTCAAGCCCGCCTGTACTGCAACGGCAGCGCTGATCGTGACATGCAGCATGCTGCTCAGGCTCATGCCAAGCTCAGCGCCCTTCAGCAGTGCTGCGGTCATCGCGATCACAGGATGTATCATCTACGTCGGCGTGCTGATGAGCTTTTACAGAGCCGACGTTCTCGGTCTGATACAGAGTTTTCGTGGTGATAGTGCCAAGGCCTGATATGAATCATGGCTGCTCCGTAATCATGCCGGCGAGAAACGCCGCGCAGTACATTCGCGAAGCGCTCGCCTCAGTGCGTGCCCAAACTGTTGAACCGATGGAAATCATCGTTGTCGACGACGGTTCGACCGACGAGACGTCGGCCATCGCACGTGAGCATGGCGTCACCGTCATTCGTCTGCCGTCGCAGTCAGGGCCAAGCTACGCACGCAATTGCGGAATTGCAGCAGCGCGCGGAGAGACCATAGCGTTTCTTGACGCGGACGATTCGTGGTTTCCATGCCACATCGAAGCCTCATTGAAACTGCTTGCTGAATCCTCCGCTGGTTTGTGCTTCGCGCCAGTCGAAGTGTTTGGCAGTGTCAACACACTTGTGACTCCGCCGTGCACACCACGAGAAGCGATGACGATGACTCAGGCCCTGCTTGAGGAGAACTTCATAGTTCAGTCCTCCGTCATCGTGCGAAGAGCCGTGCTCGATGCCAATGGAGTGTATGACGAATCACTCCGCCTCGCGGAAGACTACGACCTCTGGTTGCGGTTGTCGGCCGCCGTACCGTTCGTCATGCTGGAACGTGCGACGGTCCGAAGGCGATTCCACGCTGAACAGGCCTCTGAGTTGCGGCGCCTGGACATGATTGACGCTGCCTGGAGAGTGCGAAAGAAGTGTCTCGAATCGACAGCGGGCCGAACCAACATGAGTGCCGCGAGGAGACTCGAATTGGTCGACCGTGCAATTCGGCGAGAAATTGACTGGGCGATCTGGACCGGTGATAGAATGCAACTTGCTCGCGCACGCCGAGTGCTGACCGACGTGTGCGCCGCGCTGCTGATGCCTATGCCACTTTCGCTTCGCGACAACGTACTCGGCAGTGTAATCAGGCACTGCCAGGAGCTACAGTGCATTTTTCGGATCGCCCGCCGACGGCTTGGCCATTGACAGTTTGTGACTTGGCCTGGCGCCTCAGGAGCATGCAGCGGGGATATCTGCCTTGATCTTTGCTTCGGTCGTTGTCTGTTTGGCATCATGGCAGAGCCGCTGCGGTTCGTTGCTGCGGAGACCTAAGCCTCTTTGTCGCATTCATAGTTGAGCTCTGCATACGAGAATGACGCCCCCCGTCAGTGAAGTACTAGAGCTATTCGATGTTCGCGGGATGTCAGGGCCTACGCGGCAGGCACTCGCCTTGGCGAAGGCGCTCGAAAACGATGGTTGGAGAACCACGTTTGTCGCCATCGAGGAATCTGGCGCCACGAACTCTTTCCTCAACCTGGCTAGCGCCTCCGGCATTCCGGTCCAGCCGCTTCACGCCACTGGGACGATTGCGCTTCTCACCGAAATTGGGCGCCTCGCAAACTCATATCCGGACGCGCTCATATGTTCGCATTCCTATCGTTTTGATATTCTGCTCGCGTGCCTGAGATTGCTGGGGCGTTTGAAGAATCCTTGGATCTGCATGCACCATGGGGTTACGACGGAGAACCGCTTGGTCCGACTGTATCATTGGCTCGACCTTCAGGCGTCGCGGTTTGCTGATGAAATCATTGTGGTTACACAAGCTCAGGTGTCTCGATTTGCGCGCATTAACAGATCGCCGGTATTCGTTCCCAACGCCATTCTTTCATCGCCGGTCAGCGGCATGTGGATACAAGAGTGCGAGCGGGTCGACACACTCCGGTTGCTTTTCATGGGCAGGTTAAGTTCGGAGAAGGCACCAGATCTCGCAATCGAGATTCTCCACAGGGTCCGTTCGGAAGGACATACGGCGACGCTGACCGTCGCGGGAGACGGCCCTGAACGCAACGCTTTGATCGCACTGGCACGTGCGCGCGGAGTCGAGCGCTGGGTCACGTTCTTGGGGCATGTGGCCGAACCTTGGCCGCTGTATACGAGCCACGATGTGCTTCTGCTACCGTCGCGCAGTGAGGGGATGCCGAATGCGCTGCTCGAGGCACTTGATGCGGGAATTCCTGTTGTCGCGACAGATGTGGGCGAGATTCGGGAGATTCTCGGTCCACACCCGGCGCTCGGGCGTGTCGTACCGTCTGGCTCGGTACTTGCAATAGGTGTTTCTACGCTACTCGAGCATGCTTGGACGCGCTTCTCGTCGGGTGAACGAGCGCGCCAGCGTCGTAGTCTGCTGGAGCGCTACTCCTCGGGGACGCGAGCGCAGTTGGTGTCAACGATCTACCGGCACTTCCGGGAGTCGCACTAGGGACTGGGTGACCTCCATCCATCTGCGCGAGGCTGTCTTGTGCAGGCGGGATCCCTGTGCTATGCCGACCGGCTTTTTGTGGCGGATGTTCAGATCGGCTGACGACGATACCCAATATTTTTTGATGCCCTTCACTGCTCGGTCGGGGTTTCGTCGAAGCGTCCAAATTTTCCAATGACCTTGACGTATGAGGGCCGGTTTGGCGAGGTCCGACGCGGCCCCGGCGGAGTGCGGCGCTCGTTGCTCCGCCCGAGGCAAACAGCCAAGCGTTTCTGGTAGTCGCGGTGCGTTGAGTCAGACGTCCCTATCCAGTCTGGAAGACTTGAAGTCGCCGATGGAGCAGAGCGCTCGCTGTGATGAAGGATTTGCATCTCGAACAGGCGGATGGCGATTTCGGCAAGCGCGGTGTCGTACGTATTTCCTCGGTGACCAACCGGGCCATGGTTACATGCTGCCGCCAGGCGCTCCGTGAACCGGAAACTAAATCGCTGCATGTGTTGATCGACAGTGCGGTTCGGCTGCGGCGCCGCTTCGCTCTACATCTGTATCCGCAAGTTCGTCGCGCCGGACACGCAATGATTCGCGCCAGACTCGATCGACCGTGGCACGGAGGCCGCCCACACGTTGGGCATGTGGGGGCGTCTGCGCTGGGTCGGCCACGCACGCCGTTTCCTCGCAACGCGTCGACGCGGCAATGGGCAGCTCAACACAGCTCTTCTCGACTGAGTGCACCGTCCCCCTGCTGTCGATATCCACGTAGGCGAATTACGCCAACGCTTTACGCGGACGCTCATTGGCATCCCAGAGCTCCGGGATTTCCCCTCCCAACGGCTCCCACGGGCATGCTCGGCCATCGTCGTGCCCTGGCATACGCTCTCATCCCGCTCACTGCGTTTTAGTCATGTCCGCAGGGTCTCCGGCGCAGATCCGATCCTGATGGCAATCGAGGTCATCGCCGCCTACTGAGCTGCTTGGTTGCTTGCGTGCTCCTTCACCCACCGTACCGCCGGCTCACGGACCTATTCCGAGAAGCTGGTTCGCGCGACCATGCCTCAATTCTTTTTTCACTAGATCGAGCCACCGGGATTCCCGGGGCGGTTCACCTCCAATCATTGTCATGTTCCAACCGTGTGTTTCACCATTTGTATTATGCGTTTCTCATTGTGCGGGAAGCGCCGCAGTCGTTACTCACGTTGCCAAGAATCGTCCTTCGACTGTGATCAGCATGCCACTGCGCGTTGGGCCCAATCGCACGCTGATCACAATCGAAGGGCACTCCGCCGCTTCCGGCGGTGCGCAAACGGCGCCTGACGATAGTCAGCGACGTAATGGCTACGAGGCCAATCAGGCGGAACGATGCCAGTCGAGCTCGCGAACCCACTGCTGGAGTCTGGAAGGATGAATTACCTTTTTCGAATGCCCTCGTTAGCGATTGCATGTACGTTGATCCTAGGCTGTTCGGCCGAGCACGAGATGATTGACCCTCAGGCCGTCGCGCTCGGCGTGCGCTCGACAATGGACTTTCCTGCCGGCTCTCCAGAGAGTGAAGTCAGGAACATCGAGTTGGGCGACACCGTAATGATCCTCCCGAATGCCGTTTCGCGAAACATGAGTGCCCGTATGTATTCGCGCTCAGCCCGCGATGAACCCCGGATGCATATCAGCGACGGCAAGGTACTGCGTCAGGTTGGCGCCAATAGGGTGCTTGCGACCGCCGTTGGTTCTGCGCAGGTGACGATCGCCGGCACAGCCGGCCGGTCGGTTGCGGCGTTTCGTGTCACCGAGCGGGGCGGCCTCTCCAATGCGCAACCGTCCTCGTCTGTGATGTCAACGCTGCAGGTACGGACCGCACCTGGAGCAGGCCTTCGCGGTGAGTTGTCATCTGGCGTGCCACTCGCCGCCGGTAAGCTGCGCGATTCAGACGTACCGAATGTCTCTGTTTTTGTGGGAGATGCTGAGGTCGCTTCGTTTGTGGAAGCGTTGAAGGGCAAGCATCCTGACGGCTCGCTTCGGAGCATACTGGTGCAGTTCGCCGTACCGGACGCTGCCGGCGAAGTGACGTTACGGCGCAACGTTGGTACGCCGCGCCGTCGCGCCCGCGTGCCGGTGTCACCGATTCCAGATCGGTTCCTCATGTACGCAGACATGCACGACCTAGCTGCGACACAGGTCGTCGGCCCAGTTTCTCTTTCCGCGGATGAGTCGTACCAAGGTGGTCGAGCGCTGGACGCGAAATATTCTGAGTTCGAGCCCATCCAGTGGGCCCAAAGCGGCGACGAGTGGACGTCGAACTTCTATGACCGGGCGCTAGCGTACTTCAGCTACTCGATCCGCCAGGGAAGTTCCAGCTACTACAATCGTGGTGCTCGGCTCGCGGTTTCCTACCGGCGTCAGTATCTCGAAGCCAACAACTACGGTACGTCCGAGTGGTGGGCGCAGCTGGACGGTTTGGCGGCGCACTACTGGCTTACCGGAGATGATTCCTCTCGCACTGCCGTCATTCGTGCAGCAGAGTCGCTCAACCTCTCGAGGGGCGGTACCGCGCGCTTGACGAATACGACGAGCCACGAGTGGATGGACGGACGCGTCGCGGCGCGAGTGCTTTCGTCGAAATTCCTCGCGATCGCCTTGGACGCAGAGCCGTACGGAACTGTTGGCGACTGGCGGGGCGCGGCATCGCAGGATGTCCGCGATATTCTTTCGATCCAAGCACCTGACGGCGCTTGGCGCTACTTCTCGAATTGTGGCGAGAGCTCGAATTTCATGTCGGGGCTGATTGCCGGTGCGTTAGTGCAGTATGCAGACGTTACCGGAGACGAAGCGCGCGTACGAGAGCCAATCCGTCGATTTGCGAATTGGCTCTGGACCACTCAGTGGAAACCAGCTGACGAGGTATTCAACTACTACAGTGGCAATTGCGTCAAGGATGGAAAGACCATCGGTGATACTTTTGCCGCGCCTGATCTGAATGGCTTCTATGTTGAAATGTACGGATGGCTCTGGCGACAAACAAAGGACCCGGTGCACATTCAACGCGGTGATGCCGTTCTTACTGGCTTGATCTCTCATAGTTGGTTTGCCGGATCGAAACAGTTCAATCAGGCTTTCCGCACCTCGACGAGATACCTTGCCCTCCGCGGCCGTTGATCATACTTGGGATGAAGCGTGAGCTTTCGCTCGCGCTTCGCTCATGTACGTGCATTATCCTTTCGAGTGTCGTGTGAATCTGCCTGCATGAGATCATTGATTCTGGCACTTTGGAGGAGCAAGGGGCCAACTGGCCGCGCGGCACGAGCCGTGTATTGGGGAACAGCCTCGTTCTCCGTTCCGCTCTCGCGCCGCGTTGCTCTTGTGTGGACTTTCCCGATTCGCCTCACAATAGCTGTCTGGCGCTGGCTGGTCCGAGTGCTGATTGTAGATCCGATGATCAGGAGTTGCGCGAGCAGCGTCGGCGCTCGTTTTCATGCCGGCTCCCATCTTCCCTACATCTCCGGCAGTGGCGACGTACGTATCGGAAACGACGTGACGATCGCCGGCAAAGTGTCCATGCTTCTTGCGTGGCGTGAATCACCGGCGACTATCTCCATCGGTGACAATACGTATATCGGGCACAATGCGCTGGTTTCCGCCGCACTGTCCGTTTCGATCGGAGCGAACTGTTTGCTGTCGAACGACGTCACAATTCTGGACTCTCCTGGTCATCCGATTGATCCTGAGCTGCGCCGGAGGGGTATCCCGCCGTTGACCGAAGACATTCGCCCGGTGACTATTGGTCAGAACGTGTGGATCGGGCTAGGAACACTGATCCTCCCTGGTTCTTCAATTGGCGATAACTCTGTCATCGCTGCTCGCTCGGTGGTCACCGGTTCGATACCACCTGGCGTTGTAGCAGCAGGCGTACCAGCTCGCGTAATCAAGCAGATTGGCACCAGTCTGGATCGCGAACGTTCCATGATCGTGGACTCACACCTCGATGCGTAAGCACCGGTGAAACGCTCAACGATCATCCTGTTCGCCAATCGACTCCCAGTGCCGGTTGATGACGGCTGGAAGCGTCGCACGTTTCATGTCATCCGCGCGCTCACGACGATAGCACCAGTTCAGCTGATTGTGTTTGGCGGCCCCGGCGCAGGAGCGGACCAAGCAGTGCTTGGTCCGCTCGTCACGGTACACGCTGTCCGCGCTCGGCGGTTTCCCAAACCGCTTGCCCTTGCCGCGTCCCTACTGCTGGATCGACCCCTGCAACAGCTCCTGCATTACTCAACTGAAATCGACGCAATCATCGCGTCTATCGCGCTCGATCATCACATAGTCGCGGCAGGTTGTGCGAGCGTATTCCTGGCGGACTACCTGAGCTTGGTGCGCGCAGTATCGCCAAGATGCTATACCTTCGTTGATACTCACAACATCGACTCGCTCTATTATCGCAGGTTGGCTGACACCTCGCGTTCCTGGATACGCCGGATGGCATTTCGGCACACCGCATACAGAACTGAAGCACTCGAGCACCGAGTCTTTCCCAGAGTGACCGAGACATGGGTGTGCTCCACTCCGGAAAGCAAGAGACTATCGAGCACTATGCCAGAGGCAACAGTGCGGGTGATAGCGAATGGCGCCGATGTGCCGCGTGCCCGTACCCCTGACAAGAGGCTTGCCGGCAGCACAGCGCTATTCTTTGGCCGGCTCGACTACGAGCCAAACGCCGATGCAGTCAGACTGCTCTGCCGAGACATTTGGCCAATCGTGCGAAAATCACTGCCCTCTGCAACGCTACGAATAGTTGGCAGCGGGGACACAACGGCGTTGCTCTCGCTCATCAGTCGTGACGGATCAATCGACCTTGCTGGACGAGTCGAAGACATAGCCGCTGAACTTGATGCCGTGTCAGTGGTAGTCGTTCCACTGCGCAGCGGCGGGGGTACGCGGCTGAAGATTCTCGAGGCAATGGCGGCTGGTTGCGCGGTCGTCACGACGACAATCGGTGGAGAGGGGATCGCTCTTGAGGACGAAGAACACGCGCTCATCCGCGATGCGATACCGGCGTTTGCAGAAGCCATTGTCAGACTTCTTCGGAATCATGATCAGGCTTTGCGTATCGGCAGGGCCGCCCAGGAACTCGTACTTCGCGAATACGAGTGGGGCGTGTTGGAAGCGGACATCGCATCAGCCATCAGATCTCACCTCTGAACACGGCGTAAGGCTTCTTGAGCCCTAACCGAGTGTGGAGCCTGCGTAGATCCGAAGGTAATGCTCAGTCATGGCGCTCGCTGAGAAGTGTTTTGCTGCGCGTTCTCTCGCGGACGCTGCCAGTTTTTGCCTCAACCGCTCGTCAGATAGTAGACGCTCAAGTGCAGACGCAAGAGCACCAGGATCATCTGCCGGTACCAGCAGTCCGTCGATTCGATCCCGGATTGCCTCTGGTACGCCGCAGATCGCGGAGGCTACGACGCCAACACCTGCATGCATGGCTTCAAGAATGACAAGAGGCAACCCCTCCCATCGCGATGGAAGAGCGAACACTGTCGCAGCCGCAAGCAGGTCAGGCACGTCATCGCGCGCGCCGACCAGTGACACGCGGTTGCTCAGCGCAAGCTCCGCAATCTGCATTTGCAACTGAGAAGCGGACTCTTCGTGACGCCCTGCGATGACCAAACGCCATGCCAACGTCGACGGAAGGAGAGAGCACGCTGCAATGAGGACATCGAAGCCCTTGCGATGCCACGTGTTTCCCACCGCCAGAATCAGCTGCTCACTCTCAGCTAGTCCCGCCGAGCGCGCTCCGCGCGCGGCGTTTCCACTACGGATTGGCACGCCATTCGGAACAACAACAACTCGCTCCGCAATGCTGCCAAGCGATTGTATGAGTTCGCGCCTCGTGTCCTGAGAGATTGCAATTACCGCTGCAGAGTGCTTCATCGCCCAACGCATCGCAGTGCGTCGATAGCGAGCTTCTCGATATCGCGTGTTACCGTGCATTGCCATGACATGACGAACCCCGAGCGAGCGCGCAGCAGCCGCGCCGTAGATGCTCATCCAGTAGTCATGACTGTGGACCACGTCTGGTTTCCATGACCGAATTTCATCCTTCAGTTGCTGAAACAGCGAAATGTCCAACGCTCCTCGATACCGGTACGTCCTTACCTCAGCACCGCACTTTCGCAGCGCAGAGGAAAGCCAACCGTCCTCTGGCCCCGGACCAAAAAACTTGACGGTATGGCCGAGCGCGATCAGTTCGCGTGTCATGTTGACAATCACGATCTCCAGACCGCCCATTTCATTCCACTCGTAAGTCAACAGAATGCGCATTCTTGTCCTGTTCTCAGCTGTGATTACGCGCGCGGCCCGCAGCGCACCAACTTGCTACTGACTGCAAGCAAGCGAGATTGTCACACGAGGCCTCAAGCACCGGGCACTGCCCTTACGACAATCGCAGGATTTCCAGCGAGCACTACGTTCGCCGGCACCGTTCCGGAGCAAACTGAGGCGATCCCCACGACCGAATTCTCTCCGATGTGCGTGCCAGGCAGAACTGCGACATCAGACGCGATCCAGACGTTCTGCGAGATCGTGACAGCCTCAACTCGAACAGGGGCCGTACTGTCGTGCCGATTCACATGCGTCGAGTGAAAGTTCGTATCCATGATTCTGCACTCCGCCAGAATACATCTTGCGCCGACTTCGATTCTCTCCGCGCATGCGAACCGCGCCCCATTTAGAAATGTATTGTCTCCAATGCGTATGACGGCAGAGACAGTCGTTGTCCATGGGGTCACTCTCATGCCAACAGTAACATTGTTCCCGATTTCAACGAGACCGGGCCCACGAACATCCAGGGTGCCGTAAATTCGCAGTCCGGCGCCGCCCGTTACGCGCCGACCGAGCAGTCTTGATTTCAGAAGAAACAACCTGCCTCGCAGTAGCGCGATGGCGACATGAATTGCGTGTCGGGGGTGGCGCCGCACCTTGTCCCACAGGTCCATATTCATTCGCGAAGTCGTCAGCCGTGTCGCTGAGAGTGAGGAGTCCCTGAATTGAGATAGCACTCGCTTTCCGTTTCAGTCGACTGCGTAGAAAGTTGGGTTCGTGGAGACGGACGATACCGGGAAAGTGCCGGTGACTCTCCGAGACAGAGATGAGACGCATGAGACAAAGATGACATGCACGAATTCGTCAAGAGCTTGCCTGCCGCGCATCGCCGATTCGGAGGCTTCCCAAGCATCGCACGCGTACCGTCAGGTCGGTTGGCATTTGATCAGGGATCCTGTCAGCCGGAGCATCATTGATACGCGCCTATTGTATTCAGCGGGCAACTGCCGTTTGCCAGATCGCGGCACTAACCGCGAGAACAGGTCACGATCTCGCCTCACGCTACCTGCTGCACGCTGTTGATCGTGCTGCCTTCAACTCCGCGCCTCTGACGGTGGCATGATGCACGGTGATTGTGACCAATGCGATAACGTGGAAAGTGAAGGTGAAGACACTTACGTGTCAGATGTGTCGATGATTGTGTCGAGTACATTCTTGCTACTCTACTGACTGCTTTTCGCGCAAACGGTCAGCTCATCGCACGTCGACCGATGGAAGTCACAGCTAGAGATGGCATGCGTGAACACTTCGTCAGCTTCGGCACCGTGAAGTTCGATGACAAGATTGTCCACACGGCCTAACCAATCGCAGCTGCCTGCGAATATGATGCGTTCCGCACCCTCAACGTCAATCTTCAGGATTGAAATGTGCCTTCCGACAAACGGCGCCAAAAGTGTTTCCATGTCGATTCCCTGCACGTCGTATTTCTCGCCATTGCTGGCCTCACGGACGGTGAATGACCATTCCCTACCATCCAAGCTATTGCCACGCTCGACAACAAGGCCTGCACTACGCGCCCAGACGCCCATCTGCAGGGCTGTAACCCGATCTTTGTAGGGATCGGTGTTCCTCAGCAACGCTGCAAAGTTCGAGTCGTCTGGCTCGATGCACACCACCTGTGCGGAGGGGAACCTGCTCAGAAAGTAAACGGCCGAATGCCCTACGTTTGCGCCACAATCGATGATCACCTCCGGATCGACGACGTAATCAAGGCATCGGTACTCACGCGCAACGAAGATCTGCCCGAAGACGAGCGTATCGCTCGTGCCTCGGCGGCACCACACTGGCGTTGCAGCGTATTTGGAGCGAAATGAGAAGACATCAGGCTTCCATAGCGACACACGTATGCGCTGACAGATGTTGAACGCGGTATTTCTGAGACCGAGGTTGGAGATCGCGCGGGCTAGACGTTGAGGTAGTCGCCGAAAAGACAGCATCTTGACCTGCGAAGGAAGGTTGTCGTACTGGCAGAGCCGAGCGTTCCGTCACACAGGCAGCGCTGTCGGACTCCCCCCATCTCTGGTCCAATCTATATGTGAAACTGGGTGAAGGGGGTTACCTGAGGATTGGACGGAACGACGGCCCCCGTAGGAGTCTGGCAGGTTGCGGCTGGGATGCTCAGTCGAAGCGTTGTGCACCGGCCCACGCCCGCGGGCATGCGGACCGATGAAGAAGTCGAAGTTCAGTGAAGCGCCGATCGCGTACGCACTAGGCCACCTCAAGAGCAGGACGGCCGTCGTCGATCTGCGCCGCGAGCTCGGGATTCGATTGGCGACGATCTGGCTCTGGCAGACGAACTACTCACGCCTGGGTGGGCTGATGCCTCCGGTGTGCTGAGGATGAGCACGCGCGCCTGAAGCGTGTGGTCACTGACCTGGCGCTGGGTAGCGATGTGTTGGCCAGGTACTCTGAGAAAGTAGCTGCGGCGGACGCGGCGGCTGGCCCTTGACTGGGCGTTCGTCACGGCCTTCATGACCGGCATCCGCCACGGGCGTCGGCTGGCCGGGCGCAGTCGCACCGCCAGTTATCGGTCCGGTCGGTCGGCGGACGAAACCGCACTGCGCATGCGCATCAGCGAGATCGCGTTCACGCGCCCGCGCCTCGGCGTGAGCCGGCTGTTGACGCTCCTCTGGCGCGAGGGTTGTCACCTCAATTCACCCGACATTTCCTAAAACGCGTGGCCGCTGAACGTCTGGACAGGGCAAGCCTACGCGACCGCTGGCACTCCGGTTGCGGACGAATGCTCACGACCGATTCACACTCGCCGAGATTTCAGAGATCAGCTTGTCTGCGATTGCATTCCACGAGTAATAGGAACGTTGTGCTTCTCGCGCCGCAGCGCTGGCAACAGACCACGCTCTCGCGTCATCAAGGAGAAGGCGAACGTTATCGGCGATTCTCTGATGCTCATGTGGCTGATGCACCGCACCGCCGCCGCCTCGCCGAGGAACCTCTGGTGGGCCCCCTTGAACACCTGTAATGACCGGAGTCCCGCCACTGGCCGCTTCGACAAGGACATGTGGTGATCTGTCGTAGCGATGCGGCATCAGAAACACGCGCGACCGCATAAACATCTGCTCAAGCACAGCGCGGTCTCGAACAATGCCCATGTACTCGACGTCGTCGCCAAGCCGAATCTCGCTCCGGCTTTGGTCCGCACCGATCAGAACGAATCGGGTGTCCGGTGATTCACGACGCACTGCTGTCGCGACCGCGGCAAAGTGATCGACGCCTTTGCGATAGAAGTCCATCGCAACCAGTAGTACCAGGCGTTCCTTCTCATCGATTGCTACTGTGCTGGCGGACAAGTCGACCGCGCATGGTCCCCAACCGATGGCCTCGACCCGATCCGGCGTCAGATGCGGATGTTCGGCGAGCGTATGGTCGCGCGCCCATTCAGACATCGTAAACACCTTTTCAGCTCTCGCATACATCGCCATCTGAGCAGAGATGCCTGGCCGGCCGAACGGTCCCCAACCTGGCTGCTCGCCGGGGAGTGGAGCGCGACTCATCGATTGATCGATGTAGTGGAACGTAGGGATGCGACGTCCGTCAGCTCCCTGCACGTCGACGCTGAACCAGCTCCCAGCGAACACGATGGCATCTGGCAGAGTGCCGTCACAAATCTTTCTCGATGCGATGAGCGTACGACGTTTTCTGACGGGCAAAGACATCTGGTAGCGGATCCACCATTCCATTCGTGGAACGGCAAATGAGACGGCCGCACCAGCAATCTTGGTCAGGGTGTCAATGTCGTCACCCTCGATAGGCATCACATCACACCCGCGCAGGGCAAGCGCATCTCTCAGGAAGTTCATGCGCGCATCCATACTTACGTACGCTATTCGCAGTGGCAGGCGCTTTAGGGGGCGAGCCGACGTTGTCTCTTCATTCAGGTCATCGTCAGAAGTAGTCATTGCCTATTGAGCTTGTTGTGCATTGAAAGAAGGGTGAGTCTTCCTGACAAGATCCTGTCGAGGCGCGAACGGGGAGTGCTGAGTCGAGCGTCCGGAATGGGTTTCGCGGGGTGCACTTGGCAGATTTCTCCCGATTTGATCGTCCTGCCGACATGCGTAGTACACGACGCCTGCGAGCAAGCCTGAGGCTGACACAGGGGCAATCGCGCAACCAGCATGGCCGACAACAACTGGCCAGCAGTGCGGCTCACGCCATATTCAGACTCGACGCACCGGCACATCTCACAGTTTGTTTGCTCGCGGGGGAAGGCGCATTTTCGGCGATGTGCCCATGCTGCACAGATAGGCTGGAGTATCCACTGGTCAGCGCGCTCCTATGGCCATTTGCATCTGGCGCGTATGTCCGCATCTACAACTGCTGTTCCAGAGCTCAGGCGTGGGACTTGCGGCGCGCCTTGTAGGGCTGTGATTGCCCAGTGCTTGCCCGTAAGCCACACATGTTCGCCGGAGGTCAGCGATTCTATTCCGACGTATTGCGGCCATTTTCGTCGCCTCCTTCTCGAGCGGGCGCGCACGCGCGCTACCTCGCTGGACGATGACGTGGTCGGAACCACGTCTGGTCAATGGCCTCCCATTCTCCTGCACGAGTGTACGAGTGACCACCTGCATATCCTTGTTGGATCGGCAATTGGGCCAAGCTTCGCTCTGAGAATTGATCGCTGGTGAGAGCAGTAACTTCACGGAGCTCAAGCCCGGTTCCGTAACCATGCACGACCCCCTGGACAGGACGAATCAGTCTGCCCGCGTCGCGAAACAGCGGTCCTGCACTCCGGATGCCGTTCAGTTCCGTCGAGAGCACAGCAGCAGGATGCAGGCTCCATCCGGAGGTGAGAGTGGTGGACTGGAGCAGTACGTGTGCACATGCCTGACTTCGCGATTCCACGACACTCGTGAACATGAACCAGTGCCCATCTTGCTGATGTACGCACGTATCCACCGCAGCTTGGTCGAGAAGCACCGCCTCCTCGACCCACTCATCCGGAAAGCGTCGCGCGCGAAACAGTACAATCTGCTCGCGCCCCTTTGTTTCAGGGATCATGAACATGTCGTCGCCGAGCGCGAAGACATGCGGAAAGGAAAGATGGTATGGCGTGCTCAACACCACTCGCGCGTCGCGAATCGATCCGTCTGGCTCGATGGCCGCAACGCAGACGGATCCAAGCCGGCGACTCCAGTCGTAGTCCTCGTAAAATAGCCAGTGCTGCCCATCGCGGAACACAATACAAGGATCAGCCAGAAAGTGACCGACAGGATTCGGCACCAGGGAGAACGCAGAAGGCCGTTGAATGGTGTTCTCGCTTGACTCACCACCGTGTCGGCGCAAGGCGACCTGATACTCTTGGTCCTGTGGTGATCGACGCGTCAGTCTGCGAGATAGCCCACTCCACAGACTTGACATCAGCCATGAACTCATCGTGCGATTCCCGGGGATCCTATACACGGGCTGCTTGCCAGTGTACTCGGGTGAAGGGAGCACTTGCAGTTTCGCCGATTTACACGTGCCACGTTGGAGCCGCCACAAAGCAACGAGCAGGAGTTCCGACGTACCCCAGTAGGGAGCAAGTCGGTTGCGCGCCGCGGACAAGCCTGACACAGTTGGATAGCTGCCGCGTGCCAGAATCTGGCCACCGTCAAGCTTGGGACTCAAGCGCTGAAGGACTGCGCCTGAGTGAGGATGACGCTCGATCAACTCCCAGAGACCGGGGGGTGTACCACGAAGGCGGCTGCTGTCGCCATGGTGAAACGACCAGATTCCGTACTTCGGCACAGTCAAGACTTCACCGTCGAGTATTCCGAATCCGAACCGCACCAGGACATCAAGATTCCTCTCCCTTAGATCACTGATCGATTCCTCTGGGAAGTACTGTCGACTTCCCTTCTGCTCAGGTGTTATGCTGAGCGACGGCAGGGGCTCAAGAAGAGCGGAGACGTCGACGGTGTCCAACGGGTTGTGTCCTTCTGGCAATGCACCTGTGTCCCACTTGACATACAGCGCGTACGCGATCCTTCGTCGCATCGGTGAGCGCAACCATCGAAGAGGAGACCGCGATGATGTCGCGCTTGGCTCACACTTCGCTGCGGGAGCGTGTCGCACCACACACACCACATCTACATATGTCGCCCTGAGCAGACTCGCGATTTGCTCTGCGAAAATGCGATACACGTGACTACTGTCGACCATTACTCCGACGCGCAGAGGAGGGCCACCTGCGCCATTTGAACCGAGTAGCGACTCGAGGAATCGAGTGGTCATCGCGCATGAATGGTTGAATCCGAGCATTTGCGAAGGAGACCGTGATCCGCTCGCACGGCACTGGCTCCGGAGTGTCTGCAACCCGCGAATGGCGTATCTTGACCTCTCATCGGACGGGAGTTCGGAGAGTAGCACGCCCCTCTATTCCGATGCCATCGGACCACACCTGTATCTCCGACAGGCCACCGTTCCGGAGGTTGTCGGTCATTCCAGCCTCATTTGTCGGATGTTTATACCAGTCAGTCAACGCATCGTGTGAGTCAAGGCAAGCCCACTCGAACTGCTGCACGTCCGTGAACTCGCGTATGTCTCGATGGTAGGTGATCAGCGGGGACACTCGAGTGAGTGCAAACCATGCAAGTCGATTCCTGGCGCACGACGCGTGCAGCGGGATCAGTACGTGTGTCAGGCGCTGAACGAGAGACAGCGTCCATCGCGCAGGCAGACGCTTGATAATTGCGCGGTACAGTGGCTTCAGTGAGTAGGTACCGACCTTGTCGTCTGTGTACTGGTCCACCACGAGCCACCCACCCGGGCGCACGTGCTGCGCGAGTGCAGCGATGGTGCGTCGGGGATCGGGCGTGTGCTGCACTACACCGAGACACACGACGACGTCAAACTGCCCAGGCTCCCATGGCAAGTCTGTGATGTCGGCCCGAACGACCAAATGTCGGTCGTCCACTGGAAAATTGGTGGCGTTGGCGACGACCGCTTCAGAGAGGTCGACAGAAACAACGTGCGCGCCCTCGGAAAGCAGGACTTCCGTGAACCGACCAGCACCGCACCCCGCCTCCAGGACTCTCACGTTCGGCAATGTGCCCCAGATTTCGTCGCCCAGGCAGCGTTTCAATCGTGTCAGGCTGATTGGCATTCCGCTGGCTGAGTCCAACTGAGTTCTTCTGTATCGGAGCCACTGATTCCCGAATGCATCCGCGTAGGTCGCACCAGAGAGCACTCGTATGACTCCGTGCTCGTCATGGGCGAAATTCGAGGCACTGACGGTCTCCCCTTCACCGCGATACGAACTCGGATTGCGGGGCTGTCGCCATCTCAGTTGCCCCGCAATCGCGCTTGTCGGTAGCTGCGACTGCCTTTCGTTCTTCATCGAAGTGCGCGAGAGAATGGTCCGGTTCGACGCGGACTGCGCAGCGACCTTCCACCGCGCAGTGATTTTCCGCTGCTGTCAGGATAGCCAACTTGTGGGGCTTCAAGGCTTGTGTCCGCAGATACCAATCGACTGCGGGCAGCAATGAGCCCTAGGAGCGCATAGAGGTGATATGCATATGCGTGTGACAGGAAGAATGCCGCCAGTGCGAACCCAGCGAGAGCGGCAACGAATTCTGGCTCCGCTCCGCGTGTTTGCAACGCAATGCGATGAGCGGATATGAAGCCGATCGCCAGCATCCAGACAAAAACTGAGAATCCGACGAGACCGTTGTCTACTGCTGCTTGGAGATATGCGTTGTGAGGCGCTGTCCAGCGGCCAACGCGGCCTTGGTCTTCCAGATAGCGCCCTTCTCTCGTGTCAAAGTTGCCCAGGCCAACGCCCAGTATTGGATCTTCTCTGACGTAACCGAGGCCTCGCTTCCAGATGTTCTGGCGGCCACCATAGTCGGTTGCGTTGTAGTCCTCTTCACCGCGAGCAAGAGATGTCATTTTCTCGCGATAGGCGGGTGGGGCCCCGAACCATGCGGCAAACAGCACTGGGATCGAGAGTAATAGCAGGCCAACCCGAGTCCTGAGTCGAAGATAAAAGAGGAGAGTGAACAGCCCGGACAACAGCGCCAACGTTCCACCCCGTGAGCCCGTGCGCACCACTGCCGCGCACAGCAGGGAGAAGACCGCCATGTAACCGATCCGCGACAGCGAGCGCGCGCGCAAAGCGCCAACAAGTGCAAAGGGACTGCACATGGCCATAATCGCCGCGAGGTCGTTCGGGTCCAGCGAGTACGAGACTGAGTATCGCTCTCCGATGCCCTTGCCAACCAGGAATAGCGCAACAGCGAGCAGTGTTGCGAAGGCAACGAAGCCGGTCCTGAGTCGCCGGAAGTTTTGCTCATCAGGCCGGACGAGCAGTATCCCTGCGATCAGGATCGTACAGAACAGGAGATTCTGGAGCGCTTCGATCGAGTGCCCGCGCCAGATCGATGTGGGGATCGTAAGTGATGCCCAGATCAGAAAGACTGCAGCGCAACGAAACAATTGACTCTGCCAGATTGCCGCGATCGCAGGCACACTGGTACCCGCAAGAATTGCGATCATGCCGATCCCTCCGGCAATGAGCACCGGCCGGAGTGCTGCCAATGGGGCCCACGTTTCGTGTAGGCGAAAAACGATCACGGCGAGCATGAACAGCACCACATATGTTGCCGAGTCACCATACTGCGAACTGGGAGGCAGTGCCCGCACGTCGCTGATTTGTGGTGACGTACCGCTGACCCAAGCGCGGCGGCGCGGATCACTTTGCAAGTGTGCTCCAGCGTGTTGAGTGTGCTATCATAGCTGATCAGTCTGGCTCGGAATCAGCATGCCAGCTTGTGAGTTTGTGCCTTGCATCGTCACTACTCCGCGACTCATTGAACATGAACGTGTACCACGCAGCTTCACATGGTGCGGCTATCGCGCGAGACACCGAGCGACATCATTCAGACTCTCTCGCGCTTCCAGCAACATTTGCTGAAGTTTTGTGATGGGCGCAGCATAGACAGCGGCACACCCCGCACAGCTCTCCGTGAAGATAGAATCCGATACGATTTACCCTTGCTTCTTGTTTACATTCCGCCGCGATAAGGATTCCGTTCTCCCTCAGTCAGAACGAACGAGCAGGAAACTGAGAGTGCCATTGGCCACCTCGTCACCGCCAGACATTCCACTGACCACGCAATCCATTCACCGTCGCTTCGACCACCGCCACCTGTAGCGACCATCCCCACTGCGCCATCCGCACCACCGCCCCGCGCGTCCTCCGCGTCACCAGCAGCGCCGTCACAGCAACACCAATCATCGCGACGGCGGTCGGCACCACCGAGGCCGGCAGCACCGAGGCTAGAGTGCCCACACTCCCGGTCACCAGCGCGATCAGCAGCCACGGCGTCACCAGTCGCACCACCTTGTGGCTCACGAATTGCACCCAGATCGGATTCCGAAACGGCACGAGGAGCGCCGGCAGCCACGCCATCAACTGAAAATTTCCCGTCAGGGTGCGCACCTTCCGGACTTTCTCCTGTGCCGCCGTCGTACTCCTGGCATCCCACGCATGGGCGGCAAGTTCATACCCGACCCGTCGACCATCGAGCACCAGACGCATCGGCAGCCACACATCGTCGAGGATCAAGCCGGCAGGCATCGGCTGCCAATCGCGGCGCCACATGGCATAGATCGATCCGCTGAGCCCCACCGAGGAATGCAGGCGCGCTTCTGCCGCCCGCAGTTGCCGCTCCATGACCCAGTACCACTCTACCGGTGTGCGAGCCCTCGCGCCCGGACGATCACCCGGCAGCTGCAGCGCGCCACCAACGGCCCCCAGTCGAGCATCCGAGGCCAGCCGCGCCACCAACACGCGAATGGCATTGCCCGCGAAGCGCTGCTGCGAATCGCTGAACACCAGGACGTCGCCAGTCGCCTCACGCACCGCTGCATTGAGACCCGACGCCTTGCCGCCCGCCGCATCGGAGGGCACCACCGTCACGGTCAGACTGCCGCAGCCGTTCCGGATGGCCTCGAGCATGGCGGGTGTTGCGGCGTCAACGCCAACCACCACGCTCAGGCGATCAGCCGGATAGTCGGCGCGAAAAAAATCCTCAACCCTCGCTGCGATAGTCGCCACATCATCACGTGTCGCCAGAATCGCAGTCACTGACGGCCATGCCCCAGGTTCCGTCTGCTCGGGGGGCCGCACAATCCTCGAAATTGACCACACCACCAACGGGTACACCACCCACGTCCAGCACAAGCCGCTGAACGTCAGTGCGACGATCCACGCCCACGCGGTCATGTCAATGATGCGGTGCGAGGCTGCGGCTTACATGCAATCACGTCGCCGGTGCCGCCGGCAACGCCGCCGCCACTTCCTGCGACAGCCGCGGCGCCAGCGAGCTCGCCAGCGAATCCGCCCGCTGGATCTCCGCACGAATCCGCTCCTGCGATCGATCCTTCTGCGTCCGAAGCGGCACGACCAGTCGCACCAGCGCCTCCTCCGTGCGACCAAACAGCGCCGCGTCACGCATCAAGTTGTATTTCACCGTGTACTCATTGCTCTCGATCCGCCCACGACCCTGATACCAGTAGTAGACGGCAGCGTAGTTCCCCTGATTCGCCAGCACGTACTTGTTCATGTCGCGCGACCCGACACCGGGTGCCGAAGCAATCGGCATTGTGGCACTCTCCACCGGCTCCCAGCCCGCCCCTGGCAGGCAGTTGCGCGGTGAGTGGATCGACTTGCCCTGCGTCTGGTAGGTGTAGTAGCCCACGTAGAGACTGAACACCTGCAGCGAATCCTGCTTGTAGACGCGGTTCACATACTCGTCCATGCCAGCCACACGCTGCGAGTTCGTGTCGACCTCGATCTGCATGTGCGTGTAGCCGGCCACCGTGTCCAGGATGCTGGCGATCGGCTTCAGTGGCTTCGGACGTTCCTGCCCATGCGTCAGGCCAAGCAGGCCAAGCCCGGCACCGAGGATGATGGCGGGAACGAAGCTCGAGAGATTAGCCATGTGCCATGTTCTCCTGGGTACCGCGGCGTGCCAGCTTGCCTTCGATGAACAGCAGCAACGACGCCACCGCGCCGAGCGAGGCGAACGCGATCACGAACATCAACCACCCTTCAGTGGTGTGCATGAAACCCGAGCCGGCTTCCGGGCTGACGAAGAACACCAGGAAGGCCGTCAGGAAGATGCGGAAACCGTTGATCAAGATCGCCATCGGTACCGCCAGCACCAGCAACGTGACGCGTGACCACGGCTTGGCCAGCAGCATCGCACCCAGCAGCACGCCGAGGTTCACCAGTGCCGTGAGCGAACGGAGTCCGCTGCAGGCTTCCGCGACAAACAGGTCGTGCCCTGGGATACGAATGACGTTCCCGTTGAGCATCACCGGAATGTGGCGCCATTCGATCAGAGATGCCCCAATCCGCGACGCCACCAGCTGCAGTGGCGCCGTCAGCTTCGCGATCACCAGCTCCGGCAGCGGGATGGCCAGGCCAAGCAGCACGAACGGCAGCCACCACGCGAGCAACTGCTTGACACCGAAGAACCAGAGGATCACACCCGCGGCGCCAATCAGCATCGACACGCGCATCGTGAACAACTCGGCCGCCAGATCGGAGACGTACCGGAGTCCGATCGAGGCCAGAAGAAATCCGACGGCGAGAATCACAGCCGGCTTCCGCACTTCCTTGACGCCGGTCTGAAACGCAAACCAGAACGCGAGTGGCGCGAGCAGCAGCCCTGTCCCTGAATCGGGATTGTCGAAGTTCGTCCAGTCGCGCACGAGCAGATACGCCGGCTTTGCGTACAGCGCAGCAAAGAGCAGCAGCGCGGCGCCGAGCGGGAGCCAGAGCGCCTTGTCGATCGCAGCGGTACGTCGCTGCGTGACTTGGAGTGCGGCTTCAGTCACGATGACAGCCCTTGAGAGAAGAGACGCCTCCCGCCGCCATCGAGCAGCCAGAGAGGAGTCGGCAGTATGGAAGTTCGCATGTCGGACTCGTTGCTCACAGCCCTCCCGTCGTCAACGGTGGCGAATCGTTGTGGGAAAGCTACAAGCGAGCGGGTGCCGACGGCGATCCGTAAGTGACGCCGTGGCATGGGATTAGGCAACAGCATCGCCCGTGCCGTGAAATCGCTGCTGCCGCGCCACCATCGCTGCGCGGGCCCAGCCGTTCAGCCTATGCCCGCTGGCATCAACAGTGGCGAGATTGAATAAGGTCTGCTGACCGACGATCGGGACGGCGGCCGGTTCCGGCGCATGCGTCGTGAACGCAGCATGCCCGCGATTTGGCGACGTCAGCAGCTACGCGTCTGTACCTGGCCCTACTCGAACCATACCATGGATTTGCTTCTCGGCATTCTGTCCACGATCTCGTCCTACACCAGGCCGGCCCTCTTCGTCGCGGCCTCCCTGGTCGGAGCCGCCTGCACCCTCAGCTGGGCGACACGGACCCGGCGGATCAGCCCATTCACTCCTCTCGGCCGGTTCGCGAGAGAGAAGATCGATCCATTCCTGAAGCCAGTGGAAGCCCCGGTCCTGAACGCGGGTGGATCACCAACCAGCATCCCGTGGTGGGGATTGGCGGCCTTCATCGTCCTCGGGATTCTGGCGCAGTCGCTCCTCGGCTACGTGATTGGCATTCTTGCCTCCACTGCGATGGGACTCAGCGCCGGCCCGCGCGGTGCGCTCCGCGCCGTGGTGCAGCTGCTCTTTGCGGTGCTCCAGATGGCGCTGATGATCCGGGTGCTGTCCTCCTGGTTCGGCGGCCTCGCGCGTGCCCGGTGGCTGCGGTGGACCTACACGATCACCGAACCATTGCTGGCGCCCCTCCGCTCGGTGATTCCCAGCGTCGGCCCGTTCGACATCACCCCGCTGATTCTCTACTACCTGATCCAGTTCGTCGGCAGCTTCGTCGTCAGCTCGATCTGAGTGCAGTTCGGCGTGCGTCTCGGTAGGAATGATCGTGAACGCCCAGGATGCGCCGTACGCTTGTCGTTATTGCAGAGAGGAGATCAGCAAACACATAACGTAAAACAGCGCAAGGCCGCAGAGGCGCAAGGCTTTCTGGAGCGCTCCAGGAATTGCGGCGGTCGCGGGCGCGGGCGAGCGCCTTGCGGCTTGGCGATTTTGCATCTGTGCGTTACGCCCTTCTGTTTGGCGCGCACGAGATGTAGACCGGTCTTGCGGAAACGAGGGCAGGTACCGCCTATCTCTGTTTCTTGGTCGGGCAATCCTGACCGAACGAAAGTGATGGGCCGAAACGCAAAGCGGGGCGGCTGTCCGAAGACAGCCGCCCCGCTTCACATCGAGCAAGCCGATCGCTTACGCCTTGCGACGCTTCGCGGCGACACCGGCCAGCGCCAGCAGACCGAAGCCCATCAGGCCGATCGTGGCCGGCTCCGGAACAGCCTGGATCGAGATCAGGATATCGTTGTAATCGCGGTCAGAGACACGACCCGCGCCAGCGACACCGAACCCGCGACCACCGTTGACATTGTCTTCCATGCCGACGAAGAAGCGAGCAGCCGGGTTGGTTGCGTTGATGATCGCGCCGAACGCGTCGGTCGTGATCGCACCCAGCCCACCGACACCCGTTCCGTTCGTGAACACGGCGAACTGCTGGTTGACCGTCGCGGTACGTGAACCGATCGCAACAGCGCCCGTCGACTGGGTCGACGTGTAGATCGTGCCGACGCCAGCCGCAGGCAAGGCCTGCGTGATCCAGATGGCGAACGGACCCGAGATGACCGTGTTACCAGAGGCCAGCGTCGCAGCGGAGATCACCTGACCAGCGTCCGTGATCACACCCCATGACGTGCTCTTGTCACCGGCCACGCGGCCCAGCGAACTGATGTTGTACGTGCCAGCCGCGAAGCGGAAGGCGCCAGGGTTGGTGCCACCGGCACCGCCGAGGAACACATTGCCCGTCGTAAGCGGCGCCGGGTTCAGAGGAATGAATACCGGGCCCTGATTGCTGCACGATGCGGCGGCAAGCGCCGGCGTGTTCGTCAGGATCGCACCAACGTTACACACTGCGGCGCCGACGTTGTCGTCGGACACATTGTTCCAGTACGCCCCAGAACCGCTGTTGCTGGGGGCACCGATCGCCTGCCAGGTCTGCGCGCTGAGCGGTGAAACCACCGCAACAGTCGCCAGAGCGGCAACGAAAGAGATACGACGCATCTGATTCATCCTGTAAATGGATCTGGTCTGTACAAGCTGTGGACGACGAATCCAAGTGCAGGGGCCGTGCCGCGAGATCAGGCGTGCCGCGCTCCTGCCACACTCAGACGAAGCCATTATACGACAACGACTTAGAAAACGTCAAGATGGTTCCGGTCGAGCTCGCCGACGGTCAGGGTGGGTGTATCGGCACGACAACCGTGGTATCAATGCCACAGATCGGTGCATCAGCGAACCCGACTGTGGTACGAATACAGCGCACTCGACAGGAAGGTCGAGGGCGTTGTTTCGTGACACTTGACATGCATTCTGAATCAGGCGCGGATCGGCGCCAGCCAACGCGCCATCTCCCCTTCCGCCATCCCCTTCCGGGCCGCTAGGTCCGCCACCTGATCCTCTCCGATCATCCCGGTACCGAAGTACCGCGCCTCCGGTCGCCAGAAGTACCACCCTGACACACTCGCCGTCGGCAACATCGCGCAGCTCTCGGTCAGGGTGATCCCGGCCAGCGCCGGCACATCGAGCAACCGGAACAGCGTCCGCTTCTCGGTGTGGTCCGGGCAGGCGGGATACCCGGGCGCTGGCCGGATGCCCTGGTACCCCTCCTTGATCAATGCCTGGTTGTCCAGCGACTCCCCGGCCGAGTACCCCCAATGGTCACGCCGCACGGTCTCGTGCAGCCGCTCGGCCAATGCCTCCGCCAGACGGTCCGCCAGCGCTTTCAGCAGGATCGAGTTGTAGTCGTCGTGCGCCGCCTCGTACGCCGCGATGCGCTCATCGATGCCGTGCCCGGTGGTGACGGCGAATGCGCCAACCCAATCGGCGACACCGCTGTCCACTGGTGCCACGAAATCGGCCAGCGCCATGTTCGGACGACCGTCGCCCTTGGCCATCTGCTGCCGGATGGTGTGGATCGTGGCCGTGCGATCGGTGCCGCGCGCCGCCTCGGACGACCAGACCGCGATATCGTCGCCAACGGCATTGGCCGGGAAAAGCCCAACCACCGCGCGCGCCGTCAACCACCGTTCCGCGACCAGACTCCTGAGCATGGCTTGCGCATCGGCCCACAGGCTCCGCGCCGTCTCGCCGACCACGGGATCCTGCAGGATATCCGGATAGTGACCGGCAAGCTCCCATGTCTGGAAGAACGGTGTCCAGTCGATGCGCGACACCAGATCCTCCAGCGGCCACCTGTCGAACACCGTCACGCCAGGACGATTCGGTACCGGTGCCGGCGACGCACCCCAATCGATCGTCATCCGGTTGGCACGGGCATCGGCCAGCGACGCGAGGCGGGTCGCCTTGCCTGAACTCGCGCGGTGCACCCGAATGGCGTCGTACTCGGCCTTCACCCCGGCCACGAATGCATCGCGCCCATCATCGCTGAGCAACGCACTCGCCACACCAACCGCGCGACTTGCATCCTGGACGTGCACCACCGGACCCTGGTACTGCGTCTCGATCTTCACCGCCGTATGCGCCCGACTGGTCGTTGCACCGCCGATCAGCAACGGAATCGTGAACCCCTCGCGCTGCATCTCACCGGCCAGGAATGCCATCTCCTCGAGAGACGGCGTGATCAGCCCGCTCAACCCGATGATGTCGACGTTCTCGCGACGCGCGGTCTCGAGGATCTTCGCGCAGGGCACCATCACCCCCATGTCGATCACATCGTAGTTGTTGCACTGCAACACCACGCCGACGATGTTCTTGCCGATGTCATGCACATCGCCCTTCACCGTTGCCATCAGGATCTTGCCCTTGTTCTTCTGCGCTTCGGCCGGCTGCAGCAGTTTCTCGGCTTCGATGTAGGGGATCAGGTGTGCTACCGCGCGCTTCATCACGCGCGCACTCTTCACGACCTGGGGCAGGAACATCTTGCCCGCACCAAACAGATCTCCGACGACATTCATCCCGTCCATCAGCGGCCCTTCGATGACATGGATCGGCCGTTCGACCGTCAGGCGCGCCTCTTCCGTGTCCTCGACGATGAAATCGGCAATGCCGTGCACCAGCGCATGCGCCAGACGCTCGCGCACCGGCAACTCGCGCCAGGCCAGCGAGTTGTTCGCCACCGCCGCGGTTCCCTTCACGTCAGCCGCCACTTCGAGCAGCCGTTCGGTGGCGTCGGGACGGCGATTGAGCACCAGATCCTCCACGCGCTCGAGCAGTTCCGGCGGAATGTCGGAGTAGAGCGTCAGCGCGCCAGCGTTGACGATGCCCATGTCCATGCCGGCATTCACGGCGTGATACAGAAACACCGCGTGAATCGCTTCGCGCACCGGATTGTTGCCGCGAAAGGCGAAACTGACGTTGCTCACACCGCCACTGATCCGCGCATGCGGCAGCGTGGCCTTGATCTCGCGTGTGGCGTCGATGAAGTCCACCGCGTAGTTCGCATGCTCCTCGATGCCGGTGCCGATGGCAAAGATGTTCGGATCGAAGATGATGTCTTCCGGCGGGAAGCCGATCCGCTCCGTCAGCAGCCGGTAGGCCCGCGTGCAGATCGCCACCTTGCGCTCCTTCGTATCGGCCTGCCCCTGCTCGTCGAACGCCATCACGATCACCGCGGCGCCATACTGGCGCACCAGTGTGGCCTGCCGGATGAACTCGGCCTCCCCTTCCTTGAGGGAGATCGAGTTCACGATCGCCTTGCCCTGCACCTGCTGCAATCCGGCTTCGATCACGCTCCACTTGGAGCTGTCGATCATGAGCGGCACCCTGCTGATCGATGGCTCGCTGGCCACCAGTCGCAGATAGGTGGTCATGGCCGCGACGGCGTCGAGCATGCCTTCGTCCATGTTGACGTCGATCACCTGCGCACCACTTTCCACCTGCTGGCGCGCCACTTCGAGTGCCGCTTCGTAGTCGCCAGCCAGAATCAGCTTCGAGAACTTTGCCGAGCCGGTGACGTTGGTGCGCTCGCCCACGTTGACGAAGTTCGTGTTCTCGCGGATCACCACCGGCTCGAGCCCGCTGAGGCGCAGTGCCGGCACCAGCGTTGGCACCACGCGCGGTGCAACATCCTTCACCGCCGCCGCGATCGCCCGGATGTGGGCCGGGGTGCTGCCGCAACAGCCGCCCACGATGTTCACATAACCGGTTCGCGCCCATTCACCAATGATCTTCGCCATGTCGTCCGGCGATTCGTCATAGCCGCCGAATGCGTTCGGCAGCCCGGCGTTCGGATGGGCGGAGACATGCACATCAGCCACCCGCGACAGTTCCTGCACATAGGCGCGCAGCTCCTTCGGCCCCAGTGCGCAATTGAGGCCGATGCTGAGGGGGTTCGAGTGCATGACACTGACCCAGAACGCTTCCGTGACCTGCCCGCTCAGCGTGCGACCACTGGCGTCGGTGATGGTGCCGCTGATCATCACCGGCACACGCTCATGCGTACTGGCGAACACCTGCTCGATGGCAAACAGCGCCGCCTTGGCGTTCAGTGTATCGAAGATCGTCTCGACCAGCAGGATGTCGGCCCCACCATCCAGCAGGCCGCGGGCCGCCTCGGCATACGCCGTGACCAACTCCTCGTACGTCACGTTGCGCGCGGCAGGATCGTTCACCTCGGGTGACAGCGACGCGGTCCGGTTGGTGGGCCCAAGCACGCCGGCAACGAAGCGGGGCCTGGCGGGCTCGCGGGCCTCGAAACTGTCGGCAACCTGCCGCGCCAGCTTCGCCCCTTCCACGTTCAACTCGTACGCCAGCGACTCCATCCCGTAGTCGGCCATCGCGATCGACGTCGAGTTGAAGGTGTTGGTCTCGAGGATGTCGGCGCCGGCATGGAGATAGGCGGCATGGATGGCGCCGATCAGCTCGGGGCGGGTGATCGCCAGCAGATCGTTGTTGCCGCGCAGATCACGATGCCAGTCTATAAAGCGTGCGCCGCGGTAGGCGGCTTCATCGAGCCGTTCGCGCTGGATCATGGTGCCCATGGCGCCATCCAGCAGGAGGATTCGCTTTGGGAGCAGGGCGTTCAGCAGTTCCAGCCGCTGTCGGCGTGTGAGCACCGGCGTGAGTGTGCGGACGTCCGAGAGCGAGAATGGTGGCAGCGGCTCGAGAGCCCATTCCGCATGCTGATCATGATCGTGCGAATGTGCGCCGGTCTTCATGGTGTGGCCTGAGCGGGTTCACGCGTGGCGCGAAGCCCGAGGATGTGACAGATGGCATACGCCAGGTCGGCGCGGTTGAGCGTGTAGAAGTGGAAGTCCTCCACCCCTTCATCGGCGAGCTTGGTGCACTGCTCCGCGGCGAGCGTGGCGGCAACCAGCTTGCGAGTATCGGCATCGTCCTCGAGTCCATCGAAGTGTCGCGCCATCGAGTCGGGCACCGATGCACCCGCCATCGTTGAAAACCTTCGCGTCTGCGCGAAGTTCGTGACGGGCATGATGCCCGGCACGATCGGCACACTGATTCCAGCGGCTCTGGCACGGTCGCGGTAGCGGAGGTAGATCGCGTTGTCGAAGAAGAACTGTGTGATCGCGCGCGTTGCACCGGCGTCGATCTTGCGCTTCAGATTGTCGATTTCGGCCTCCATCGTTCCGGCCGTCGGATGCGTTTCGGGATAGGCACTGACACTGAGCTCGAAATCGAACTCGCGGCGCAGCCCCGTGACGAGATCCGAGGCATAGGCGAATCCGCCCGGATACGGCTCGTATTGCGTGCCGATGCCAGTCACCGGATCTCCGCGCAGCGCCACCAGATGCCGGACGCCCGTGTTCCAGTACTCGCGTGCGACGTCGAGAATCTCCTCGCGGGTGGCTGAAACGCAGGTCAGGTGAGCCGCGGGCCGTAACGTCGTTTCCGTGAGAATCCGCTTCACCGTCGCGTGCGTGCGTTCACGGGTCGAGCCACCGGCGCCATAGGTGACGGACACGAAGGATGGCGACAGCGGCGCGAGCCGCTCCACGGCCCGCCAGAGCTGCGCCTCCATCTCCTCCGTCTTCGGCGGAAAGAACTCGAACGAGACGCCGAATCGGCTGGCGCTGGGGCGATTGAGAATCGAGGGGCTCATGCGGATGCCGTGACGTGAGGAAAGGAGCAATCCCAGATGACGACGGTCAGCGGCACGCCGCGGAGTCGTATCGCTTCGCGCGCCTCCAGGCCAACGGCGGCACACCAGTGGAAGACATCGTCGCTGGCGAAGCCCAGACGTCGATGCGCATGTTGCGCGCGCAGTGACTCTTCGCCGTGCGGAGCAAAATCGACCAGCAGCAGGCGGCCGCCAGGCCGGAGCACACGCGCAACCTCACGCATCACGGCAACGGGATCATCGGCGAAATGCAGCACCTGGTGCAGGACGACGAGGTCCATGCTGCGTGGCGGCAATGCCAGTCGGTACATGTCGCCGTGCCGCAGCTGCACATGGCGAAACTCGGGCGAGGCGAGGGCCGCGCGGGCGAACCCAAGCATCTCGTGCGAGCGATCGACACCGACGGCCCTCGTGGCCCGTGCGGCCAGCAACGTCAGAATACGACCGGTGCCGGTGCCGATGTCGAGCAGGTCGCCGACGGGTTCGTCACCGAGGAGCGCCAGCAGCGCCTGTTCGACCTCCTCTTCCGGCACGTGCAGTGAGCGGATGTCGTTCCACTCGTGGGCGTGCGCCTCGAAGTAGCTGTCGGCGACTTGCTGCCGAGCTCGCTGTACGGCGGCGAGGCGATCCCGATCGTCGGTCAGCGTCGGGTCGTCGGTACCGAGCAGATCGATGAAGGTGCGGGCGATCCGGTCGTCGGCCAGTCGGTAGAAGACCCAGCTCCCCTCCGGGACCCGATCGAGCAGGCCGGCTTCGCACAGGAGCCGGAGGTGCCGAGAGACCCGGGGCTGACTCTGGCCGAGGACCTGCGTGATCTCGGTGACAGTGAGCTCACACTGGGCCAGGATGCCAAGGAGCCGCAGGCGGGTGGGTTCAGCCGCTGCGCGCAGGGCGTCGAGGAGCGCCCGATAGGAGGCGGTCGAGGCGTCGGTCTCTGGCTCGGCCGGACGAAGCAGTGGGGTTGCCATGAGGGAAGCATATAAAGCTATGCTTATATGTCAACAGACAGCGGCGCGAAGCCTCGGCGGGGGCGCGCAGCCGTTGCAACGGACTTGCAAAGCGGCGCTCGGCGAGACCGGTCTCCGTCCCCATCAGACCTCGGACTCCGTCCCCACCAGACGACGGACTCCGTCCCCACCAGACCTCGGTCTCCGTCCCCACCAGACGAGGGACTCCGTCCCCAGCGCAGCGGGTGTGCGATCTTTCCGGTGTCCCGCATCACCCTCCCGACCCGCAGGCCACACGGACTCCATAGAACATGTCTCAGCCCGATACCGCCGCCGCGCGTCCCGCATTGACCCTGCTCTCGGAAGACGAATCGCTCTTCCGCGACGCCGTCGCAGCCTTTGCGGCCGAGGAGGTCGCACCGCGCGTGCGGGCGATGGAGGCGGCGGGGAAGATCGATCCCTCGATCATCGCGAAGTATTTCGAGATGGGGCTGATGGGCATCGAGTTGCCGGAGTCCGCTGGCGGCGCCGGTGGATCCGCCATGATGATCGCACTGGCAGTGGAGGAGATCAGCAAGGTCGACCCGGCGTCGGCCATCATGGTCGATGTGCAGAACACGCTGGTCAACTACCCGATTCATGCGTACGGCAACGCTGACCAGCACGCGCGGTACCTGACGCGCCTGACCAGCGACACGATCGGCGCCTACGCGCTGAGCGAGGCCTCGTCCGGCTCCGATGCCTTTGCACTGCAGACGAAGGCCGAGAAGACCACGACCGGCTGGAAGCTCACCGGGCAGAAGTTGTGGATCACCAACGGTGCCGAAGCGGAGATCTTCGTGGTGTTTGCCAACACCGATTTTGCGAAGGGTTACCGAGGTATCACGGCCTTCATCGTCGAGAAGTCATTCCCGGGATTCTCGGTCGGCAAGAAGGAAGACAAGCTGGGGATTCGCGCATCGAGTACCTGCGAACTGATCCTCGACGGCGTGGAAGTCCCCGACGCCAACGTCCTCGGCCCGGTGGGTCAGGGGTACAAGATCGCCATCGATACACTGAACGGCGGGCGCATCGGCATCGGGGCGCAGATGATCGGTGTTGCGGCGGGTGCGCTGCAGGCGGCGTGTGACTACCTCAAGCAGCGCATGCAGTTCGGCAAGCCGCTGAGCGAGTTCCAGGGGATTCAGTTTCAGGTGGCGCAGGCCGCCACGGAACTGGAAGCGGCGCGGTTGATGGTGTACAACGCCGCTCGCCTGAAGGATGCCGGCCATGACATCCAGCGCGAAGGCGCGATGGCCAAGCTGTACTCGAGCCAGGTGGCCGAGCGTGTGACGAGTGTGTCGCTCGAACTGTTTGGCGGGTACGGCTACGTGAAGGACTACCCGGTCGAGAAGTTCTATCGCGACGCGAAGATCGGCGCGATCTACGAGGGTACCTCGAACATGCAGCTGCAGACGATCGCAAAGCTCGTCCTCAAGTGACGGGACATCGCACTGGCACGTCAACGGTCTTCAGGGGGAGGAGAATGCGCAATGTGCTTTTTCTGGCGCTCATGCTGTGTGGCAGCCTTCGGACGGCCGCCGCGCAGGGAGGTGGGGTGAAACCGAATCCACTGCCCAAGGGC
>JANPFJ010000090.1:0-5548 GCA_031423355.1 Gemmatimonadaceae bacterium | reverse complement strand
TCATCTTCGACGTCGCCACCATTTCCATGGTGCGCGTGATCTTCTTCGTGTTCTCGACGGACTTGATCCGTCCCTTGAGCTCGCGACCCTTGGCCATGGTGCGTCAGGCTGCCGTGTTACGCGGAATCAGCGGGCGGCGGCAGGCGCCGCCACCTTCTTGTACAGCGCAATCGCGTGGCGCAGCGCCGCTTCGTTCGGCTTCGACAGCACCTTTTCAGTGGCAATCGCTTCGCCGATCGCCGGGTGACTGGCCTTCATGTATGCATGAAAGCCGATCTCCCACTCCTTCACCGTGTTCGGATTCACGTCGTCCATCAGGCCGTTCGTGACCGCGTAGATGATCATGACCTGCTCTTCCACCAGCATCGGCGCGTACTGGCCCTGCTTCAGCACTTCGACGGTCAGTTTGCCGCGATCGAGCTGACGCTTGGTGGCCGCATCGAGGTCGGAGGCGAAGCTCGAGAAGGCTTCCAGTTCGCGATACTGCGCCAGGTCGAGACGCAGACGGCCGGCGACACCCTTCATCGCCTTCGTCTGTGCAGAACCACCCACGCGCGACACCGAGATACCGACGTTCACGGCCGGACGGACGCCCGAGTAGAACAGGTCGCCTTCGAGGAAGATCTGGCCATCGGTGATCGAGATCACGTTGGTCGGGATGTACGCCGAGACGTCGCCGGCCTGCGTTTCGATGATCGGCAGCGCCGTCAGCGATCCACCTGCTTTGAAGATCGTCTTGTTGTCGATGATCTTGTCGTCGCTGGACAACTTGGCGGCGCGCTCGAGCAGACGGCTGTGCAGGTAGAACACGTCACCCGGATACGCTTCGCGACCCGGCGGACGACGCAGGATCAGCGAGATCTGGCGGTACGCAGCGGCCTGCTTGGTGAGGTCGTCGTAGACGCAGAGCGTGGCCTTCCCCTCGTGATACATGAAGTACTCAGCCATCGAGCAGCCGGCGTATGGCGCCAGGAACTGCATCGGGGCCGGGTCTGACGCGGTCGCGGCGACAACGATGGTGTACTCCATCGCGCCGGCCTGCGTCAGCTTCTCCACGATACTCGATACGGTCGACGCCTTCTGACCGATGGCGACGTAGACGCAGATGACGTCCTTCCCCTTCTGGTTGATTATCGTGTCGATCGCGATCGCCGTCTTGCCGGTGCCACGGTCGCCGATGATCAGTTCGCGCTGACCGCGGCCGATCGGGATCATGGCGTCGATGGCCTTGATGCCCGTCTGCAGCGGCTGCTTCACCGGCTCGCGCTCGATGATGCCTGGCGCCGGGCTCTCGACCTTGCGCTTGGTCGTCGTCACGATCGGCCCGAGGCCGTCGATCGGGTTGCCGAGCGGATCGACCACACGCCCGATGAGGGCGTGACCGACCGGCACCTCGAGCACGCGGCCCGAGCGGCGGACTTCATCGCCTTCCTTCAGCTTGAGGTAGTCGCCGAGCACCACGGCGCCGATGTTGTCCTCTTCGAGGTTCAGCGCCTGGGCCACGATGATCTCGCCGGTCTCGCTGGCGCGGATCTCGAGCATTTCGCCGGCCATCGCCTTCGAGAGACCGTAAATACGGGCAACACCGTCCTTCACTTCGAGGACGGTGCCAACCTCATCGACATCGATCTCGTTCAGATCTGCCGCTTCGATTTCTCGCAGCAGAATGTCCTTGATCTCACCGGGGCGGAGTGTTGTTTCGGCAGCCATTGGGCAGACAGTCGGTAAACGTCGTGGGAGACGATCGGAGGCGGTTCTGGTCTAGCTTGTGAAAATTATCACAAAGCCGGGGATAGGCAACCCACTGAACGTCAGGGAGTCGGCGGGAGCGGCAAAGGCACCGGCGGGTACTCGCTCGATTCCGGCCGGGCCCGCGCCATGGCCTCGGCAATCAGCATCTCCGGTGACAGCGTCCCCCAGGTCCGGGGCGTCGAGCCGGTGGCCACCCTGGCAGACCGGGCGAGGTGCGACACGGAGCTGTACCCCAGGCGAAGCGCTGCCAGCGCCACCGGCACGCCAGCGGCGAGTTGCGTCTGGACCACCAGTAGCCGGACCAGCTCGAGGAGCTGTTTCGGGCCCGGGGCCCCATGGGCTCGCAGCGTCCGGGCCAGATGTTCGCGGCTCAACCCGAGCTGCCTGGCGACGGTCGACACCGAGGTCAGGCGCCCGACATGCGACACGCCGGTTCGCCAGACCGCCTCGGCCAAGGCCCCGACGGCGTGCGAATCCAGCAGCACATCGGCTCGCGTGGTGAATCGGGTGGCGAGCAGCGCTGGCTGCAGGAGCACACGAAGCATCGCGTCATCGACGCCATCGATCAGGATGGTCGCGACACCGGCGGTGTGCAGCCGGGCGAGAAGGGCCGGATCAAGCGCACGCGGTGCGATCATTGCGACGGCCGGAATCGGGGCATGACGCGTCGCGTGTTCCACCGCGCGCCAACCGCTTGCCGCCGCGCCGCCTGGCAGCAGATCCACCACGATCGCGTCGACCAGCATGGTGCGCAGGGTCGCCTCAATTCCATCGGCGTCGCGCACGACGTGGATCTGCGCGCGTCCGCGGGGAAACGCGCGCGAGAGCAGTTGTCGCGGCCGTTCGCGGGTCGAGCAGAGCAGCAGCACAGTCGCAGGGACAGATCCACCGCGCATTGGCAGCGCGAATCCGCGTCGCGGAGCGCGCGTGTTGACGACGCTCAGATGCCCTCGGAGCCTGGCGGCGCCGGCGCTGGGGATGGCTGGTCGCCTGACGAGCGACCACGGATGATCTCGTTCGCACGCTCGAGGACGATGCGCGCGTTTTCGTACGCGAGCAGTGATCGGGCCTCATCGTACTTTGCCCAGCGACAGGCCGTGATTCCTTCCTCACGCTGCGGGAGGGTCGCGGAGCAATCGGTCTCCATCAGGAAGAAGTGGCAGATCTTGTGCACCAGTGTGCCGCGAAAGCGGAAGAACCAGTCGATCGTGTCGATCTCGGCGCGCAGCGTCACCGTCGGCAGCCCCGTCTCTTCCTGCACTTCGCGCACCGCCGCATCGGGCGCCGCTTCATCACACTCGAGGTGCCCCTTCGGGAATCCCCAGTTGCGATAACTGTCACGGATCAGCAGGTATACCGGCACACTGTCAACCACGCGGTAGACGACGCCACCCGCGGAGACTTCACGTCGCGCATCGACAGGAGTGGTCATGGAGTCGGTGGCATGGTCAGGCAGCAGGGTCCATTTCGGCTCGCCCTTCGATGAATTGGCGCACCACCGGGTCCGTCGTGTGCTTGATCTCGTCCACGGTCCCGACCTGACGCACCGTACCCTCGTAGAGCATGGCGATCCGTGTGCCGACGCGATACGCACTGCGCATGTCGTGCGTGATGACGATCCCGGTCACACCGAGACGGTCGCGCATACGAACCATCAACTCGTCGATGACGGCACTGGTGACGGGATCGAGGCCGGTCGTCGGCTCATCGTACAGGATGTACTTCGGGCGCAGGGCAATCGCACGCGCGATGCCAACACGTTTGCGCATGCCGCCGGACAGCTCCGCCGGGTACCGCGATTCAGTGCCGGGCAGATCGACCAGATCGAGGGCTTCGGCGACGCGGGTGGTGATCTCGCTCTCCGAGAGCAGGCCTTGCTTGCGAAGGCCCATCGCCACGTTTTCACCAACACTGAGCGAGTCGAACAGCGCGGCGAACTGAAACACGTAGCCGATCTGCGCTCGCAGCGCGGTCAACTCCTTGCGGTTCAGTTTCGGGACTTCCTGTCCGTCGACCTTGACGCTGCCAGCGTCGGGCCGGAGCAATCCCACCATGTGTTTGATCGCGACCGACTTGCCGGTGCCGGAAAAGCCGATGATGACCATCGTCTCGCCCTCCTGCACGGTGAGCGAAAAGCCGGCCAGCACACGCTTGGGGCCGAAGGCCTTGTGGACGTCCTTCAGTTCGATCATCGGGGCGCAGGCATCAGGGGCGGGTGGTCAACAGGACGGAGAATACGACAGGGGGCAGCCGCAAACCACCGGCTGCCCCCTGTCGTGTTCTGTTTTCGTTGTCGAAAGCGGGAGCACTCAGGCCGCGAACGACCCCAGCGCGCGGCCCACATCCCCTTCGCGGAGCCGCTTCAACGCGCGGTCGCGCAACTGCCGGACCCGTTCGCGGGTCACGCCAAGCATCGAGCCAATTTCCTCGAGCGTATGCTCGCGCCCACCTTCGAGACCGAAGTAGAGGCGCAGGACCTTGGCGTCACGCGGCGGCAAGGTGTTGAGTGCCTGCTCGATTTCGTCGTTGAGGAAGCGATTCATCGCCTCTTCTTCGGTGTCCGGCATTTCGTCGGCCACGAAGCGTTCGATCAGCGAGCGATCGCCTTCCGGATCCATGGGGGCATCGAGACGGACGTCACCGGTGTTCAGGGCGGCCAGCGACTGCACCACGTCCACCGAGAGCCCGGTCAGCTGGGCCAGCTCTTCCGGACTCGGCTCGCGGCGGAGCTTCTGCCGGAGGATTTCCGAGGCCTTGATGATGCGAGAGAGATCGGCGGTGCGGTTCAGCGGCACGCGCACCGTGCGCCCCTGGCGCGCCAGCGACGAGAGGATGGCCTGACGGATCCACCAGACGGCGTACGAGATGAACTTGACGCCCTGATCGGGATCGAACTTCCGGGCGGCCGTCAGCAGGCCCACGTTGCCTTCACCGATCAGATCGATCAGCGGCAAGCCACGGTTCTGGTACTTCTTGGCCACAGAAATGACGAAGCGGAGGTTTCGCTTCACCAGTTCCTGAAGTGCGTCAGGGTCCCCGGCACGGATCTTTCGCGCCAACTCGATTTCTTCCGTTCCCTTGAGCAGCGGATAGGTGCTGACTTCATAGAGATACTGATCGAGGATGTCGCGTTCAGGTTCCGTCGGGGCGATCCCCGCAGGCGTCGCCTTGCGGCGCCGGCGCTTCACGTCTGCCATGTATGAAAAAACCTCAGTCGGAACTCGCGTATTGGAAGCGTGTGTCGGGGGCGCGAGCGATCCCGAACCACGCGAGCGCCACGATCGGCGCTGAGTCGCAACAGCAACAGCCATGCAGCCGGAAGCAGGACCTCTTCACATACGCAGCAGGCGCTGTGAGGGTTGCTACCGGCTTCCCAGTGCCACCCAGCATGCATGGCGTAAGCCTTGTAATGTATGCGAAATCAGGGATTTCGCCAGTGATTACCTTGACATCCCTAGTACTCGCGGCTACCCTTTGCGGTTCCTGACGACTTGCCGTGACGTCGCAGGTGGAAGGCAGTCCCGGGGGTGTAGCTCAGTTGGTAGAGCGCTTGAATGGCATTCAAGAGGTCAGGGGTTCGATTCCCCTCACCTCCATGGAACGGGATGGTTCGGTCTGGCACGCCGGATCGTGAGGCAGGGCAGAAGGTGCGGGCGTGTGTTGCGGGAATAGCTCAGTTGGTAGAGCACAACCTTGCCAAGGTTGGGGTCGCGGGTTCGAGTCCCGTTTCCCGCTCTTGTGTTGGCGTGTTTGTTGGGCGGTTAGCTCAGTTGGTTAGAGCGCCACGTTGACATCG
>JANPFJ010000089.1:0-4211 GCA_031423355.1 Gemmatimonadaceae bacterium | reverse complement strand
CACGCATGACAAGCGTTGCGAGCGCACCAGCGCCGAACTTCAACATGCAGGACACACTGGTTTGCCACCACCAGACGTCAGCGAACCCGAGCGCGTCGAACCAGGCGTGATCACCGGTCAGCGCGCCCCAGGCACGGCCGAGGGCGAGCACGCCCGCGACGCCGACCACCAGCGTCAACAGCCCGCGACGACGAATGATCACAGGCGTGGCAGGCCCTCGGTCAGGCGGACACGCCTTGTGTCCGCAACCATGCGTTGAATTCGGCGCGAATCCCGTCCCGACGCTCGGCCGTCAGCGCCTCGAATCGCAGCACGACGATGGGTTGCGTGTTCGAGGCACGAATCAGTCCCCATCCATCACCGAAGAGGACACGGGCGCCGTCCACATCGATCACCTCGTGCGACTGCCGAAAATGCTCCGTGGCGGCCTCCACGAGCGAGAACTTTCGCTCGTCCGGGCAATCGACGCGCAGTTCCGGTGTGCTGAAGTACGACGGGACGTCGGCCAGCAGGTCGCGGACGCTGCCCGGGCTCGACGCCACGATCCGCAGGATACGGGCTGCCGCATAGAGCGCATCATCGTGGCCGTAGAAGCCTTCGGTGAAGAACATGTGGCCGGACATTTCGCCTGCCACCGGCGCATGCAGTTCCTTCATCTTGTCCTTGATGAGCGAGTGGCCGGTCTTCCACATCACCGGGGTGCCACCCGCCTTCGTGATCGCATCCGGGAGTGCCTGCGAGCACTTGACGTCGAAAATGATCGGCGCACCGGCGCCCGTGCGCGCGAACACATCACGGGCGTACAGCAACAACAAGTAGTCACCCCAGATGATCGTGCCCGCACCGTCCACGATGCCGATGCGATCCGCATCGCCGTCGAACGCGATCCCGATGTCAGCTCCGCGCTCCCGAACGGCAGCAATCAGGTCGACCAGGTTCTCCTCGACGGTCGGATCAGGATGATGATTCGGGAAGGTGCCATCGCTCTCACAGAACAGATACGTCGCATCGACATTCATCCGTGAGAAGATTGATTCCGTGAGCGGACCTCCCGCGCCATTTCCTGCGTCGAGCACGACCTTCAGGCGCCGCGCGAGTGGTCCTGTCCGCGCAAGAATGTCCTCCGCATAGGCCGCATTGAGATCCTCGCTGCGCACGGCGCCGAGCCGCGCGGTCGCGGGCGCGTCAAGCAGTTCGCGCAGGCGTTGAATGCCGCCACCGTGCAGGGAGGCGGTACCGACGCACAACTTGAAGCCGTTGAACTCAGGCGGGTTGTGCGATCCGGTGATCTGTATGCCGCCAGCCACCGGCAGATGATGCAACGACCAGTAGAGCAGCGGTGTCGGACCAACACCGATGTCGATCACGTCTCGGCCACGCGTGGTCAGACCACGGACGAGTGCATCGCGCAAGGCGGTGCCACTCGGTCGGTTGTCGCGGCCAACCGCCACTGGGCCGGCCAGCTGACGCTCGTCGAGCAATGCCGCATAGGCGCGACCAATACCCTCCGCCGCTTCGACGGTGAGGTCGTCGCCGACGACGCCGCGGATGTCATACTGGCGGAAAATTCCTGCGGCAATTGTCATGGAAACATTGGCTGAGAATTTGTCGGTGCAAGAGCCTGCATGGGCGTTTGGCCGCTGCTGCCGCGCGCGGGTGACATCGGCAGTGTGCTGGTCCTGGCCCAGTGGACAGCGGGTCCCGGGTACACGCCGATGACGAGCAACACGACGGCAGCGACCGTGATCACACCACCTGTCCACCGGGCCGCAACCACGCGCGTCGCCGGCTCGTCATCGATCGGTGGCTTCATGAACATCGTCGCGATGACATTGAGGTAGTACCCGGCCGACACCAGGCTGGCCAGCACCAGTATCACGGCAAGTTTCAGTTGTGGAGCGTTGGATGAGAGCGCCGCACGCAGGACGTACCACTTGGCGAAGAAACCCATACCGCCAGCGATCGGGAACCCCATCAGTGAGAGCATGAACACCGCCATCGCCGTGGCCAGCGCCGGCCGTGTGCGCGAAAGCCCGGCAAAATCGCACAGGCGGGTGCGCTTCTCGATACCGCCCGACACGAGGCAGAGCACGCCATACGCACCAACCGTCGCCAGCGTATAGGCCAGCGCGTAGAACACGATGGCGGCGGTTCCATCGGCCGAGTGGCTTGTCACGGCGACGAGCAGGTATCCGGCGTGCGCGATGCTCGAGTACGCGAGCATGCGCTTCAGATTCTGCTGGGCGAGTGCCAGCACGTTGCCGACCACCATCGTCACGGCTGCCAGCAACCACGATGCATAGTGCCACGATGCGTAGGCCGGCCCGAGGCCGTCCATCAGGAGCCGTGCGAAGGCGGCGAACGCTGCGGTCTTGACGCCGGCCGCCATGAAGGATGTGTACGGCGTCGGTGCGCCCTCATACACATCCGGCGTCCACATATGAAACGGCACGGCGGCGATCTTGAACGAAAACCCGACGAAGAGTAACGCCAGCCCGCCGATCAACAGCGGATCAGTGGCGAGACTCCGCGACGCAATCGTGTCCGCCATCACGGTCAGGTTGGTCGTACCGGTGGCGCCGTACAGCAGTGCCATGCCGTACAGCAGAAAACCGGTGGAGAATGCACCCAGAAGGAAGTACTTCAGTGCGCCCTCGGCTGAGCCGGCGCGGCTCCGATCCAGCCCGGTCAGCACATAGATCGAGAGTGACATCACCTCGATGCCGAGGAAGATCAGCATCAGGTCCCGTGCGCCAACCAGCAGCAGCATCCCGGCGGCCGAGAAGAGCACCAGCGCTGGCGGTTCACTGGCGGTGAGTGCGGCACCCTCGTTGTACTCCATCGCCATCACCAGCGTGCCAAGTACCCCGAGCAGAATGACCGCAACCGAGGCCCAGCGGAACCCGTCGTAGGCAAGCGGGCCAGCGCTTGCGCCAAGTGGCGGCGACTGATTCGCAAGCATCGCAGTGGCGCCCGCCGCGAGCACGGTAAAGACGATCGCGAGCAAATGCGCACGACGCGTGGTCGCGGCGCCTTCCGACGCGATGACACCGAAAAGCAGCACCACCATACCGCCGATCGACACGATCAACTCGGGCAGGAGCAGGGTGCCAAGATCGAGACCTGCGGTGGCAAGCATGTTCACGGCTGCGCTCCGTTGTCCATGCGGGCTGTGGGCGTCAAGGCGGCAGATGCGTTCACCCGGTTGACGAGGCCTGCCACGGACTCCTGCATGCGGTTCAACAGCGGTGCCGGATACACACCGAGACCGATGATCGCTGCCACAAAGACGCACATGACGCCCGCCTCCATGCGCGAGAGGTCGTGCGGGACGGCCGAGGTCGCATCGCCCGACGGGCCGAACAAGACGCGCTGCACCGCCCAGAGCAGGTACGCGGCGGCAAGAATCACTCCGATCGTTGCCAATAACACGAGGACTGGAAACGTCGGGAACGCGCCGATCAAGACGAGAAACTCGCCGACGAAACCGTTGGTGCCGGGGAGCCCGGCATTCGCGAGCGCAAAGACAACAACCACGGCGCCGAACATCGGCATCTGTTTCGCCAGCCCACCGAGCGATGCGAACCGATCGTCGCCCAGTCGCTGCCGCAGCATGCCGAGCAGCAGAAACATCCCACCCGTCGTGATGCCGGCGTTCACCATCACGACCAGCGCACCGGAAACCGATTCCGGCGTGAACGCGCTGATGCCCAGCACCACGAAGCCAAGATGGGCAATCGAGGCATACGAAATCACCCGGCGAAAGTCCGGTTGGACCAGCGCAACGAGTGAGCCATAGAGCACGCCCACGACGCCAAATGACGCCATGACAATTCGCACCGTCGGATGGAGGGCCGCGGCCGGGAACAATGGGTAGGCAAGTACGAGCAACCCGTAGGTGCCGACCTTGATGCCGAGTGCGACCGCTGCCAGCGGTGGCCCCTCGCTCTGGGCGTCAGGCAGCCACGTATGGAACGGGATCAGCGCGCTCTTGACGAGAAATGCACTGGCAAAAGCGCCAAAGCACAACAGCTGCGCCTGCACGCTCATTGGCCGGTTCGATGCCATGGTGCGGAGCAACTCATAGGTCGTCCCACCAGCCGCCGATGCGACCGTGATGACGGCGACCAGCATGAGCAGTGAGCCGAGCATCGTGTACACGAAGAACGTCTTTCCGGCTGCGGCCCCGCGCTCCGATCCCCAGACGCCGA
>JANPFJ010000088.1:0-1241 GCA_031423355.1 Gemmatimonadaceae bacterium | reverse complement strand
AGCGATGGCACACCGCTACGCGGCTTGCTGTACAAGCCGGAGAATTTCGACGCCAACAAGCAGAGGCCCATGGTGGGGTACTTCTACGAAAAGTTGACGGATGGGCTGCATGGGTACGTGGCACCAAGTGGCCGGAATACGGTCAATCCGATGGTCTACAACTCGCTGGGATATGTGGTCTTCGAGCCGGACATCGTGTATACCGACGGACAACCGGGCCCGAGCGCGGCCAAGTCGATCATTCCGGGCGTACAGTCGCTGATCGCCAAGGGTTTCATCGATCCCAAGCGCGTCGGCATTACCGGACAGTCGTGGGGCGGCTACCAGTCGGCCTACCTGGTCACGGTGACCAACATGTTTGCGGCCGCCGTCCCCAACGCGACCGTGGTGAACATGACCAGCGCGTATGGTGGCATTCGGTGGGCATCGGGGCTCGCACGCACCTTCCAGTATGAGCACACGCAGAGCCGCATTGGCGGTTCCCTCTGGCAGTACCCGGAGCGCTTTATTGAGAACTCACCGTTGTTCCGCCTGGACCGTGTGACGACACCCGTGCTCTTCATGGCGAATGACAACGACGGCGCGGTGCCTTGGTACCAAGGCATCGAGTTCTATGTGGCGATGCGACGCCTGCAGAAAGAGGCGTACATGCTGGTCTACAACGGCGACGAGCATAACCCCACGAAGCGCGCAAACCAGAAGGACATCGATCAAAAGATGATTGACTTCTTCGCCACGAAACTTCAGGGGGCCCCTCCTGCGTCGTGGATGCTGCGCGGTATTCCGTTTCTTGAGAAGGGACGGGACCAGGTGCGCCCAATCACCACCCCTGCGACCGGGTCGACCGTTCGCGGAGCCGGAGGCAAGTAATGGCAGCGGACGAAATCGATTATCAGATCATCGGCGATGATCTGCAGGCGGTCATCATCACGTTGGATCCCGGCGAGGCGGTGTTTGCCGAGGCGGGCGGCATGATGTTCATGCGCGAAGGGATCACGATGGCCACCACGCTCGACCCGAATTCCAAAGGCGGAGGCCTGTTTGACAAGCTGGTCGGCGCCGGCAAGCGTGTGCTATCTGGTGACTCGTTCTTCGTAACGCTCTTTGGCAACAGTGGCACGCGGCGCGCCGACGTGGCGTTTGCCGCGCCGTTTCCGGGGAAGATCGTGCCCCTGAATCTGCGCGATTGGGGTGGGACGGTGCTCGCGCAGAAGGACTCGTTTTTGTGTGCGGCGCGCGGG
>JANPFJ010000087.1:0-1136 GCA_031423355.1 Gemmatimonadaceae bacterium | reverse complement strand
GTATTCAAGCGACCGCACCCCGCCCGCGCCACCGCCCGGTGCGACCGAGGGAGTGCGCGGCGGCGAATCCGGCGCGATACTCATGGGTCGCGTGGTCTGCACAGCGCGCGATCCACGCCCCCTCCCACCATCGCTTCCACTCCCGCCATGTCGACTCGCCGCGACTTCGTTCGCACCATGGGACTCTCCCTCGCCGCGTCGGCCGCTGCGTCAGCCGACCTCGCCGCGCTCCCGCTGTCGGCGTCCGCCGAAGGGTCCGAGAAGCTACTGGTGCCCAATCCGCATCACCCCGCACCGGCGCCAGTTGGCGTCGATCGGTTGCCACTCGAGTGGTACAAGGCGACCTGCCGACGACTGCGCGCGGCGGCGAAAGCCCGCGGGGTCGATGCCGTTCTGCTGCAGGCAGACCCGAACCTCGTCTACTTCTCGGGCTGCTTCCGCGGGAGCGGCGAACGCACCACCTGGGCCCTCCTGATGGTCGACGAGCCGGAGACCATCTACTGGTACTCGCCCGCCATCGACCGGGACCTGATCACATCGTGGTGGTGCACCGAGAACACCTACTACTTCTGCTATCCGCACGCCGACGGCGGCTTCCCCAATCGCGGACAGAACGTGCGCGGCAATCGTGTCGATCTCTGGGCGTGGGTGCTCACCCAACTCGCCTCACGCGGCCTCTCCACCAAGACGATCGGACTGGATCGGGAGCTCACGCCAAGCGCGCAGCAGACCTTCTCGCGCATGCTTCCCGGTGCGAAGCAGCAGGACATCAGCGACATCTGCATGGGGATGCGGATGATCCGCACCCCCGAAGAAATCGCCCTCATCCAACGGGCCTATCGCTACTTCGACAAGGTGCACGCCTTTGCCCGCGACTACATCCTCGAACATGGCACCAACGCCACCGACTACGAGGTGGGTCAGGCGCTCTCGAGCTATGGCATCAACCTGATGATGCGCGATGTGAAGCGCGATGGAAAACCACACAGCGCGGTGGGCATCGAAGTGACTGGCAACTACGTGCGCGCGGGCGTCGCCACTGCCTATCCGCACCCGAACCAGTTCTTTCACACGAAACTGCAACGGGGCCAACCGGTCTATGTGAACTGCGACATCCTCCTCGGCGGATTCGGCGG
>JANPFJ010000086.1:0-12353 GCA_031423355.1 Gemmatimonadaceae bacterium | reverse complement strand
TGCGTGGTACGATCTGTTGGTGACCTGGCCGTTTGCCACACCATGGACATTTGTCTGGCTCTACGGCAGTCTGACGGCCACGGCGCAATCGCTCGGTTTGCCGGGTACGATGCATCCGCTGGACGCTACGCATGTAATGCTCGCAAATCTTCTGGGTTCGGTGGTGGTGGTGTGGTCACTGGCCCGCCTCCTCTCGCCGACTGTTCGACTGGGTCGCCTGGATGGTGTTGCGCGGGTTCTCTTTGCGACGTGGCAAGTCAATGCGTACCTGTCGGGTGCCAGCGCGATCGTGCTCGGGTTCACGTTGTTTGAGCTTGTGTTCGGCGTGCTGCAGTTCCTGCCGGTGAAGGCGGTGGCGCAGCCTGTCCGTGAACATCAAGTCGCGTCATGACGACGGACGACCGGTTCCCCGTGCTCGTTGGGCACTTCGTGATCGCTCACGTCAGTGAAGTAGTCAAGCACACCCATCCGTCATGGAGTCGTTGTGATGTGTAGTCCTGAAGTCCGCCGTCTCAGGTCGGTTCTCGGAGCGATTGCGCTCTGTGGTGCGGTCGCGGTGCCAGCCGGTGCGAGTGGTGGGCGTCGTAGCGCCACGTCCGCGGATCCTATCCTCTGGTCCACTGTCTTCCGGATGATCAAACTGAAGTGGCCCGAGGTGCCGCAACTCGAGACGGCCGAGCTGGCGCGACGCATCGAGGCGCACGAGCCCGTGCTGCTGATCGATACCCGCGCGAAGGACGAGTATCTGGTCAGTCACCTGCCGGGGGCTGTGTGGGCGGAGAGTCCGGCACAGCTGCGCGCCGCCGCACGCAACGTGCCCGCCACGCAGCTGATCGTGTTGTACTGCTCCGTCGGTGTACGCTCGTCGAAGGCCGCGGCGGTACTGATGCGCGATGGTGGCCACACCGTGGCCAATCTGCGAGGGTCGATCTTTCAGTGGGCCAACGAAGGCCGCGCCCTGGAAGCCGATGGACGGCCAGCGGTGCGGGTGCATCCCTACAACCGCATCTGGGGGCAACTCCTCGAGCCACGCCTCCGTGCGTCGGGTGCGCCGTGATCGACACCATCAATCTGGCCTCGTGGCGAACGCCGGCGTCGATCGGCGTGATGTTGCTGCTCTTCGCGTGGGAGACGATCCAGCCGTTCTTCGGACTCTTTCCGGCTGGCGCACACCCTTGGCGCCTTCGGCTTCGCCACGCCGCGATCAACGTTGGCATCGGCGTGGTGAACGGTCTCGCCATCCGCTTCGGGTTCCTGGCGCTCTGGATCGCGACGATGGACTGGTCCACAAGCCACGGTGTTGGCCTGCTCAACTGGCTGCCGTTGGCGCCGTCGTTTCGCTGGATCGCGGTGCTTTTTCTGCTCGACGCCTGGACCTACGCCTGGCATCGGTTGAACCACACCGTGGCGTTCTTCTGGCGCTTCCACCGGTTGCATCACTCCGATCGCGAGATGGACGTGACGACGGCCAACCGGTTCCATATCGGCGAGATCACGCTCTCGTCACTCGCGCGCGTGCCGGTGCTGGCCCTGATCGGCTGTCGGATGGACGAACTGGCACTGTACGAAGTGCTGCTGTTCGCGGTGGTACAGTTTCATCATGCCAACATCGGGCTCCCGGACTGGCTCGATCGCGCGTTGCGCATGGTGATCGTCACGCCGCATCTGCACAAGGTGCATCACTCGGTGGTGGTTGCCGAGCAGAACGCAAATTTCAGCTCGCTCTTTTCGTGGTGGGATCGGATTGCGCAGACCTTCCGGTTGGCACCGGACCTGTCGCGGGTGGTGTTCGGTGTCGACAAGGTGCCAGCAAATGATGCGGCGCAGTGACATGACCCACTCGGCGGCGATCGCGGAGCAACCAATCGCTGCGCGCGCGTGGACACCATGGTCATGAATCAGTTATCGATCCGCTGGTGCTCGCTGTTCGTCACCGCACTGTCCTCTGCGGAGCCGGGTGACCTGCTCGGACTGCAGTCGTTCCGATCAGGCGGTGAGCTGCCGCCAGCCTGGAAGACGATCGCGGTCCGGGGGCATCGCGCTCCGACGTTGACGCTTCAGGACTCAGCAGGAGTTCGCTTTCTGCGAGTTGCCGGAATGCGAACTGCCGGATGGTTCGTCAAACGGCTGTCGTCGCCGGTGCCGCCCTCCGCCACTCGACTGGCGGTCTCCTGGCGTGTCCTGACCGCCCCCGCAGGAGCCGATCTGCGCGCGGCCGACTCTGACGATGCGGCACTTCGTGTGTTCGTTGTGTTTGATGCGCACGGGGTCTTTCCGCGCACACCACGCACGCTGTTCTACAGCACGGGAACGACTGAACCCATTGGGTACAGCCGGTCGAGTTTTCATTCGCGCGCGCTGCATGTTATCCGCATCGCGCCGCAGGCCGCTTCACCGACGTGGCTCGAGACCGATCTCGATCCGTTCGCCGACTACCGGCGTGTCTGGGGTGGGCGGTTGCCCGCGATCGTCGCCGTGGGGTTGATGCAGGACACGGATCAGACGGGGAGCACCGCGATGGCGGATGTCCGTGTGCTCTCGTGGACTGCGCCGACTGCGCCGGCAACGCCCCGTTCTGAACCACCGACTGCGTGGGCGACGCGGCCCGGTCTGCTCCACCTTCAGGCTCTCGGACGGCATGCTGAGCGCGCCGCGGCACGGTGATCATCACTGCGGCGGTCGCGAGACCCTGAAAGCGGTCCACATGGGGTACTCAGAGCAACACGCTCTCGCGATGAGCACAAATGGACATCCAGTTCCCGTCCGGGGGCGTAGTTGAGGCGGGAACGAATCGTGGAGCCCATGTCTTGTCGTGTCCCGGAGGGGATTCCCCTCGTCAAACTTTTCTTCCGTCCGATGCGCACTCCACCTTCCGCCGCCCGTCTGGTCGCCCTCGTCGCAGCGTTTGCCCTGCCGACGCTCGTCAGTGCTCAGGCTGCCCCGCCGACACCCACGCGTGCCCAACCCGACAGCCTGACCTGCGTACGCCGCCCTGCCACCCTCGGCTGCCGACGGTTCAGGGATTCGACGGCCGCGCAGCTCTCGGTGGTCAGCGTGGTGGCCGACAAGCCGCGTCGTCTGCTGAACACCAGCACCGCGACCGTCGGCGGCACCGTCGAGCGGACGGAGCTGAATTCGCTCCCCACCGATGCCCGCGACCCGATCTCCCTGGCCTTCACGCTGCCGAATGTGGCGCAGGCCACCGGGTTCTTTGGCGACGCACCGCGGCTCACGATCAACGGCAGCAACTCGCTCTACACGTCGTACACAATCGACGGGCTCGAGAACAACGAAGGGTTCCTGGGCGGCGCACGGGTCGAATTGCCCCTGTCGGCGCTCGAACGGCTGAGCGTGGCGGCCAACACCTACGGCGCCGACATCGGTCGCAGCAGCAACGGTGTGGTGCAGTTCGAAACCCGCGCCGGCAAGGCGAAATGGGGCGGCGAGGCATTCGTCTACAATCGCCCCGGCGTGCCGCTCGACGCCCGCGCCAAGATCATCCCCGGCGGTAACGCCAGCGCGTTCAACAAGGCGCAGGATGGCTTCCGCCGCACCCAGGTCGGCGCGGCCGGTGGTGGCCCGCTGGTCACGGATCGCACGTTCGTGTTCGGTGCACTGGAATACACCAACGAGAATGAAGACCGCATCGCGTCGACGGTCAGTGTGCCGTTCGTTGGACGTGAACTGCGCCAGATCTACAAGGCCTTCGGGCGAGTCGATCAAGGTCTCGGCAACGCCGGCAGCCTGACTGCCAAGTTCGCGCTCACCAGCACCGATCGCGCGGGGCAGGGCAGTGGTATCCTGGCGCCGGAAGCCGATACGCGCACGCAGCGCATCGGGTCACTGTCCAGCCTCACGCATCGCGCGGCGCTCAGCAACGGCCGCGCCAGCCAGGTCACATCACTGCAGTTCGGCACCTTCCGCTGGAACTTCCCTCCGACGCGCAGCAGCTTCAGCACACCGCAGGTGACGATCGTCGCGAACGATCCGGCGCGCCCGGGCAACACCATCACGCAGGCGATCGTCGGCAGCAGCAACTTCGTGTTCGACGAGTCGGAAAAGCAGTTCCAGTTCCGCACCGAACATCGCCGCGAGCTCGGTAGCCGCAATACGATGACCGCTGGAGTGGACGTGGCCCGCAGCGCCTTCGAGCTCACCGGCTCGAACACCAATCCGATCGGCAGCTACACGGTGCTCAACACCGGCAACATCGTGCCGTCGAACGGTGGATTCTTCTCGTTCCGCGACGTGCCGCAGAACGCACAGGTGCTGCGCTACAGCATCGATGCACGCCAAAGCCAAGTGAACCTCGACCAGCTGCTCACCAGCGCCTGGCTCGAAGATCGCTTCACACCGAGCGCCACGGTCACCATCAACGCCGGCCTGCGGTGGGACTACGACGATCTCACCTCGCGCGGTGAGAGCAAGCCCGATCTGAACAACTTCCAGCCGCGTGTGTCGGTGAACTGGACGCCAACGGATCGGAGCGTGGTGCGCGCTGGCGCCGGTCGATACACGGGCAAGTTCCCCTACGCGATCTACTCCGACGCGGTGCAGTTCGGCACCGACGGCAACGCCACCATCACGCTCGATGGTGCGCAGGCGCCCGCTTACCTGCAGGGGCCGCGTGGCCCGTCGCTCGCGTCGCAGACCAGCACCTTCCCGCCGCGCGAAATCCGCCGGCTCTTCGCGCTCGGTCTCGAGCAGCCGTTCAGCGATCAACTCAGTCTCGGCTTCCAGTACCAGCTGACCACTGCCCTCGGCGTGACGATCGACGCTGTCGCGACACAGACCAACAACCTGCCGCTGTCGTACGATCTGAACGCCAATACCCGAGGCATTCGCGCTGGTGACGTCACATCGGTGCCGGTATCCGTCGGCGACACATTCCGTCCCGTGCGCCCGGTCTCCGGCAGCTATCGCCGCCTCACCACCTCGGCCTCGCTCGGCGAAGCGAACTACGTCGGCCTGACCACGGCACTCCGCTGGCAGCCGGAACGCACCATCCTGCTCGACGCCAACTACACGCTGAGCCGCGCCCGCAACAACACCGAGGACATCAACTTCAACGCCACCCAGGGCAACAATTTCGATGCCGAGTGGGCGGATGCGGTGAACGATCGCCGGCACAAGCTCTCGCTGCGCGCCGTCTACACCGGGGTGAAGCACCTGTCGCTCAGTACGGTGTTCGATGTCCAGTCCGGATCGCCGATCAACCGGATTGCCGGCTTCTGTGGCGCGACGTTCTGCGATCTCGACGGGTCGGGTGATACGTTCGGGAATGGCTTCATCGGCAATCAGGACCGCTTCTTCGGTGTTGGGCGCAACGCAGAGCGGTTGCCGTCCGCCACGCTCGTCAACCTTGGCGCAGGCTACGTACTCGGACCAGTGCAGCTGCGTGCCGATGTGTTCAATGCCTTCAACACGCGAAACGTCAGCGGATTCGCGAACGGACTGCCGGGTGGCGGTGCGCGCACGCAGGTGGGTCGCCCGGGTGACGGAATCGTCTTCCCGAGTGCGGCTCCGGCGCGACAGGTGCAGTTCTCTGCGCACTATGCCTTCTGATGGGCGACACGCGCTGACGCGGCGCGGGGTCGCCGGCGCACTGCTGCTGGCGGCGCTGATCGCGGGCTGTGCGCGGTCGGCACCGCGTGCGGCCGCGGCAGATCTGGCGAAGCTGCCATGGGATAGCGTGGTCGCACGGGCAAAGGGTACCACCGTCGTCTGGCGCATGTGGCGCGGTGATCCGGCGATCAATGCGTTCGTCGATCGATGGGTGGCGCCGCGTGTGCTGGCCGACTTCGGCGTCACGCTGCAGGCCGTCAGTGGACAAGGCAACGAACTGGTCGACCAGCTGACGATCGAAAAGGAAGCTGGCGCACGCACCGGCACAGCAAGCCTGCTCTGGATCAACGGCGAGACGTTCGGCGCACTGCGAAGTCGCACGCTGCTCGATGGTCCGTGGAGTGCCGTGCTGCCATCGGCCGCACTGGTCGACAGCACGTCACCGATCATCAGCCGCGATTTCGAGCAGGATCCGGCCGGGTTCGAGTCGCCGTGGGGCACAGTACAACTGGCGCTCATCTACGACCGCGTCCGAACACCGCAGCCGCCGCAGACGGTCGCAGAACTGGCAGTGTGGATCCGCGCGCACCCCGGTCGATTCACCTACGATCAGAGCTTCGCCGGCACCACTTTCCTGAAGGGGGTGCTGTATGCGTTGAACGGCGGCGCGGGCACGTATGCCGGCGGCTTCGACTCCACGAAGTACATCACCGGTCGCACCCGGCTTTTCGCGTGGCTCGATTCGCTGAAGCCGTCCCTCTGGCGGCAGGGCACGCAGTACCCGCCCGATGTTGCCGCACTACATCGGCTGTTTGCGAACGGTGAGATCGATTTCACCCTCTCCAACAATCAGAACGAGGCCGTGACGAAGGCGATGCAGGGCGTGATCCCGGTCACCAGTCGTGCGCTGGTACTCCGCGATGGCACGATCGCGAACACACACTATCTGGGCATTCCATTCAACGCGCCCAACGCGGCCGGTGCGATGGTGGTCGCCAACTTTCTGCTCTCTCCCGCCGCGCAGCTCGAAAAGCAGCGGCCAACGGTCTGGGCCGACGGTACCGTATTGCGGCTGGACCGATTGCCTGCCGAGTGGCGGGTGAGGTTCGATTCGGTGGTCGATGACCCACGCCTGGTGCCGGCCGACTCGCTGCGCGCCTCTGCGCGCCCCGAAGTCTCGCCCCGCTATCACGAGCGACTGCAGGACGACTGGCGCCGGATGGTCCGCTGAGATTGCGCCCGGGCCTCGTTGCCGCCACTCTCCGCTCGTGAACGTTTCCAGCCGCCACTCCCGTGCCGTGATCGTGCCCCTGCTGCTGGCGGGCCTGCTGCTCGGCGTTCCGATCGCGGTGGGCATCGGCTATCTGGTGGCGGGAGCCGCCGGATGGGTGGGGAGCTCATCCCCCGGTGCGGTCGGTCGCGTGCTCACCGATGGCGCCGTCTGGCGATCAGTGATGCTCTCCCTCTGGATCGCGACGGCTGGCACTGCGATCGCGCTGATCGGGGCCCTGGCTGTTGCGCTGCTGTTTGGTGGTGACCGGCGCCTCGATCGTCTGGCGCAGCGTGTCACCGCGCTCCCCTTGCCGGTACCGACCGTCGCGACCGCGGTGGCGGTGCTGCTGCTGCTCTCGCAAAGCGGCTGGCTGTCACGCGTCGCGAGGCAAATGCACCTGATCACCATCCCGGCGCAGTTTCCGGCGCTGGTCTACGATCCGTGGGCAATCGGCGTGATCGTGGCGGTGGTCTGGAAAGAGCTGCCGTTTCTGGCTCTGGTCGCGCTCTCGCTGCAGTCGTTGCGTGGTACGGCATTGATCGATGCCGCGCGGACCCTCGGCGCCACACGGTGGCAGGCGACGCGCACCATCACGCTACCGCTGTTGCTGCGTGGCATGGCGCCGAGCATCGTGGCGGTGTTCGTGTTCGTGCTCGGCTCACTCGAGCTGCCGTTGGTGCTCGCGCCCAGTTCACCGCTGGCGCTGCCGATGCTGATTCAGGAGAGGCGGCAGGCGCTGGGGGAGGATTCACATGCCGAGGCGTATGTCATTGCACTGATCGCAACCGTGCTGGCCGTGCTGGCCGCGCTGCAGCACGAGAAGTTGCGGAGTGACGCGTGACATTCACCCGCACACCGATCGCCCGCTCCCTGCTGCTGCTTGCGTTGGCGTTGTTCGCGCTCGCGCCGTTGATGATGCTGATCGCTACGTCATTGGCACGTGGCTGGTTCTATCCGGTGGTGCTCCCCGGCGGCATGGATGGCAGTGCCTGGCGCGATCTGTTCACCGACACGGCGCATCGCAGCGCACTCGTGAACAGCCTGATGCTCGGCGTTTCCACCTCGTTGACCGCGACTACCTGCGCGCTGCCCCTTGGTCGGGCCGCCGCGGGCAGCACACGTGTGGTGCGTCGCGCGGTTGCGCTGCTGGCGTTCACGGCCGTCGCGCTTCCGCCCGTGGTGCTCGGCGTGGGGCTGCAGCTCACGGTGCTCACGCTCGGGCTGGGTGGCACGCTGTTCGGTGTGTTTCTCGCACATCTGGTGCCCGCACTCGGTTACCTCACGCTGGTCTTCCTCGGTGTGTTCACGCGCTGGGACAGGCGGCTCGAGGAGGCCGCCGCCACGCTCGGTGCCACTGGTCGCATGCGGTGGCGGCTGGTGCTGCTGCCGCTCTTGCGTCGGCCGATTGCAGAGGCACTCGCGCTCGGGTTTCTGGTCAGCTGGGCACAGGTCGCACTGACACTGCTGGTCGGTGGCGGTGCAGTGCGCACGCTGCCCCTCGATGTGCTGGCGATGCTGCAATCCGGCCAGGATCAGCGTGCCGCGGCGGGCGCATTGGCATTGACGATTCCTGCGTTGATTGTGTTGGGCGCATCGCGCATTGCCGCGCGCAACACTTCGGCGGTGGTCGCGTGAGTGTGGCACTCGACGTTCGCAATCTGTTCGTGCTGTTTGGCGGTACGTCACGCGAGGAGCCCGCGCGGACGTCGATCAGCCGGTTCATGTTCGAAGATTCGACGATCGACGAAGAGCTCACACGCTTGTCGGGGTACCACGTCGGACTGATCGACCTTTCCTTCGCCGTCGACAGCGGGGAGTGCCTGGCGGTGCTCGGCGTATCGGGGTCGGGGAAATCGTCGCTGCTGCGGACGCTCGCCGGACTGCAGCCGACCATTCGCGGTACGGTGATCGTGAACGGAGCCGATGTGTCGTCACGGCCACCGGAGCGCCGCAGCGTGGTGTACCTCCATCAGGAGCCGGTACTCTTTCCGCACCTCTCGGTGCTGGAGAATGTCGCGTTCCCCATGATCGTACGCGGGATCGCGAAGAAGGAGGCGATGCACCGGGCGATCGAATGGCTGCAGCGGCTGCAGGTCGGCAGTGTGATGGGGTTCTTCCCCGAGTCGCTGAGCGGCGGTCAACGGCACCGCGTGGCACTGGCGCGTGCACTCTGCGCCGATCCCGCCGTCCTGCTGCTGGATGAACCGCTGGCATCGCTCGATCCTGCCGTCCGGCGTGATGTGCGCGAGGCGTTGCAGGAGACGCGTGCGGCCAGCGGTGCGGCCATGGTGCTGGTCACTCACGATCTGGATGACGCCCTCGCCGTCGCAACGCACATCGCATCTATCGAGCAATTCGGACAGCTGAGTACCCCTGCGCTGTCTGCTGACATCCTCGAGCAGCCACCCTCGCTGGAAACTGCCCGGGTGCTTGGCGTCTACGCTGAAATCGACGGCGAGGTGTGCGCATCGCCGTCCGGGAATCTCTTCCGGTGGATCGGTGGTGCTGTGCCGGCGGGGAATGTGGAGATCGGGAGGGCGGTCGCGTGTGTCCGTTCGCACGAGGTCCAGCTGCATCGTGGCAACCAACTCAACGCGCCGGCACTGACGGTCACGTCGCTCCGTGAAGGTGCGCGTGACGCAGTTCTCGGCGTGCGCAATGCGCTGGGCGAAGAGGCATCGCTGCGCATTGGCAGCGGTACTTCCGTTGGCATCAGCGAGGTGGTGCAAGTGACGCTACGACATGCCAGGATCTTTCCTTCACACCCGTCTTGACCCGTGTTCGATCACCTGCTGCGCGGCTTCAAGGACCAACTGCTTGCGCCACTGGCGCGGTTGCTGCAGGGGGTGCCTCCGAATCTGATTTCGGTGGTGGCGCTGCTGTTCGGGCTCGGTGCGGCGGCTGCGGCGGCGAGAGCGGAATGGGGGCTCGGGCTGGCGCTCTGGATCGCCAATCGGGTCACCGATGGACTGGACGGAACCGTGGCCCGGGTCGCGGAACGGCAAACCGATTTCGGCGGTTATTTCGACATCCTGCTCGATTTCGTGGTGTATGCCGCGATTCCGATCGGCTTCGCGATCAGCAGTATCGATCGGCCGGTGTTGCTCTGGGCGGTGGCCCTCGAAGGGGCGTTCTTTGTCAACGCCTGCAGCTGGATGTACCTCTCCGCAGTTCTCGAGAAGCGCTCATCCGGCGCCCGGAGTAGCGGCGAACTCACCACGGTCACCATGCCGCCGGCACTGGTGGCGGGATTCGAAACGGTGGTGTTCTACGCGCTGTTCTTCCTCTTCCCGGAGAAGCTGGCCCTCCTGTTCGGGCTCATGACGACGCTGGTGGGGATCAACATCATCCAGCGACTGCTCTGGGCGCGACGGGTCTTGTAGCAGTCTGACGGTGCGGCCCTCGACGGTGTGACGGCGGCGTTCCGGATGTTATCGTGCGCGTCGGCAGCCTGGCCCGGGGGTACTCCACGCCGCGCAGCGGCTGCCCCATTGACGTCGAACGAGCAGTCGCATCGCCGCGTGTCCAGGGAATCCGGGATGGCTCACTTCTTCAATCAGCGCAGACCCCAATGAACAGTTTGACAGGTCAGGACTACCTGGTATTCCTCTTCTACTTCATTGTCGTCACTGGCTACGGTCTGTGGGTCTATCGGCGTAAGCACAAAGCAGCGTCCAGCTCCACGGCTTCGCATGACTATTTCCTGGCCGAGGGTTCCCTGACGTGGTGGGCAATCGGGGCATCGCTCATTGCGTCAAATATTTCCGCCGAGCAGTTCATCGGGATGAGTGGCAGTGGTTTCAAGATGGGCTTGGCCATTGCCACCTATGAGTGGATGGCCGCCGCAAGCCTGCTGATCGTCGCGGTATTCTTCATTCCGGTGTATCTCAGGAATAAAGTCTATACCATGCCGCAGTTCCTGAATCAGCGGTACAACGGCACCGTCGCCATGATCATGGCGGTGTTCTGGTTGCTGCTGTACGTCGTCGTCAATCTGACCTCGATTCTGTATCTGGGCGCACTGGCCATCAACAGTATCTCAGGCATCGATACCACCCTGTGCATGTATCTGCTGGCCACCTTCGCCATCGTCATCACGCTGGGCGGGATGAAGGTCATTGGATATACGGACGTCATTCAGGTCTTCTTCCTGATTCTGGGCGGGCTGGCAACCACGTACATCGCCCTGAACATGGTTGCCGACAGTTCTGGCGGGAAAGGTGTCGTGGATGGCTTCAGCATCATGACACGACAGGCCAATGACCACTTTCACATGATTCTGAGGCAGGGCAACGCGAGCTATGCGGACTTGCCGGGGTTGACGGTGCTGATCGGTGGCATGTGGATCGTGAATCTGAATTACTGGGGATGCAATCAGTACATCACGCAACGAGCGTTGGGCGCGGATTTGCAGACGGCGAGAAATGGTCTCCTGTTCGCTGCGTTCCTGAAACTCATGATGCCTGTGATCGTCGTGTTGCCGGGTATCGCGGCGTATGTGCTGCACCAGCAAGGCAGCTTTCAGGCAGAGATGCTGCAGGGCGGAGAGCTCAACCCTGATCGGGCATATCCCGTGCTGCTCAACTTGCTGCCGGCCGGCTTGAAAGGGCTGTCGTTCGCCGCGTTGACCGCCGCGATCGTCGCGTCACTGGCAGGCAAGGCCAACAGCATCGCGACGATCTTCACACTCGACATCTACAAGCGACGGCTGAAGCCCGGTGCCAGTGAGGATTCGATGGTCACGGTCGGAAAGGTGACCGTGGTCGTGGCGATGTTGCTCGCCGTGGTGATTGCGCCATTGATGGGCATCGACAAGAAGGGCGGATTTCAGTACATCCAGGAGTACACCGGCTTCGTCAGTCCGGGAATCTTCGCCATGTTCATGCTGGGTTTCTTCTGGAAGAAGGCGAGTTCCAACGCCGCACTGTTCGCGACAGTCGGTGGTTTTGCGCTTTCGATTGCGTTCAAATTCCTCCCCCGTTTCCTCGATTTGCGCTTTCTCGGGCAATCCGGGTTCGCCACGGCAAACGGTGACGGGGTCTTCGAGATTCCTTTCCTCGACCGAATGGGATTCGTGTTCCTGATCTGCGTCGCCGGCATGGTGGCGATCAGCCTTTGGGATCACAAGCGTGGCGTGCGGACCAACGGGTTGCAGGTGGAGAAGGGCATGTTCGCCATGAACCCCGCGTTTGCCGTCGGTGCGCTGATCGTGGCTGGCGTGCTGGCGGCGGTGTATACGATCTTCTGGTGATGCGCGCCGCGTGAGCCTGGTGCCTCGCCCCGCGTCGGAATGGCCAAGACGGTCCGTGATCACGCTGCGGTCGGCACCATGACGAAACAGGTGGGTAGCAACATCGCCCGACGACTGTACTGGCCACCGCAGGCGTTGTAGCATTTGATTTGGTTGTCGGTTCAGCTCGTCTTCCGCTCGTTGGATACGTCGCCAGGTTCGTCCTCCTCCTCCTTCTTCGCTCTCCGTCGCCATGCTGATCCGCAATCGAATCGAGCCGCCGTC
>JANPFJ010000085.1:0-6285 GCA_031423355.1 Gemmatimonadaceae bacterium | reverse complement strand
ACAAGCAGCTCACGCGTGACGTGTTCGGCACGTACATCCACACGTACAAGTTCCACGAGGCCGTGGCCGACAAAGTCGTGCTCGACTTCAAGTATGAAGCCCGACGCGTTCCACAGCGTTTGACCTCACCACAAAAGGTGGATGAGTGGTTCGAGGCGAAAACCGCCATGCTCAACAACTACCAGAAGGCGGGTCTCAAGAAGCGTTGGGCGCGAATGGAAGAGTTGCTGAGCTCCGAAGAGCGGAAGGACCGCATTATCGCGAGTATCATTGAGGACTTTGCGCTCAAGCCACGCTTGAATGCAGACCGCGGCACGGCCATGCTGGTCGTCTCGTCCATTCGAGACGCCTGTCACTACTTCCAGCTCTTTCAGCACACGTCATTCGGGAAGTACGTGGGCATCGTGACCTCGTTCGAGCCGAATCACAATGCGATATCGCGCGAGCCAGCGAATAGCGACGAGCGGTACAAGTTCGACACGTATACCAAGCATGTGCTCGCCGATGGGCAGAGCACCGGGCAGTACGAAACCGAGATCAAACGTCGATTCATCGAGGAGCCAGCCAATACGAAGCTGCTGATCGTGGTGGGCAAACTGCTGACCGGCTTCGATGCGCCCAGCTGCACGTACATCTACCTCGACCACGAGCTGCGCGACCATAACCTCTTTCAGGCGATCTGTCGCACCAATCGCTTGGACGGCGAGGACAAGCCATTCGGCCAGATCGTTGACTTCAAAGAGCTCTTTGGCCAGGTGCAGGAAGCCATCGCCGTCTACAGCTCGGATGAACTCGATGTCGACGACGCGACGGGCGACGACGGCAACGTACCGCTCAACGACTGGCGTGAAGAAGGACGCCGCCGCTTGGAGCAGGCGCGCGAGATCGTTGTGCGCCTCTCTGAGCCCGTGCCAACGCCGCAGGAGGTGGAGCAGTACCTGCACTACTTCTGCGGAGAGGCCAGCGATCCTGACGCGCTGAGCGCTACGGAACCGCTGCGCATCTCGTACTACAAAGTGACGGCTGCATTTGCGCGCGCCTACGGCGAAGTCGCGACTGACCTTCCAGCGCTCGGCTACGATGCGGTGAGGTCGGCCGCGATCAAAGCCGAGGTGCAATTCTACGCGGACATCAGAGCCGCGATCAAAAAGTATTCGGGCGAAGAGCTCGACATCAAGCCGTACGAAGCTGACATGCGACATCTGCTCGACACCTACGTGCAGGCCGAGCCGGCCGCCACAATCGGCGAGACTGGCACGCGATCACTCATCGAGATGATTGTCGACACGGGCATTCACGACGTGATCGCCCGGGATATCAATGCCAAGGGGAAGTTGTCAAAGCGGGCCGTCGCTGAGACGATCATCAACAACGTGCGCAAAGTGATCATTCGCGATCAGCTCACGGACCCGCGCTTCTACGAGAAGATGTCTGAGTTGTTAGATGACCTGATCGCGCAGAGCCGGAAAGAGTCTGCCGAGTACGAAGAGTTCTTGCGGAAAGCAGAAGCGCTGGCTCGGCGGATTGCCGAGCGAGGGAGCGCCGAGGGAGTGCCGTCGATGTTGCATGGCAATGCGGAGGCGACGGTGCTGTTCAACAATCTGCCCACCGTGCCGGCCACGACGTTCCGGTATCCCACGCCCGAGGAGGCGCTTGCGACGTTCGCTCTCAAGGTGGACCGTGCGGTGCGAGAGCAGGCGCCGGCCGGATGGCGCGGCGACCATGCTCGAGAGGCGAAGGTGAAGAATGCGATCTATCCGCTGCTCGACCGTGATAAAGACGCCACGGTGGCCGTGTTCGATATCGTGAAGAATCAGCCCGGCTACTGATGATGACCACCATCGAGCTTGGCGATATCACTGTCGAGCTCACACGGCGCGAGGTGAAGAACGTCCACTTGGCCGTGCATCCGCCTCACGGCCGAGTGACCTTGGTGACCCCGGTCGGTACCCGCCTCGACGTCGCGCGTGCGTACGCGGTGACGAAGTTGCCGTGGATTCGCGACCAACGCGCCAAACTGCGGGGGCAGGCGCGAGAAGCGCCGCGTCGGTACGTCACGCGTGAGAGCCACTGGCTGTGGGGGCGGCGTTATCTGTTGGTGGTGGCCGAACGAGACACAAAGCCTGGTGTGACGATGGATCATCGTCGCATCACGCTCAACGTGCGCCCCGGAAGTCCCGTCGAGCGGCGAGGTGACGTGATGCACGCGTGGCACCTTCGGCAGCTGCACGAACTTGTCCCCGGTATCATCGCTAAGTGGGAACGCACACTGGGCGTGACGGTGTCACGGTACTTCTTGCAGCGCATGAAGACGCGGTGGGGCGGGTGCAATGCTGTGGCGCGGACGATTCGACTCAACACGGAGCTGGTGAAAAAACCGAAGGACTTGCTGGAGTATGTGATCGTGCATGAGATGGTGCACTTGCTGGAACCGACACATGGACCGCGGTTTGTGGCGTTGTTGGATCGGTACTATCCGGCGTGGCGGGAGGCGAGGGCGGAGTTGAATGAGTTGCCGCTTGGACAACACCGCACGACCTAGTTGCTCGCGATCTTCCCGCGCGATTATCACTAAGCAGGTGCGACGTGTCAATCTTCAAGCATGGCCATCCCACGAGGCTTGATGATCCGGCGCGCGGGCTCGGGAAGCATTGCCTGACCAGGGACGGTCTCGGCCGCGCGCGACCAACTTGCAGCGCATTCGGGCAATGCTACGTAGTTTAGAGTGATCGGGGTCACCAAGGGACCCGGACGCCCACCTTCACCCGCCCGAAGGGGCAGGACCTCACGCGTTGCTGACAATCAATGCTAGTCGGGGGCGGCGTGTAGCGTAGAGCGACCGCTGCGATGTCCGCTCCCCGAGTCCACTTGGTCCGTGCGTGCCCCCGCAGGCTCGCGGCCGGACCACAATGGTGTACTCGGAAGTGCAGAGCCGCCTATGCGCTCTCACCATCGTACGTCGCGCACTACGGAGGGTCCCCGAATGTCGGACTTCCCCCGCGGCGTCGCTCACGGAGCCGCCGCACTTCGCAGGGTTGTATCTATCGTCGGCGCAAAGCTGACAGGTGTTGTCACCGCACTCGGCGTCATGTTCGTGTTGCCGGATCATCTCCGGCAACAACTACGCACCTTCGTCGGCGATCTCTTGTCGACGCCTGACCTCGGAAGCATGGGGCTGGCCACCGCTGTCTCCGCCGCCGGCTGCGCGCTAGGAGCGGTGTTGTTTGGGCCGCTAGCGGTCCATGAGACTGTTTGGGACCGTTTCCTGATTCGTTTCCAGCGCCAGTTCGACGCGATCTACGCACTCCCTCGCCTGATGAGCGTGGCCGCAGGGGCCACTTATGAGCAGTACCGGACTTTGGTGAACGCCATTCGGTCGGAGCCGCATCGATTCGGCGTCATTGCTTCGGTCTTCGAATCACTCATCGAATCGGAAGCCTCTCAGTATCCCGACCCGTCGTATGGGTTGTACTGGAACGCGTGGTTGCGCTTCTGGATCTGCACCATTTTCATGCTCCTCCTCTCCGTGAGCCTGGTGGCCGCGTGTGCCACTTGGGCGTTCGTGGATGGCACGACCTACTCAGTCAGCGTGGTCGCGAAGGCGCTCCTGGGGATGGTTGCGCTTCTCGGGCTCACCCAACTCACGCTGGACCGCGCGAAACGCGACGTTAAGCAAGCGTTCGAAAATGCTTTGCGCTCGCTGGAGTCTCGTGACAACCGCAAGCTCATCGAGGCCGTACGGGCGCAACTCATCAAGCTGCCCGTGTCCATCCCGACCAAACTCACGGCAACGCGCACTGCTCCGGTCACCGACGTTTCGCTAAAGGGTCCGCTTAGCCTTGCCCCAGGGCCCACCGTCTTTCTTGCGGCAACCATGTCGGCGGCTGCTTCCCGCGGGCGGACCGATACGTTTCCATCAGAGAAGCGACGCGCGGAACTCGTACATCACCGCCTCACCGCCGCAGGGTACAACGTCTACGCACCGATCGTACAGCGGGAGTCGCGCGCTAATTTCCTCGATCCCGCTGTAGCGTTGACCGAGAACCTGAAAGCCTTGTCCGTGTCAAAGGTCGTGGTCGCACTTCACGGTCAAAATGTGGCGAGCAGTATGCTGCTGGAAACCGGAGCCTTCCTTGCGTGGGGTCGGCCCATCGTGTACCTGCACACACCAGAAATCCAGGTTCCTTACCTGCTGCGCCGCGTCGGACAGGTTTTTCCCTTCTCACGTCTCCGTAGCTGCCGCAGCGACCTAGAATTCGCTGAGGCTGCGGTGGAAGAGGTGCGCCGCGTGCTCGGAGGACCGGACGACAGCGGTCCGGAGGAGGAAAAGGCGGCGTGACGGTCTGAGGCCGCGAGCAATCCCGCTCGCGGCCCGTGAGCGAACGACGGCGGATGCGACGCCTCACACCACGCAAGAGGTAGTCCCTCCAATTTGAGTGGTCGTCAGAAGTGGAGCTATCAGCGCGCAAAAGTATCTGTGCCGGGGAGATCGCACCAAGGGCCATGTCCGGTCGCTCGTTATTGTATATCCAAAGCCAACGCGTCGCCGCGATGGCCAAGGCCGGGGTCCCGCGGCTGGCCGGCACCGATGTGCTCAATCCCTTCGTGCTGCCCGGCTTCTAGTTGCACGACGAGCTGCTGCTGCTCTTCAAGGCCGGGCGAACACCACTGGCCGCACTGCGCGCGGCGACCATCAATCTCGAGCGCTTCTTTGCAGCGACCGACAGCGTGGGCGCTGCCGTCGGCACAGTGGCGGATCTGGTGCCCACCAAGGTGCGGCCCGTGATGCAAACGGCCACTTGTACGATCGCCGTGTACTCGATGCGATCCTTGCCGAGGCTTCTCGCGCGGCCTCAGCTGCGGGCCGCTGTGAATCGAGAAGTGACTTAGCCTAGGTCTTGAGACCCAAGCCGCGCTCCGTTCGCTACACTGATGTCGAAACCGTTAGCCCTTCAACGTGGGCCGACGGCCGCCCAGGCCGGTGGCCGCTTCGATCACGCGGGCCACAACGAGCAGCCCCGCTTCGTCGTACAACCGGCCCGCCAGCGTAAAACCCGTTGGGGTCCCGTTGTCGCGGAACCCCGTTGGCACCGCAACCGCCGGATGGCCGGTGAGACTGGTGATGGGATTCAGGCTGCTGGGATTCAGCGTGACGGCGCCTGAGACTACGACGTCCACGTCCTTCGTCGCGCGCGCAAACGCCTCCATCAATCGCAGCCGCACGCGATTCGCCTGGAGGTAGTCCACGGCCGTCACCAGATGATAGGCGCGCAGGTCGTTGCGTACGCGCTGTGCACCAAGCCCCGCATCCGCCCCGGTGTTCACCACGGCCTCGAAACCCGCGGCGCGCTCGGTGTATTCGATGAAGTAGGTCAGGTCGCTGGTGGGCACTTCGATGTTGCGGATTTCGAGGCCTGCGGCGCGAAGGCCGTCAAGCGCCCTCATGTTGTTCGCGCGCACCGCCGCGTCCGGCGCGGCCTCGAGCATGCCGGCCACGACACCGACCACTTTGCCCTTCGCGGATTCGCGCGCGTCCCACGCGAACGGCAGGCCCTCCGGTACCGACAGATCAAAGCCGTCGGGCCCGGCAATCGCGCGCAGCACGATCGCGCAGTCTTCGACGGTCCGGCATATGGGACCAACCTTGTCCAGCGTCCACCCGGCGGCCATGACACCGCGACGGCTGACGCGGCCGAATGTCGGACGAAGACCAACGACGCCGCAGCGAACCGCCGGGGACAGGATGGATCCGCCGGTGTCGGTGCCAATCGCAAATCCAACAAGGCCGGCAGCAGCGGCCGCGCCTGATCCGGCTGAGGACCCGCTGGATCCTTCCGCCGTATTCCACGGATTGTTCGTCCGGCCACCAAACCATTGATCGCCAAACGCAAACTCACCGGTGGTCAGCTTCGCGACAAGGATCGCACCGGCGCGCGTCAGCCGCTGCACGACTTCCGCGTCTTCATCGATGACGCGTGTCTCGAAGGGCTTCGCGCCCCAGGTAGTGGGCGCGCCTCTCGCCGACACGATGTCTTTCACGCCCCACGGAATTCCATGCAGCACGCCGCGATAGTGACCTCGCGCCAATTCCACATCGAACTCGCGCGCTTGGGCCCTTGCACGATCGGCGGTCAGGTTCACGACGCAGTTGAGCGACGGGTTGTACCGTTCGAGCCGACGCAGATACATCTCGGTCAGTTCCAGCGATGACACCACCCGTCGGCGTATCAGGTCCGCCAGCATGGTGATCGAGTGGAATGCCAGATCGTCGAGATTCGCTGGCCG
>JANPFJ010000084.1:0-1989 GCA_031423355.1 Gemmatimonadaceae bacterium | reverse complement strand
ATCATGCTGATCGCGCCCGGTATCGCCATCGACCTGATCCTGCATCGCATGGCGGACAAGAATGTCTGGCTGACGAGCCTCGCACTCGGTGTCTGCTTCGTGGCAGCCCTGGCGGCAACGCAGTGGCCGTTCGGTGCGCTGCAGGTTTCGGAGATCGGTCGCAGCGCGTTCTTCGGTGGTGCACACGACAGCTACCAGACGCCAGCCGAGTATCTCGTTGGTCCGCGCCGAATGTGGACAGATGGTCCGACCGTCTGGCCGACACTGATCAGCATGGCCACCTGGGCGGTGCTGGCGGCAACGTTGTCGTCGCGGCTCGGCATGGCGCGTGGCGCCTGGCTGCGACGCGTGGTGCGCTGAATGTTGCGTCGCAAGCTGGCAAGCCTCGTCATGCTCACCGCGCTCTGGCTGACGGCCAGTGCGCACGTCGGCAGCACGCTGGTGGTGCAGGAAGGGATGGCGGGGCCGTATGGACTGCGCATCCTGGTGCGCCCACCGGGCGTCATTCCGGGATTGGTCGAAGTCATTGTGCGGACCACCACGCCGACCGCCGTGCCGACCGATGTGTCCGTGCGACCGGCGTACTGGCGATACGGGCTGAAGGGCGCACCACCGGCCGAAGTCATGCCCCCCGTACCCGGTGAGCCCGGCACATTCACCACGCAGCTCTGGATCATGCAGTCGGGGTCGTACGCCTTTCACGTGCAGGCCAAGGGCCCCGCCGGTGACGGAACGCTCGTCGTTCCGGTGACGAGCGTCGCAACCACCGCCAGCACCGTGCCACCGTGGCTTGGCTGGCTGCTCGCCGCACTTGGCACGTTCCTCGTCTTCGGATTGATCTCGGTGGTCGGTGCGGCAACGCGTGAAAGTTCGATCACACCCGGAGCAACGCCGGCACCGACGGATCGTCGGCGCGCGCAGCGGGCGATGGCGATCGCGGCCTGCCTGATCGTCGCGATGCTCACCGGCGGCTGGAAGTGGTGGGACGCCGTCGACACCGACTATCGCAAGCAACTCGACAAGCCGCTCGCCGTGGAAGGCACCGTCACCGCCGGCGATGCGCGTGCACTGACGCTGCGTGTGACCGACGAGTCGTGGACCTTCATCGACCCCAAGGAACCCGGTGTCCGGAAGCAGACAGGCACGCCGCTGATTCCGGACCATGGGAAGCTGATGCACCTCTTTCTCGTCGAAGCGGGGGCACGTGGCGCCGTGGCGCATCTGCATCCGGTGCGCAAGGATCTGAGCACGTTCGCGACACCGGTCACCGGAATTCCCGCAGGCAAGTACTGGTTGTTTGCCGAAGTAGTGCGGGAAAGCGGATACACGGTCTCCATGGCAGATACCGTTGACGTACCGGCTGGAGCGTCGGCACCGAACGTTGATGGCGACGACGCGTGGACCGCATCACCAACCGCGATGGGTGCCGTGCCAGCCGCGCTCTCCAACGGCGGCACGATGACGATCACACTCGATCGCGCACCGACTGTCCGCAGCGACGTCACGATTCGTGCGCGCGTCACCAACGCCGATGGTTCACCCGCGGCTCTCGCGCCCTGGCTTGGCATGGCCGGTCATGCGATGGTCGTGCGCACGGATGGTCAGGTGTTCATGCATCTGCACCCGATGGGCACGGGCTCGATGGCGGCACAGGAGCGGTTGCTGCGCCGAGAGGCGGGTGACACGGTGAATCACGGCGAGGCGCAACCCGCGATGGCATCAGCCGCGATGCCGGGGCATGACATGGGGACGATGCCCGGGCACGACATGTCGGCGATGCAACCTGCTCCGGCGAGTGCTGCGGCGACTGCCGTGGCCGCGACGGGCGATGTGTCGTTTCCTGTCGCCTTTCCGTCAGCGGGTTCGTATCGCGTATTCGTGCAGGTGCGGCGCGTGGGGCGGGCGATCGAGACGGCGGTGCTGGATGTGACGGTACCTCTGCCACCGGCGAACTGACGCCGCCGCCGCGTCAGTTCTCGCAGAGCCGCA
>JANPFJ010000083.1:0-13828 GCA_031423355.1 Gemmatimonadaceae bacterium | reverse complement strand
TCGCGTTCTCTGGCGCACGACCGGTTGAGTGGCTGCTCGAACACACCGACATCGACCCACGGTGGTGCCTGATCCATGCGACGCACATGACCGCGGCCGAGACGAACGCGTTGGCTGGCAGCGGCGCGGTCGCCGGTTTGTCACCGATCACCGAATCGAATCTGGGCGACGGGATCTTTCCGGCGGCACCGTATCTGGATGCGGGCGGACGCATCGCGACGGGCACCGACTCGAATGTGCTGATCGATGCGGCCCAGGAACTGAGGACGCTGGAGTACAGTCAGCGACTGTCACACCGCGCGCGCACGGTTCTGGCGAGCCCCGATCAGCCATCCGTCGCACGCCGGCTGTTCGAGGCGACACTGCAGGGTGGCGGGCAGGCGCTCGGCCGCTCGAACGGGATTGCCGCCGGGATGCCAGCCGATCTCGTCACGCTGCAGGCGGAGCATCCGGCGCTGTATGGCAAGCACGGCGATCAGCTGCTCGACGCATGGGTGTTTGCCGCACGCAGCCGCGCGGTGGATACCGTCTGGCGTGGCGGAAACCGGCTCGTCTCGGACGGACGGCACCGGCTCGCCAAGTCGGTGACGGCGCGGTACCGGACCGTCCTCGATCGGGTGCTGAACTCGTAGTCGCGCCGTCGTGTGTTCGCGCCGCACTGGAGCGCCGAGAATCCATTACCGCGTCCAGATCAGCACACTGCCGCAGTTGTCTGCGCCCATGCCACGATTGAACTGCGGCGGTTCGGTGCCAGCGGGATAGATTTCGATGCCAAGCACGTCCTTTGGCTTGGCGATGGCATCGAGGTCCACCGCGTCGAGCACACCGATGTAGGCGCCGTTGAGATAGAACTCGGGTGTGCATTTCTCGAGTGACGTGCCGCGAAGCCGGATGGCATCACCAGCGACCTCCACCCCGGGAATGGTTCTGAACGCATCGGAGAGCATGATCGGCTGACGCCGCGCAATCTCTTCGGCGTTGAGGAAACGTCCGCCGCCATAACTCCGTCGCCGCTCGGCGAAGCCACCCATGCGGCGGTCGAATGCGAGTTGCCCGCGCACACGGACGGTATCGAGGACCGCCTTCGTCGACGAGAGGGCCACCGTGAGCGGCGCCGAGCCAGCGAACACGTCGACTGGTTGCCGCGAAAGCGAAAACCCGACGGCGCGCACCTCGAGCATCCGTGTGCCGGTCGGAATGCCGCTCAGCACCCACTCGCCGCGGTCGTTGGCACGTGTCACCGGTCCGTCCCGAATGGCCACGATCGCACCGGCCACGGTCTTCCCGGAATCGGCAGTCACCACGCGACCGCTGATTCGCCCGTCGCCGGTGCGCGCTGGAGCGGCCGGAGCGGCAGGGGGCGACGCCGCGGCGCCGGCCTGCCCCGGTGTCAGCGCAACGCGGGCGCGCGGAATGCTGCGCCCGACGTACAGGTCGCGTCGCAGGAACCCTGCGGCGGGCACCAGCATTTCGACGCGATCGGTGCTGTCTGCACCGCGAGTGGCGCGCATCGCGACGGTGCCGTCGCGCGGGACATTGCACAACGCGAACCACCCATTCTCCCCGGTGGTCGCGGCGAGCCGTGGCACGCGGCGCTCGACACCGCCGGTACTGAACGTCAGCTCGAGCCACTCGGCGGCCACACGTGCCGAGACCACGGGACTGCGGTCACGCGCATCCCGCACGAACCCGACGATCAGGGCGCTGGAATCGGCAACCGGATTCCCGGCGCCGCCCGTTCCACAGATCGCAGTACTCAGCCTGGCTGGCGACGGCGTGAAGAGATCGGCCCGCACCGGCTGCGCCCGCGTGATGCTGACACCCTGCAGCGGCGACTCGATGCCGACGGAGTCGAGCACCGGGTGAAAGAATCCGAGGGTGTAGCGACCGATCGGCACATCAGTCAGCAGGAAACGGCCCAGCGAGTCGCTGACGGCCGTGCGGCTGAATGTGGCATTGCTGTCGGTACCGACCAGTTGCACCGCCGCGCCGGCCAACGGGCGACGCGCGAGGCTGTCGAAGACAACGCCACTGACACTTCCACGGCCTTTCTGCTCGCGTACGGGGGGGGCCTCCTGAGCGCGCACCGCATGCACGCCGGACAGCAGCAGCAGGGCGAGCAGGCCAGCCAGCTTGTGCATCATTGCAAGCCGCGTCAGCGGTTCGCGGTGTTGTCGAGGACTGGTCGGTTGACGAGGGTGGTCGACACGATCGTGATGTCCCCGCGGGACGTGATGGTGTACACGCGTCCGGCGGAAAACGACACGGCAGTTCGACTGATCACGTTGGTCGCGCCACCGACGAGGCGCGTACCGATGTCGTAAACACCACCAGGAATGGCGGTGAACACACCCGCGCCCTTGTATCCCACCGCCGCGCCGATCGGGATCTCCACCGCCGTGACGGTGTTCCTGGCGACCAGCACCATCGGCGCGGCGTTGAAGATACCGTTGACGAAGCGGACGTACGCCTGGCCAAAGTCGATGGTGCTGCTGAAGTCGTCCTCGACCACGAAGACATCGGACCGTTTTGCTGTGGCATCATAGAGGCCACTCATGTAAAGCGAGTACGCCTTGCCTTCAGCGAGCACCGCGGTGGCCGTAGCCACCTTGAGATCCTTGTCCACCGCCGCCGCAATGCGACCCGAGAATTCGTAGCTCGCTGGCTCCAACCCGGAATAGAAGCCGCCAGACCCGACGCTCCCGTACGCCACACCATTGACCGACTCCGCGCCGGTCGCCGAGGTGGTCGCCGTCAGCTTCCGGTCGTTGGCGTAGAAATTCACCTGTGGCGCGTTCAAGCCGAAATTGAAGAACCGGATCCGGGCACTCGGCAGGGTGCCGGTGATGTCCTGGACGGCATTCTTCTCGCAGCCGGCGAGCGCCAGCGCACAGACCAGGGCGGCGGCGGTCCGGATCGTTGTCATCGCGTGTCTCATGGTTGCGTGATCCAGAGCGGCTTGGTGTGAAAGTCGAGCTCGAGGCCCCCGATCGCTTCCAGTGCCGGCCGGTTCCACACGTATTCCGAGTTGTAGCGCGGTCGGATGCGTTGGACGAGCTTGCCGCCGTTATCCGGGAAGAGGTTGGTAGGCGGCGTGAAGCCGGGAAAGACCTGCGTGGTGCCGGAGGGATCGAGCCCGGTGTAGTTGTATCGGCGCAGGTCCATCCACATCTCCAGATGGCCCCAACCGTACTGTGCGATGTATTTCTGCGTCATGATCCGCGACAGCGTCAGCCCCGAGGCCGCCGCCGGCACGATCGCCGGGTTGGCGAGAAAGGCAGCCTTCTCGGTGGCGGGGATCTGCGTCGGCGCCTGGTTGTTGTCGAGGTTCCGCGCATTCACGAAATCGATGTGTGACGAGATGCCGTTCCGGTAGGCCAGCAGTGCGGTACCCAGGTCGTTCCGCTTGTATGCCGCTTCCGCCTTGATGAACTGCAGCTGGGCATACGTCATGATCGGCATCTTCGCCTTGTCATCGAACAGGAACCGGCCGGGCTGCTGCAGCCCACCGGCGCCGGGATAGCCATGCAGGTTGTTCGGTTGCTGTGTCCCAGCCAGCGCGCCGAACCCGACGACATTGATGTCGAGGCCCCGATAGACGCCGTCGGGCGCTGCCGGCAGCATCCGGCTCAGCCGCGGGTCCACCACGCCACCGAAGACGGTGCCGTTGAGGAGGCTGACGGCAAACTGGGTGGGCCGATAGGCCGTAATGTTGCCGCGCGTCCGGCCGTAGAAACTGAAATCGTCGTTATTCGTGCCCGGATACGTCAGGAGTGCGTCGTCCGCGTTGCTGGCGAATGATCGATCGACGAAGGCGATGACGCTGTCGGGACGATACGACGCCTTGTTGGAATAATGATTGAGGTTTATTGCCAGCAATCCCCACGCCAGCTTGATCCACCTCGACCGGTCGCCGTTGTACACTTTGTCAGTGCGGGCGAGGTACGCCTGATCCACGGCACCGTCGGTGCGGCTCAGGTTCACGATCGCCTGCCCCAGCAGCTTCTGCACTTCCTCGTAGGCGTACTGCTGCGTGTCGTAGTTGAACGTGAACTTCGACTGATCGATCGCTTCCTTGACGATGATCTCGCCGTGCACGTCGGTCAGCACCTGCCAGCCCCACGCCTTGAGGATCTGCGCGACACCGAGCAGGTCCCAGCGCTGCTCCGCTTCGGCCTTGGTGGTCATGTCGACCAGGTTCTGCCCGAAGACGAAGTACACATCACGCCACAGCTGCGCCCCGTTGTCGCTGGCCGGGTCGTACCCCATGCGGTCCCAGGTCGTCACGATGGTGGAGGTGAGGATCCACTCCTGCGCGTACCGGCCGATGAAGCGCCCATCGAATTGCGGTGAGGTCGCCATCCAGTGCAGCATCGGCGACAGGTACAGGTTGGCCGACACCGTCTGTGGACCGTTCGGATTCTCGTTGACATCGAGAAAGTCCTTGCAGCCCGACACGAGCGTCATCGCTCCCACGGCGGCTGTCACCTGCATGCCGCGGCGGAGGCGAGAGGTCACGGCCTCTCGGCCGCGGCGCAACAGGTTGCGTTCGGTCATGCGCTCTGGAGTCATGGAGTGCGGCATGGGTCAGTACCTCACCGTGACGCCAGCTGCGAATCCACGAGGCATCGGGAAGTTGCCATAGTCGATGCCGGCGGCGCCTGATCCACCGACTGCGGCGGTGTTTCCGTTCACGATCGGGTCCAGTCCGGAGTAGTTGGTGAACAGCAGCAGGTCGGTCCCGGTGATGAAGGCGCTGGCATCGCGAGCCTTGAGGAACCGGCCCGGCAGCACGTAGCGCGCGGTCACGTCGCGCAGGCGGATCCAGTTGATGTTCTTCTCGATGAACAGTTCCTCGCTGATCGTCGTGTAGTAGGCGTTCTGGGTGGCCGGAATGACCACGATGTTGTTCACGGTCGGGGTGGCGCTGTTCTCCTTGCCGTCGCGCAGCACACCATCCAGCACCCGCGGCGTCTCACGGTCGAGGGTGCGCTTGCTCAACCCTCGCTGCGTGAGGAAGTGCTCGGTGGCATTGAATACATCCCCGCCGCGCCGGAAGTCGAACAGGAAGTTGACCGAGAGGCTCTTGTAGCGCAGCGAGTTGTTCAGGCCGACGGTGTAGTTCGGCTGCCGGTCGTAGCCGGCATCAACGAACAGCGTGGACCGCAACGGCAGGCCCGTGGTCGGGTCGATCAGCACCTTGCCGGCGGTGTTGCGCAGGTAGAAGAAGCCAGTGAGTGATCGGGTGGACTGGCCCTTGCCCGTGCCATTACGCACGTTGCCGAACAGCCAGGTGTCCGACACGTACGACTCAGGCAACGCGTTCGGCAGTTCGAGTGTCGTGCCACGTGCCCGTTCGAAGTTCGCCAGCACATCCCACGAGAACCGTGACGTCTGAACCGGCCGGGCGCGCAGGGAAACTTCCAGTCCCTGATTCCGCGTCACGGCACCATTGAGGTTGAAGAGAATGAAGCCCGTGCCGTAACTGCCGCGGATGTCATTCACGATCTGGTCCTTCGTCTGCTTGCGGTACCAGGTCACATCCAGGCCGACGCGATCCTGCAGGAAGCCCAGTTCCGTGCCGAATTCGTACGAGCGCGCGAACTCTGGGCTGAGCGCCAGATTCGGCCCGGTGAACCCGTAGGCATAGCCGCCGTTGGAAGTCGTCTTCGACTCGAGCGCCGGCCGGAAGGCATAGGGCCGCGCATCGCGGCCCACTGCGGCGTACGCCGCACGCAGCTTGCCGGTCATCACCCGACCCACGGCCGGGAATGCGTCGGAAAAGATGAAGCTGCTCGAGATCGACGGATAGAAGAAGGAGTTGCGCTCGACCGGGATCGTCGAGGTCCAGTCATTGCGCCCGGTCGCGGTGACGTAGAGATAGTCGCGATAGTTGAGCGTGGCCTGCGAGAACAGGCTCACCAGCCGGCGCTGCGTGAGCGTGGTGCGGTTGGTGCGGAGCAGCGTGTTGTTCACCGAATTGAACTGCGGGTCGAGGAAATCCTGGCCGCGCAGCGCATTGGTCTGCGATCGCAGGTCCTGCACCGCGTTGCCGACGAACCCGCTGATCGACAGGTCCCGGGTGAGCTGTCGGCTGTGGATGTTGAAGATGTTCTGCATGTTCAGGTTGCGCGTCACATCGGTCGCCAGATCGAGGATGCCGTTGTTCGCGCTGCCATACACACTCTCCGGGTGCCGCAGGATCGAGACCTCGTTGGTGTAGCCGTCCGATCCGATCGTCGACTTGAAGTCGCTCCAGCTGAATGGCGTCAGCGTAAACGTCAGGTTGGCGATCAGGCGGTTGGTGTTCGACGCATTCTGGTTCCGTCGGGCGTTGAAGTACGGATTGTCTGTCTCCAGGTTCGACGCCAGCTGGGTGATCCGCCGCCGGTTGCCGGCCGGTGTCAGGAAATCCGATGCGTTGTCGGTCTGCGGCCAGAGCAGCACGCCCACCAGCGGACCGTTGTCACCCTTGAAGAGCTGTTTGTTCTCCTGGATCGAGTACTGGATGGACAGATCAGTGCGCAGCCACCTGGTCACCTGCGCATCGCTGCGACCGGTCAGGTTCAGTTTGCGCAGGTTGGAGTTGATCACCACCGCGCCCTGATCGTCCAGGTTCATCGCCAGCCGATACGACAGCTTGCTGTCCGGCGTCGCGCCACTGAAGGCCACATTGTGCCGCTGTGACAGGGCCGACTGGAAGAAGCCGTCGACGTTGTTGAAGAACGGCGTGCCCGCCGGATATGGCGCGCCGAAGTACGAAAAACTGCCCAGCGCGGTGCCGGCGACCGTCGTTGGCCCGTACGTGCGCTGCACCTCGGGTTGCGCGCGCGCCAGGTCGGTGCGGAAGCGGTTGCTGTACTCGAAGCCGCCCATGCCGGGCCGCCCCCGCTTGGTGGTGATCACGATCGCACCGTTGGCGGCATCGATCCCATACAGCGCTGACGCCTCCGGTCCCTTCAGGACCACCAGCGATTCGATGTCTTCCGGGCTGATGTCCGCCGCGCGGTTGGTGAAGTCGACGCCCCGGTTGCTGAAGGCGGTGGTCGAACCCGGTGCATCCGAGGCCAGCACGCCGGTGTTCAGCGTCTTGTTGTCCATCGGCAGTCCATCGATGACCATCAGCGGCTGATTGCTGCTGCTGATCGAACTGACACCGCGAATGGTGATCGATGACGACGCACCCGGCACACCGGAGCTGCTGGTCACCTCGACGCCGGCCACCCGCCCCTGCAGGGAGTTGATGAAGTTTTCGCGGCCGGTTTCGGCCACATCCTTGCCAGTGACGGTCTGCTGCGAGGTGCCTAGGTTGCGCTGGGATGTCGTTTGGCCGAGTGCCGTCACCACCACCGCGTCGAGACGCGTGGTGGTGTTGACCATCTGCGCATTCACCAGCCCCTCGGCTGGCACGGCACGCTCGAGCAGTACGTACCCGATGCGGCGGAACGACAGAATCTGGCCCACCTCGGCCCGTATCGTGTACTCGCCGCCGTTGTTCGTGAAGGCGTTGCTGGCGGTGCCTTTGACCACCACCGACACGCCGGCCAGCGCGATCCCATCGGTGCGCGTGACGGTGCCAGTCACCGTCCGCAGTTGCGCCGTCGCCGTGACAGCAAGAGCGAGACTTCCAGACACGACTGCAAGAAATCGGTGCGCCATGGAATCAGGAACCCGTTTGAAGAGTCACCGCCAACGCCAGAGCGCCATTCGCGATGTCGTAACAGCGTACGATCGGCCCAAGGACAGCAGACAGGCTGATGGTAGGCAGCTTACAGGTCGTCGCAGGGGCTGTCAAACAACGCACCTGCTTTGTCACGAAAGCCGCCACGAACGGCGCGGACGGGCGCGTCAGGCCAGCGCGCCAGCGAGTCCGGCGCGCGTTATCGCGCGTTATCAGGCGCCGTGCCGGGCCGCAACTGGCATCGGTCGGACATGCCGAACACCAGCCGGTCATTCCAGCGGCCATAGTTCGCGGGCCGCCGCGGCCAACTACCGTGAGGCTGGTGCATCGGCGATTCTTGACCATCTGCGCGGGGTCCTCCCGCGCGCTGTTCCTGTCCCGGAGTTCCGACATGCCCCGCCGCGCCACCAGACCGCTCTTCGGGGCGGTCGCCCTGTTGTTCGCTCTCTCGTCGCCACCTCGCGTTGCCCAGGCACAGCAGCCCGCCGCCGCCAAGCGTCCGCTGACCATGGAGGACCTCCTCTCATGGAAGGGCATCCGCTTCCCCACGATGTCCAATGACGGGCGCTGGATGGCCTACGTCCTGGCGCCGAACGAGGGGGACGGGCACTTCGTGGTGCGCAACACGGCAGCGGGGGCGACTGAGACACGGATGCCGATCGGTGAATCACCGTCGGGGTTTGCCGCAACCGCCGGCGTCGCGATCTCGGGCAACAATCGATGGGCCGCGTATACGATCCATCCGACGGCTGACGACGCGAAGAAGGCGCGCCGTGATCGGCGCACGCTACCGACAAAAGTCGGTGTGATCGAGCTCGCGACCGGAACGAAGCGCGAGTTCGAGCGGGTGCGAAGCTACAAGTTCGCCGGCGATCGCTCGAATGTGATTGCGCTGCAGTTGATGCCACCGGATGCACCCACCAGCCCGGGTGCCGCGCCTCCCGGTGGTGCCGCGGCGCCACCGGGAGGCGGCTCGGTCGTGCTGCTCGTCGATCTCACCGGCGGCGCGCCGATCACGCTCGCCAGCGTCGGTGAATACAGCTTCGATGAATCAGGACAGTACTTCGCCTACACCACCGACCAGCGCGACATGCTCGGCAACGGGGTGCAGGTCCGCGACCTCGCGACTGGCGTGGTGCGCGCACTCGACGGTGAGAAGGCGATGTACCGACGCCTGACCTGGGCCGACAGCGGTGATGCGCTCGCAGTGGTGCGCTCGATCGCGGACAGTGCGAGCAAGGATACGCTGAGCACCGTGCTTGGCTGGACGCATCTGGCGTCACGCACGCCCGTGACGGTGACGATCAACGAGAAGAACGTGGCCAGCACACGCAATCTGGTCGTGAGCGCCGACCGCGCGCCAAAATGGAATGATGCGCAGACGGTGTTGTACTTCGGACTGCGGGAGCTGCGTCCCGCGCCACCCGCATCCACCGGTGCGCCGCTCTCTGGCGGCGCCAACGCCCCCGCCCCAGGTGCGGGAGCCGGCGGTCAGATCGCACCGGCAAAGCAGGACGACGAGACCCCATCGCTGATCCTCTGGCACTGGAAGGATCCGCGGCTGCAGAGTGCGCAGCAGGTGCAGGAGACGGCCGATCGCGGCTTCAGCTTCCTCGCGGCATGGCATCTCGCCTCACCGAAGGTCGTGCAGCTGACCGACGACAACATGCGCACGCTCACGGTCGGCTTCGGCGACAGATGGGCGCTCGGTGTGGATCAGACGCCGTACGAGCGTCAGGCGAGCGTCGACGGACGCCAGCTCCGCGATCTGTATGCGGTCGACGTCACCACCGGCTCGCGGACCATCATCGCGAAGGCACTGCAGAATCCGGGCGGTGGCGGGTTTGGAGGCGGTGCCAGCACGGTGCTCTCGCCCGATGGGCAGCGCGCGGTCTGGTATGACGACGGCCACTGGAACCTCTACGACTTCACCACGCGTGTCTCGCGCAAGCTGACCGAGGGCATCGCCGCGACCTTCTGGGACGACGAGGATGACCACAACGTCGTGAAGCCGCCGGCCGCACCCCCGTTCGGCTGGTCGCGCGACTCGCGATTCGTGATCCTGCGCGACAACTGGGATCTGTGGAAGGTGCCTGTCGCTGGCGGCACTGCGACGAATCTGACGCAGAACGGCAAGACATCCGGGACGCGGTATCAGGCGCGCGTGGGCGCGGGCCCCCGTGAACGCGGGATCGATCTCGCACGACCGCTGTTCGTCGAGACGTATGGCGAGCGCACGAAGAAGGAAGGGCTCGTCTCGGTCGACGCGCTGCGCGGTGGCACCCGCACACTCTCATGGGAAGACGCGAAGGTCGACTACCGCAAGGCGCGCGATGCCGACGTCTGGGCCTTCACGCGGCAGACGTTCGTCAACTTCCCCGACTTCCATGTCGCGGATGCCGGGCTGACCAACCCACGCCGCATCACCGACGCCAATCCGCAGCAGTCCGACGTGGCGTGGAGTGCCGGCGCGCGGTTGATCGAATACACCTGCGACAACACCGGCGCCAAGCTGCAAGGCGCGCTGTTCCTTCCGGCAGGATACGAGCCAGGCAAGCGATATCCGACGTTGACGTACATCTACGAGAAGCTGTCGCAGGGGTTCCACGCCTACGCCCAGCCGAACGCAACGCGCTACGCCAATCCCAGCGTGTACACGTCGCGCGGTTACGCGTACTTCATGCCGGACATCACCTACAAGCTGGACGAACCAGGACGTTCGGCCGTCTGGTGTGTCGTTCCGGCGGTGAAGGCTGCGATCGCCAGCGGCATCGTCGATTCGACGAATGTCGCGCTGCAGGGGCACAGCTGGGGCGGATACCAGACCAGCTTCATCGCCACCCAGACGAACATCTTCAAGACTGCAATTGCCGGGGCACCGCTGACGGATATGGTGTCGATGTTCAGCTCGGTCTATTGGAACTCGGGCAACACCAATCAGGGCATCTTCATCTCGAGCCAGGGGCGATTCCGTTCCAGCTACGCGAAGGATCCGGATGCCTACCTGCGCAATTCACCGAACCGCTTTGCCGACAAGGTGTCGATTCCGTTCATGATCCTGCACAACGACCGGGACGGTGCGGTGGACTTCAATCAGGGCATCACGTACTACAACACGCTGCGCGAGCTGGGCAAGGATGTCGTCCTGCTCGAGTACGTGGGCGAGAATCATGGACTCGCGCGGCCGATCAACCAGAAGGACTACGCGGTGCGTATGCAGGAGTGGTTCGATCACTTCCTACAGGGCAAACCCGCACCGGAGTGGATGCAGGACGGTGTGCCGCGGCTCCGCATGGAAGAACACTTGCGGTCGCGGAAGCCGTTGCTCGACCCGAAGGCGAAGGCACCAGAGAAGAAGATCGCGATGTAGCGCGCCTCAGCCGGTGACGCCGTGGCAACGGACCTTTGCCATGGCGCCACCCGGCTTGCCCGACCGATCGACTGCCCCGACACGAATGCAGGGACTGCCGGACATGAGCGCACTGTTCAAGAAGCTCAATCTCAAGGATCACCGCGAGATCACGGTGCTCAACGCCCCGCGATCGTTCGACACCGAGCTGGCTCAGCTCGAGGGCATCGACGTGCGGCGCACGCTGACCCGCGGCGCCACGACAGCGTTCGGGATTGGCTTTGCGGTCACGCAGAAAGAACTGGATGACTGCTCCACGAAGCTCGCCCGCGCGTGCACCGGCGACGCCGTGCTCTGGATTGCGTATCCGAAGAAGTCGTCGAAGAAATTCAGCTGCGAATTCAATCGGGACTCAGGCTGGGCCACGCTGGGCGAGGCCGGCTTCGAAGGGGTGCGCATGGTCGCAATCGACGAGGATTGGTCGGCGCTCCGCTTCCGGCGGGTGGAGTTCGTGACGTCGCTGACGCGCGATGCAACCCGTGCGTTGTCGGCACGGGGCAAGCAGAGGACAACGCCGAAGTAGGCAGCGCCGCTACGGCTCGATCACTCCGGTGAGCCAGTGCAGCACGTTGAGCGTGAACTGCGCATTCTGCTCGGCCAACGGCGCATTCATGCCCATCGGTCGCCGTTCAGCGCCGGCAATCTGCGCGCTGAACATCGCCGCCTCGCCGAACAACGCCACCCGCCCTCGACCGACGCGACGCGTGGCGCCCTGCAGCCAGCCTCCGACCTTGCGCACCGGCGTGTCAGGCATGAATCGCCACGCAACCTTCGGTTCGAGCGACACATACTCCTCGGGCAGGATCATCACCGGCTGCACGTCCGGCGCATCCCATCGAAACGCCTGACCGGTAAAGCTGCGCACCTGCGTGACCTGTTCCGCGGCGTTGCGACCAGCGCGAATCGGATGTGGCGGCAGCGTTCCACTGTCGGGCCGAAACAGGGTGGGAGCTGAGCTGCCACCGCCACGCACGGCCTCGATCTGTGCGTCGGTGGCCCCAGGATACGCGAAACCATTGGTGAAGCTGGCACCAAAGGCGGTGGCGAGTGGTGCTGCGGCGCCCGCCAGGGGCATGTGGTCAGCGATCAGCAGGAGTCGACCACCGGCGTCCACCCAGTTCCTCACCGCCGCGATCTCGCCGTCGCCGAAGGCGGACGGCGTCGGCAGCGGATACTCGCTCCACGGTCTATCGCTGGGCTGCGCGTTGGAGATGACGAGCAGGTCACAGTCGCCAAGTGCGCGCGCGCTGAACGTGAGCCGAAGCGGCGCCACACGGTAGCCGTCACGGCGTGCCAGCTCACCGAACGCCCAGAAGCGATCATCGAGGGTGTGGAAATTGTGATGACCTTCATCGAGGCAGAGGCGCGGACCACTCAGCAACGCATACGCCGGCGAAAGCAGCGCTGGGCGAAATCCGCGATCGGGCACCTGCTGGGCGCCGATCGACGCCCCGAAAACGAGCGCCGCCGAGACGAGTGCGACTGGTGCGATCTTCATGCTGGGAAACTGCGGGGCGACATGCCGTGTAGCAACGCAGCGGGACGGCGTACCGGCCGCCTCGGGCAGGCGCACGCTGACCCGCGGCTGGCTAGTGTAGCGTAGCCGAAGTCTCGTGGCAGTTGGGCGTGTCTTTCGGCACCACCCCGCGTTGCAACTCCTCGCGATACCGCTGGTATCGCTGCGGGTTGCGCCTTGGTTGGCGCCGAAATCCACTGCCCACCTTTGGCCAAGGAACTTCGGCTACGCTACACTAAGATTCGCCGACGCCCACACTGTCCCATTCGCGCCAACAGCCCGGACCCGCCGATGCGCCTCGCCTCACTTCTCGCCGTTCTTGTGCTGCTCCCTGCCCCGCTCGCCGCCCAGTTCGGCCAGGCGGGTGCGGTGCCTGGTCGTCGCCCGGACGGTGGCGCAAGCCGCATGGGTCGGCCGAACGCGTTGCCGAAGTTCGCGACCACCAACGAACTCCAGACCTTCAACGCGGCGGAGGCGCTGCTGAAGGAGTCGAAGAAGCTGAAACTCACGGACGAGCAGACGACGGCACTCACGGCGCTGCGCGGAACGCTCTACGAGCGGAACGCCGATCTGATGGTGCGCTACGACTCGGTGCGGCGCGTCTACAAGGTGCCGAAGGAGCTGGAGAATCCGGCGCAGAGCAGCGGAGCAATGCCCAGCCAGGAGGAGATGTCGGCGCTCGGTGTGCAGATGCGCTTCATGGTCAGCGTTGCCGAACTGCTGATGGATCGCCGGGCCGAGCAGGTGGCGCAGTGCCTGGCGCTGATGGATGACTCACAGCGCGATCGCGCACGGAAGGTGCTCGAAGACCAGACCGACGACATGAAGAAGGCGGTGCCGCAAAGGCCGAGGCAGGACAGGCGCTGAAGGCGCCCGGTCGGTCCGCTCGCCGTTTCACGAAGGACGGACGAAAAAAAGGGCCGCCGCGAATTTCGCGGCGGCCCTTCTTCACTGAGACGAGTCTCAGTTGCCCGAGCGGGTCACGTTCTCGGCGGCAGGTCCCTTCTGGCCCTGAACCATGTCGAACTCGACCGACTCGCCTTCGGCGAGCGTCTTGAAGCCATTGCCCTGAATGGCAGAATGATGCACGAAGCAATCCTTCTGGCCATCAGCCGGGGTGATGAATCCAAAGCCCTTGGCGTCGTTGAACCACTTGACGGTGCCTGACATACGCATTGCGATACTCCTGGTAATTTTGCGGCTTTCAACCCGGAGCATGCGC
>JANPFJ010000082.1:0-15771 GCA_031423355.1 Gemmatimonadaceae bacterium | reverse complement strand
GAAGATCACGTTCCGGGTATCCGAGGGCCGTCGGCTCGCGGTGAGTGGTGTGCGCGTCAATGGCCTCAAGACGCTCGCGCCGGCCGACGTCGTGTCGACGATGAAGACGAAGCCTGAAGGTTTCCTGTGGTTCCGCAAAGGCGAGTTTGACGAGGACGCCTTCGCCGGCGATCTCACCGAACGGATTCCGGAGTATCTCGCCCGTCAGGGGTTCATTGACGGCACGGTGGAGCGCGACACTCTGCTCGTCGATCGCGAGCGCGGAAAGGGGATGGTCGAGCTCACGCTGCGCGAGGGGCCTCGCTACAGCCTCGGCACTTTCGAAGCGCTCGGCAACCGTCGTTTCTCGAGCGAAGAGATCCAGCGCCTGTATCCCTTCCAGCCGCAGTCGATTTCGCTGACGGCGCGCGCCAAGTCGATGTTGCGCCGGCGGGGTCCGTCGGCGCCTCCGAACACCTTTGATCAGGGACGATGGACGGAAGGGACGCAGAAGGTGCAGACTGCGTACAGCAATGAAGGCTACATCTACGCCCGTGTGCGACCGATCGTCGATCGCGACACGACCGGTGGCAAGCATGTGGCGAACTTGCGATGGGAAATCGAGGAGGGTCAGCCCGCGATCGTAAATCGGGTCGACATCCTCGGCAACGACCATACGGTCGAGAGCTGCATCCGCAACGCATTGCAGATCCTGCCTGGCGATGTCTTCAGTCAGGATCGACTCATCCGGTCTTACCAGAACATCGCGAACCTTGGCTTTTTTGAAACGCCGGTGCCGAATCCGGACACCCGTCCCGACTCGACGGGCGACGTCGACATCATTTTTCGCGTCAAGGAGAAGCAGACGGGAAATGTGAACTTTGGTGCGTCGGCCGGGCAGGGGCTTGGCGTGGGTGGATTCATCGGGTTGCAGCAGCCGAACCTTTTCGGCCGCTGCAAGTCTGGCTCCCTGAACTGGAACTTCGGTCGCTTCCAGAACAACTTTCAGCTTGCCTACACGGATCCGCAGATCCGGTTGTCGCAGGTTTCGGGCACCGTCAGCGCATATCGGACGCAGAACCGGTATCAGGGCATCGGTGGCTTCTCGAACTTCAACGGTGGATTCGGTCAACCGATCCAGACCGGCGTCAGCCTGCAGCTCGGTTTTCCGATCCCTCAGTCGCCATATACCAGGCTCTTCGTTTCGTACGGACTTGAAGGCGTCCGCTATGGCAGCTCGGGCTTCCTCGGCGAGCAGGCGGCACAGTTCAGCGGGGCCAACATCCGCAGCTACGTCGGCGCCACCGTCGGCTACGATACCCGGATCGATCTTCCGTTCGCCTCTGCAGGTGCCCAGCGCACGTTCACGGCCCAGTTCAACGGACTCGGCGGGACGTCACGTTTTCAGCGCTACTCGCTCGACCTGAAGAACTACGCCACGCTCACCCAATTCGGGGGCAGCAAGCCAGGGTCGCAACCGATCAAGGTCGTCGCGGGTTTGACGGTGCGTTCGGGCGCGGTGCTTGGGAATGCGGGAGCGTTTCGGTTCACCCAGCAGTTCAACATGGGTGGCGTGCAGTTCGGAGAGCCGCTGCGCGGTTATCCGGAGTTCTCGATCACGCCGGATGGTTTCCTGCCGGACGCCAACCAGAATTCGGCGGCATTCAACAACCCGGGTGCGGCGTTCTTCTCGAGTACGGCGGAAATGGGCATCCGGTTCAACGGCATGTTCTACATCAACGGTTTCTTCGACGCGGGCAACGTCTATCGCCGCGTGCAGCAGTTCAACCCGACCCGGCTCTTCCGTGGTACGGGAATCGGCTTGTCCACCGTCACACCGCTTGGTCCGCTCGGACTCGACTGGGCGTACGGTTTGGATCGCGTGGACAACCTCGGCCGCCCGGCGCCTGCCTGGCAGCTGCATTTCCGCCTCGGCGGCCAACAGTTCTGATCATTTTTCCTGTGGAGTCTGGAATGCGTGTATTGAGTCGGATGATGCTCGGTGGTGCGGCCATGGTCGCGATGATGTCGGTCGCAGGTGCACAGACTGCGGCGCCGGCGCCGGTGCCTGCGGTGACGATCTCGATGAAGATTGCGTACCTGAATTCGAATCAGGTGCTCGAGGGTGCGCCCGGGCGTGCGGAAGCGCTGGCGCAGTTCGAGAAGGAAACACTGCCGGTCCGCACGCAGATGCAGCGGATGAGCGATTCGCTGCAGTCGATCATTGGTGAGTACCAGAAGGCAGCGGCGCAGTTGACCGCGGCGCAGCGCGCGCAGCGCGAAGCCTCGATTGGTGCAAGACAGCAGGAGTATCAGCAGCGCGCGCAGGAAATGCAGCAGTCGGCGCAGGCCCGTCAGGAGGAGCTGATGGCGCCGATCATGGAACAGGTGAACAAGGTGATTCAGGATGTGCGTGCTGAAGACGGCTACGCGTTCATCTTCGACGCCGGTGCACAGGTGCCGTTCATCGTTTCGGCGGACAAGAACCTCGACATCACGTCACGCATCATCGATCGGCTGAAGTCCCTTGGTCCACCAAAGCTGCCGGCGCCTTCTGCGGTTGCGCCGGCTGCCGCAGGTGCGGCGAAGCCACCGACCAGCGGGCCCGTGGCCTCACCCGCCGGTGTGACGCGCCCGGTCAAGCCATAACGCGGTGACAGTGTCTCGCCAGGTGGCGGCATCGTCGGCGGCGCTCAGCGCCGCCGAGATCGCTGCGGCCGTCGGTGGCACACTTTCAGGGGATGGTTCAGTCGAAGTGACGCGCGTCGCCGGACACGACTCGGCTGACGACGCGTCACTTTCGTTTTTCAGCTCGTCCCGGTACGCCGCGGAGGCGGCGGCAACGCGGGCGGGCGTCGTGTTCGTGACGGCGGACCTTGTGGACAAGGTGGGCCATGTGCCTGCGCGCATCTTGGTCACGGCGCCACAGGAAGCAATGCTGGCCGCGATCAACCTGCTGCATCCACCGGTGATGCGCACCGCCGGAGTACACCCGTCGGCCGTGATCGGTGAAGGCGTCACGCTCGGTGAAGGCGTGACCATCGGACCGCGTGCCGTGATCGGAGACGGCGCGGTGGTCGGTGTACGCACGAACATCAGCGCGAGCGTCACCGTCGGCGCTGGCGTGCAGATCGGGAAGGACTGTATTCTGTACCCGAATGTGACCGCGTATCCGGGTACGCTGCTGGGTGACCGCGTGATCGTTCAGGCCGGCGCGGTGCTCGGCAGCGATGGGTTCGGCTATGTGTTCGGCGCGGGCGTGCACCAGAAGATTCCACATGTTGGTCGCTGCCTGCTCGAGTCCGACGTCGAAATCGGCGCGAACACCACGGTTGATCGCGGTAGTGTCGGCGATACGGTCATCGGCGCCGGAACGAAGATTGACAACCTCGTGCAGATAGGCCATAACGTTCGCCTGGGCCGACTCTGCCTGGTGATGGCGCAGGTTGGCATCTCCGGATCAACGCGCATCGGCGACGGCGTGATCATCGCGGGGCAGGCGGGATTGGCGGGACACATTTCGATCGGCGCGGGGGCCCGGATCGCAGGGCAGTCCGGGGTGTTCGGGGACGTACCGCCTGGCGAGACGTGGAGTGGCTATCCCGCTCGTCCTCACCGCGAGTCGTTGCGCGTGCAGGCTGCGACGCACCGGTTGCCGGCGCTGCTGAAATCGCTTGGCCCGCGGCAGCGGGGCGCATGACCGCTTCCCGCCGTCAGACCGTGACGCGATCGGCCGTTGTTTCCGGTATCGGCCTGCACCTTGGCCGGCCCGTGACGTTGCGGTTTGAGCCTGCCGCACCGGGCTCGGGGGTGACCTTCGTCCGCAGCGATCGGCCCGCCGCCGCACCGGTGCCGGCTCTCGCGGCGGTCGCTGAGTTGGCCGACCGCCGGACCCAGCTCGGTGCCGGGGACGACGCGTTCCATACCGTCGAACATGTCCTGGCCGCCGTGGCTGCGCTGTCGATCGACGATCTGTGCATCGTGATGGACGCGGCGGAGCCTCCGATCGCTGACGGCAGTTCGCGCGCATTCATCGATGCCTTGCGCGACGCCGGCATCGTGGAGCATGGCGGGCCAGCGCGGTATCTGCGCGTGCGCTCACCCATTCGCGTCGTCGACGGTGAGTCCGTGTACGAGGCGAGTCCATCCTCAACGCTCGACCTGGACGTCTCGATCAGCTTTCCCCATCCGCTGATCGGGGAGCAACGCATCGTGCTCAGCGTGACCGACGAGTCCTTCACCCGCGAGCTCGCCGACGCGCGCACGTTCGGTTTCGTCCATGAGGTGGAAGCCTTGCGTGCCGCCGGGTTGATTCAAGGGGCGAGCACGTCGAATGCGGTGGTGTTGGATGCGGATGGCCTGGTCGACACGACGCTTCGGTGGCCGGACGAGTTCGTGCGCCACAAGGCGCTTGATTGTGTGGGAGATCTGGCGCTGGCCGGTGCCCGCGTTCGCGGGCACATCCGTGCATTCCGACCGAGCCACAAGGGCACGGTCCAGTTCGTCCGCGAGCTGCTCCGGACAGCGAAGGAGGAGACGACGGTGCTTGGTATCGAAGAAATCATGAAGGTGCTGCCGCACCGCTATCCGTTCCTGCTCGTCGACCGGATTCTGGAACTGGAGGAAGGAAAACGTGTCGTCGGCCTCAAGAACGTGACGATCAATGAACCCTTCTTTCAAGGCCATTTTCCGGGACATCCGATCATGCCGGGTGTGCTCATCGTCGAAGCGATGGCACAAGTGGGCGGCATGCTGATGCTCGGCGGCCTCGCGGAACCCGACTCCAAGGTGGTCTACTTCACGAGCCTCGACAACGTCAAGTTCCGTCGTCCGGTGAAGCCCGGCGATCAGCTTCGTTTCGAACTCGACGTGGTGCAGGTTCGGGGGACGCTCTGCAAGATGCACGGGGTCGCGCGGGTCGATGGCGAAGTGGTGTGCGAGGCAGACATGGCGGCGATGGTGCGTCCGCGATGACGACCACCGTCAGCAGCGGGATTCATCCGACGGCCATCATCGCGCCGACCGCCGTCCTCGGTGAGCGCGTCACAGTCGGCCCCTACGCGTATGTCGGCGATGAATGCGTGGTTGGCGATGGTTGCGTGATTGCCATGCGCGCGACGCTGGAACGCAACGTGACGCTGGCATCCGGCGTCAAGGTCGGCATTGGGTCGGTGCTCGGCGGCGATCCACAGGACCTGAAATACAAGGGCGAGCACACCACCGTGGAGATCGGCGAGAACACGGTGATCCGCGAATATGCGACGATCAATCGCGGCACGACGCACTCCATGAAGACAACCGTTGGCAGCGGATCGTTCCTGATGTCGTATGTCCATCTGGCGCACGACTGCCAGATCGGGAACGGTGTCATCATCGGCAACGGCACGCAGCTCGCCGGTCATGTGAGCATTGACGATCGGGCGATCGTCTCGGGCCTGGTGGCGGTGCACCAGTTTGCGCGGATCGGACGCCACTCATTCGTCGGCGGTTGCTCCCGTGTGGCGAAGGACGTCCCCCCATACCTGAAGGCGGTCGGCAATCCGGTGAAGCTGTATGGCCTGAACTCCGTCGGCCTGCAGCGCAGCGGCTTCGATGAAGCGCTCGTGCGCGAGCTGAAGCGTGCATACCGCCTTGTCTTCCGCTCCGAGCTCAATGTGTCGCAGGCGATGACGCGCGCGAGAGCCGAGCTGCAATTGCTGCCCGAGGTCACGGCATTCCTGACCTTCATCGAAGAGAGCGAGCGGGGAATCGGGTTCTGAACATGCGCATCGGTGTCGCAGGGGCAGGCGGGCTCGGTTTTCATCATGTCCGGATCCTGCGCGATATGGCAGGGATTTCATTCGCGGGCTTTTTCGACGCCAATCCGGAACGTGCGGCGAGTGTCGCGGCCGAACTGGGCGTCGAAGCGCATCCGACGCTCGAGCGCTTGATCGCTGCCTGCGACGCAGTGAGCTGCGTGGTTCCAACCACGGCGCATCATGCGGTTGGCATGGCAATCCTGCAGGCGGGGAAACATCTCTTCGTCGAGAAGCCGATCGCCGTGACGCTGGACGAAGCCGATGCCCTGGTCCACGGGGCAGCAGCGGCAGGTGTGGTGCTGCAGGTTGGGCATGTCGAGCGCTTCAACAGGGCCGTTCGCGCGGCCTGGCCACACCTTGCTGATCCGCTCTTCGTGCAGAGTGATCGACTGGCACCGTATACCCCGCGCGGCGCCGATGTCGCCGTCGTGCTCGACCTCATGATCCATGACATCGACCTGGTTGCAACGATCGTCGGCAGCCCTGTCGTGGACGTGAGTGCGGTTGGTGTGCCGGTGCTCACCGACACGCTCGATATCGCGAATGCGCGCCTCGAGTTCGCGAGCGGCGCTGTGGCGACGATCACGGCCAGTCGTGTATCGCGCGACAAGACGCGGAAGCTGCGCATCTTTCAGCGGAGCGGGTACGTGTCGCTGGATCTCGGAACCGGTGCGGGCATGTTCTTTCGCATGCGCGCCGACGTCGACCCGCGCGACCTCGCCGCCCAGGCCACGTCGCTCGAGCAGTTCGTCGAACCCGTCCCGTTGTTCGCACCGGAGGGGGAACCCCTCCGGCTGGAACTGGACAGCTTTGTCGCGGCGATCCGTGGGGAGCAGCCCGTGGTCGTCAGTGGTGCGGCTGGCCGGGAGGCCCTCGCGACCGCCCTGCGGATCGTGACGGACATCGACCGGCATTCGACACGATTGCGCGGTGGGGCGCTGAGGCCGGCGTGATGCCCGTCGAGGTGATGATTGTCGCTGGTGAGCCGTCAGGCGACATGCACGCCGCCGCCATGGTCACCTCGTTGCGTGTGCGGCGGCCGGCGTTGCACCTGGTCGGTGTCGGTGGGTCGCGCCTGGATGCCGAGGGGGTCGAGCTCCTCGAGCGTGCCGAACGTATCGCCGTGGTCGGTTTCGTCGAAGTCATCAAGCACCTGCCAATCCTGCGTCGGCTGATGGTGGCGTTGCGCCGGAGGATGGACACCGGGCGGGTGAAGCTGGTCGTACTGATCGACTATCCCGGCTTCAACATGCGCGTGGCGCGAGAAGCAAAAAAGCGTGGGATTCCTGTGCTCTACTACATCACGCCTCAGGTGTGGGCGTGGCACAAGAGCCGGGTGCGGGAACTGCGGGAAACGGTGACCAAGGCGGCGGTCATCCTGCCCTTCGAGGAGCAGCTCCTTCGGGACGCGGGGATCGACGCCACCTACGTTGGCTCTCCTCTGATCGATGCCACGCAGCACCTGCCGTCGCGCGACATGGCGTGCAGGGAGCTTGGACTCGATCCGGCGCGTCCGGTCTTGGCGCTCTTCCCCGGCAGCCGCGCCGGCGAGATCGCCAGGCATCTGGCAGACTTCGTTGCGACCGCGCGAACCGTCGCAGCAGCGCGTCCCGAGGTGCAGGTCGTCGTGAGTGCGCCGCCAGGCGTGGTGATCGACGCACGCATCTGCCCCTATGCCGTGGTGCGCGATGCGTCGCACACGGTCTTGCGGGCTGCCACCGCCGCCATGTGCAAGAGCGGCACGACGACGCTCGAAGCGGCGCTGCTCGGCTGCCCACTGGTGGTGGCGTACCGGACCAGTGCGCTGACATATGCAATTGCAAAGAGGCTGGTGACGCTTCCCGACATTGCGCTGGTCAATATCGTCGCCGAGCATCGCGTGGCTCCGGAGTTCATCCAGGACCAATTGCGCGCCGACGTGGTAGCGCCCGTCCTGTTGGAATTGCTTGACGAGCGGTCGCCCCAGCGCGCGGCAATGCTGACGGCATTGCACGACGTGCGCCTGCGCATGGGGCAGCCAGGTGCCGGCGTACGCGTGGCCGAGATGATCGCGGGACTGGTGGCGTGACCAGCGTTGCGGCCACCGGCGATGCGAGGTCCGTCGCTGATGCGCGCCGCGCCCGATGGCTCTCGCTGATCGGAGCCTGGATCATTCGCCTGCTTGGCGTGACCTGGCGTGTTCGGATCCACGATGCGGGTCCGGTGGATCGGGTGCGCCACGATGGTCAGGCCGTCGCCCTGTTGCTCTGGCACGGGCAGCTGCTTCCGCTGCTCTATGTCATGCGCTTCCAGTCGATCGCGTCACTGATCAGTACCCACAAGGACGGGGAACTCGTCGCCCAGATTGCGCGTCGCCTTGGGTGCAGGCTCATTCGTGGCAGCAGTTCGCGGGGAGCCGATCGTGCGTTGCTCGGACTTGTCCGGGAACTGAAGGACGGCTTCACGGTGGCGGTGACACCTGATGGCCCGCGGGGACCGTATCGGACCTTTGCGGCAGGGGCGCTGGTGGCGGCACATCGTGCCCACGCGCCGGTGGTTGCTTTTGGCGTGCATGCAACGCGCGCATGGTATCTGCACAGCTGGGATAAGTTCATGATCCCGAAACCATTCGCGCGCGTGACGATCGTCTTCGATGCACCGACGATGGTACCCGGTGACTCCGTCCGGGACGCGGCGGCCGCGGTGTCGCTGTTCACCGAACGCATGGAACGCGTGGGGATCCGTGCCGCTGGCTGAGGTTGCGGAGGCGATCTGGTATGGCGAGACGCGACAGGCACGCGTTGCGCGCGCAGCGCTGTCGCCTCTCAGCAGCCTGTTTGGCGCGATCGTTCGACGACGCCAGGCGGCGTATGACGCGAATGCTCCAGCGCCGGGAAGAATTCCGGCGATATCGATTGGCAACCTGACGGTCGGCGGTACCGGGAAAACACCAGTAAGCTCGTGGTTCGCGCGCAAGTTTGCAGAGGCGGGCGCGGCGCCAGCCATTGTCATGCGCGGATACGGCGAGGACGAAATTCTGGTGCATCGCCTGCTCAATCCGGGGGTGCCGGTCTATGGCAACGCCGATCGAGTGGCCGGCGTGATGAGCGCGGCCCTTCGTGGTGCCGATCTGGCAATTCTCGACGATGCCTTTCAGCACCGTCGTGCAGCCCGCGTGATCGATATCGTCCTGGTGAGCGCCGATCGCTGGACGGGCGATGTCCGCTTGCTTCCGGCCGGACCGTTCCGAGAACCGCTGCACGCGTTGCAACGCGCGAACGTTGTGCTGCTGACGGTGAAAGCAGCGAGCGATGGACGGATTCGGGCTGCGGAACAGGCGATACGCGCCGCGACGGACTCGACCGTGGTGACCGTCGATCTCGCTCCTGCGTCCTTCGTCGAAGTCGGATCCACACGACGTGAGGCGATCTCTGGCTGGCGGGGGCGTCGGGTGCTGGCGGTGAGCGGGATCGGCGATCCGGCGGCGTACCTGTCGCAATTGACTTGGCTCGGGTTGGATCCGGAGCCGATGACCTTTGCAGACCATCACCGCTTCGATGATGCCAGTGTGCAGCGTGTGCTGAGGGCGGCCGCGGGATTCGAGGCGGTCGTCTGTACGCTCAAGGACGCGGTAAAACTCGGGCCAAAATGGCCGAGTTCGGCGGTTCCCCTGTGGTACCTTTCGCAATCGGTCGTTCCACGCGACGGCGCCGACGCTCTGGATGCAGCTGTCCAGTCGGTCCTTGCAGCGCGAGGGAACGGTCTTACTCCTCCCGACCTCTTACGCTGACGAGTTGAACCATGGCGACCGATCTGCGGCTGCCGACCACGAACATCGTCCTTCCCGACAAGGACCGATTCCTCGACGAACACAATCCGTTCGAGGCCATGATGTCGCGCTTCGATCGCGCGGCCGAACTGCTCGATCTTGATCCGGGCATCTACAAGATTCTGCGCAACCCGGAGAAGCAGCTGATCGTCTCGATCCCGGTCCATATGGACAACGGGGACGTGGAGGTCTTCACGGGCTATCGTGTGCTCTACAACACGTCGCGCGGTCCCGCCAAGGGCGGGATTCGCTTCGACATGCAGGTGAATCTCGAAGAAGTGAAGGCGCTGGCGGCGTGGATGACGTGGAAGTGCGCGGTTGTGAATCTGCCGTTCGGTGGTGCGAAGGGTGGGGTGATCTGTGACCCGTCCGCACTGAGCGTTGGTGAGCTCGAGCGGCTGACGCGTCGCTACACCTCCAATATCATTTCGCTGCTTGGCCCGGATTCCGATGTGCCGGCGCCGGACGTGAACACGAATGAGCGAGTGATGGCGTGGGTGATGGACACCTACTCGATGCACATGCGGCACACGGCATCGGCTGTCGTCACGGGCAAGCCGCTTGAACTGGGCGGGTCGGCCGGCCGGAAGGAAGCGACCGGTCGCGGGTGCATGATCGTCACACGTGAGGCGCTCAAGGAACTTGGCATGCCGGTGCGCGGCACCACCGTGGCGGTGCAGGGGTTCGGCAACGTCGGGTCGACTGCGGCGATGTTGCTCGAGCGGGAGGGGTGCCGGATCACGGCGATCAGTGATCGAACCGGCGGCGTGCACAATCCCCAGGGCATCGATATCGCGGCGGCGATGGAGTATGTCCGCCGCAACCGTGACCTGGCCGGTTTTGCCGGTGGTGATCCGATCACCAACGATGAATTGCTGGTGCTCGATGTCGATGTGCTCGTTCCGGCTGCGATGGAGAACGTGATCACGTCGAAGAACGCCTCGCGACTGCAGGCGAAGATCATCTGCGAGGGTGCGAACGGACCGACGACGGCGGCGGCCGATGCGATCCTGGAGGAGAAGGGGATCTTCATGATTCCAGACATCCTTGCGAACGCCGGTGGCGTGACGGTCTCGTACTTCGAGTGGGTCCAGAATCGGGGGGGGTACTACTGGACCGAGGAGACGGTGAACACGCGTCTCGAGGAGATCATGACGCGCAGCTTCACCGATGTGCGTGTACTGGCACGACAGCACAAGGTGAACATGCGAACGGCCGCGTACATGCTGGCGATCAGCCGGGTGAGCACCGTGCACAAGTTGCGCGGCATCTACGCCTGATCGGTGGAGATCAGGCTGGCCGTTGTCGGACGAGTGCACGATGCCACGTTGGCTGGATCGATCGTCGAGTACGAGCGGCGTGCGGCGCGCTACTGGCCGCTGGTGGTGCGCGAGGTGAAGGAGGCTGGCGGGCGGAGCGTCACGCCCGCCGTCACCAGGCGCCTGGAGGGCGAGCGTCTGCTCGAGGCCTGCCTCGGACGGGGCGAACTCGTCGCCTGCGATGAACGAGGCGGAACGATGACCAGCTCGGAGTTCGCGAGCTGGTTGGGCCGCCTTCGAGACATGGCTGGCGCTGTGACCTTCGTCGTGGGCGGCGCCTTCGGCCTTGATGACGCCGTCCGGAGCCGGGCGACCCGGCTGCTGGCGGTGGCGCCATGGACCCTGCCCCATGAAATGGCGCGGTTGGTCCTCACCGAACAACTGTATCGCGCCGGCACCATGCTGCGCGGCGAACCGTATCACAAGTAGCACTGGTGCGTGCCCGAGGGTGGCCACGGAGGCTATCTTCTGCAGTGCGCGTTCATGGTGCCCACAGGCACCGTCATCGGTCACGGATGAAGTCCGGAGGTTCGACGTGGTCTTGCACGGGAGCGTTACGCGCCGCAGCCTGTCAGCATGGGCACTGCGCACGCTGCGTCCGATGGAGTCTGCCCGATGTCGGTAGCACCGATTGTCGAACGCCTTCCGCTTGCATTTGGTCCGCTTGCGGCCGCGATGCGCGACGGCACGCTTCCATCGGGCACGACCGCCGATGTTCCGAAGGGCCTTCGCGATTGGCGGGAACGGATCGCCTTGTCCCGCGAACCCATGATGGGCATCGGATGGGCGGACACGCTGCGCGAGGCGATGCGGCCGACCGGCGCTGCGGCGGCGCGCCTCGCGCGCGTGAGTGGTGGCCAGGGGGTCGTCGTCACGACCGGGCAGCAGCCGGGCCTCTACGGCGGTCCGATGTACACGATCGTCAAGGCGCTGAGTGCGCTCGCGATGGCTGACCGTCTCGAAGCACTGACGGGAGTTCCCGCCGCGCCGGTGTTCTGGGCCGCGACAGATGACGCGGACTTCGCGGAAGGCGCGACGACGTGGATTCCGTCGGCCGGTTCCCTGCGCGATCTGCGACTCGCCGATGCGCCGCCTGAAGGCACGATGATGTCGCACGCCTTTCTCGGGAGCATGGCCGAATCGAATGCGGCCCTCAAGCGGGCGTCGGCTGGGGCCGCGTGGCCGGAGATGATCCGTGCGGCGTGCGCGGCCTATCACGAAGGTGCGACCGTCGGCAACGCATATGTCGACCTGATGCGAGAGATCCTGACGCCGCTTGGCATCACGGTGCTCAACGCGGCGCATCCCAGCGTCCGCCACCAATCGGCACCGCTCTTGCGCCGTGCGTTGGCGGAAGCCGCCGCGATCGATGCCGCTGTGACGGCGCGCACCGAGGAACTGCGCGCCGCCGGGTTCGCACCGCAGGTCGAGCTGCTGCCGGATCGGTCCCTGGTCTTCGTGGTGCGCAACGGCGTGAAGGAGCGCGCGAGCGTCTCCGGGGCCGCCAGCATTCTGCCGCGCGTCTCTGATGATCTCTTGTCGCCGAATGTGCTGTTGCGGCCAGTGGTCGAGCGTGCGCTGCTACCGACGGTCGCCTACATGGCCGGCCCGGGCGAGTTTGCCTACTTCGCGCAAGTGAGCGCCGTCGCGACGGTGCTGAGTGTCCCCGTGCCGCTGGCACTGCCACGCGCCAGTGTCCGGATCATTCCGCCTGATGTGCATCAAACGCTGTTGCGGCACGGACAGGATGCGGAGGCGATGCGCAATCCGCGCGAGTTGGTGCGGGCGCTCGCGAGCCGTGCAACGCCCGATACCGCGTTGGACGCCCTGTCGGCGCTGCGCGCGCAGATACAACGGACCGCCGGAATCATCAGGAGCAGCGAGAGCTCACTGCCGGCACCTGCGCTTGATGGTGCGGTGGCACAGTTCGTTCACCGGGCAGATCGCCTCGAGCGACGCCTGCTGGCGGCGGCGAAACGAGATATCGGGGAGCAGCTGCGCCGTGTCGAGCAGGCGCAATCGACGCTCTGGCCGCTTGGATCTCCGCAGGAGCGCCTCGTGAATCCGTTACCCTGGCTGGCGCGCTACGGTCCGCCGTTGCTCGACGGGTTGCGGCAGGCGTGCGATGAGAACGTCGCGACACTGGTGCATGGCGGCGAGTAGGCCGCCGGAGGCGTCAGCCGTGGCGCCGCGCAGTTCCGGTGCATCGCTGGTCGCAGCGGGTGTCCTCATCAGCCGGGTACTTGGATTCGTGCGCGAGGGTGTCATCGCACACGTCCTCGGTACGTCGGTCGCGTCAGGGGCATTGCGGGCGGCGCTTCGCATTCCGAACCTGCTCCAGAATCTGTTCGGTGAGGGCGCGCTCTCAGCCTCATTCATTCCGGTGTACGCGCGGCTTCGTATGGAGCGACGTGACGCTGAGGCCGTGCGCGTCGCGGGGGCCGTGTTCACGTTGCTCGCACTGTTGTCCTCGGTCGTCGTGCTGATCGGGGTGATCTGGTCCGCGGAGCTCGTCGCGCTGCTGACACCGGGATTCAGTGGGCCGACACGAGCGCTGACGACAACGCTCGTTCGCATCATGTTCCCCGGCGTCGGGTTGCTCGTGCTGTCGGCCTGGTGTCTCGGTGTCCTGAACAGCCACCGGCGTTTCTTTTTGTCGTACGTCTCGCCGGTGATGTGGAATCTCGCCATCATCGCCGCAGTGCTGTTTGGGCCACGCGTGAGTCTGGATGACGCGGCACGGCTTGTCGCGTGGGGCGCATTGGTTGGAAGTGCATTGCAATTTTTCGTGCAAGTGCCGGCGGTGCTGGACTTGGTCCGCGGTATGAGGCTGCAGACGTCACTCGGTGATCCCTCGGTTCGAACCGTGGTGCGGAACTTCGGTCCGGCGCTGATGAGTCGAGGAGTGCTGCAGGTAAGCAGTTTCATTGATCTGCAGTTCGCGACGGTAATTTCGGCGGAAGCCGTCGCGGCACTCGGGTTGGCGCAATCGATCACATTGCTGCCCGTGACCTTGTTCGGCACGGCCATCACGGCGGCAGCGTTGCCGGCCATGTCGTCGGTGGCCGGGGACGCTGACGCGCGCGGGGCCGCGCTGCGCATCCGGCTCGGTGAAAATCAGCGACGGATTGCCTTCTTCATCGTACCATCTGCTGCCGCGTTCCTGACGATTGGTGATGCGCTGGCCGCCGCGCTTTATCGCTCCGGCCTTTTCGATGCGGTGGCTGCCACCTGGTTGTGGGCAATCCTCGCGGGTGCATCGCTCGGCTTACTTGCGTCGACGCTGGCGCGACTCTACAGCTCCGCGTTCTTCGCGCTGCAGGACACCGCGACGCCGCTCCGGTACGCGTTCGTGCGCGTGGGCGTCGGTATTGCGCTCGCGTATCTGCTCGGCGTGCGGCTCCCCGGCTGGGTGGGAGTCGACACCAAGTGGGGGGCGGCGGGCTTGACGCTGGCCGCGGGTGTGGCCGGCTGGACGGAGTTCGCGCTGCTGCGCGCAGGCTTGCGACGGCGAATCGGATCGTTGCCGGACGTTCTGCCCTTGCTGCTGCGGCTGTGGGGCTGCGCGCTGGCGGCAGCCGCAGTCGCGTGGGCGGTGCGACTTCCGTGGCTGGGCCCTCGCGCGGTGCCTCATCGATTCGAGGCGCTGGTGCTGCTGGTCGTCTTCGCCGCGGTCTACGGCGCCATGACGATCGCGGCTGGCATCCCGGAGGCCCACGCGGTCTGGCGTCGAGTGCGGCGAGTGCGCGGGGCTGGATGACACTGGCTCGAGGCGGCGCGAGCCGTGATCGCGCGTCACTGCGGCGCCGCTAGATTTCGACATGGTCGCGCTCCCCGATGGCGTCGCTGGAAAGCTGACGCACCTGCCTGATTCACCTGGCGTCTATCTCTGGAAGGACGCGGATGGGCTGGTGCTGTACGTCGGCAAGGCCAAGAGCCTGCGGTCGCGCGTGCGGAGCTACTTCGGCAGCGATCACGAATCGAGTGTCAAGACGCAACATCTGGTGCGCCTGATTCGTGACGTCGAGACGATTGTGGTGCCGTCAGAAGCGCACGCGCTGATCCTCGAGAACAACCTGATCAAGGAGTACCGCCCGCGGTTCAACATCGCGCTGCGCGACGACAAGTCGTATCCGTACATCAAGGTCACAGTGCACGAGCCGTATCCACGGGTGCTGGTCACGCGACGGTTTCAATCGGACGGCGCCCGCTACTTCGGCCCGTACACCGATGTGGGTGCCATGCGCCGTGCACTGAACGTGGTAAAGCGCATCTTCACTGTCCGGTCGTGTCGATACGACATGCCGGCCGAGATGCCGGAGCGTGCCTGTCTCGACTGGCACATCGGCCGATGCAAGGCGCCGTGCATCGGCCTGCAGTCGCTGGAGGCCTATCGGGGCATGATCGGCGACGTCATCACATTCCTTGACGGCAAGCCGGAAGAAGTCACGCGCCGCGTGCGCGTGATGATGGAACAGGCGGCCGAGAACCTCGAGTTTGAACGAGCAGGCGAACTGCGAGACGCGCTGCTCAAGCTCGAGTCCATCGAAGAGCCGACGGTCGTGATGCAAGTCGAAGGCGGTGATCGGGATGTGGTGGGTTTTGCCCGGGATGGCGACGACGCCTGTGTCTCCATCCTGCGGATCCGCGACGGCAAGTTGCTGGCGCGGGACCATCGTTATCTCGCCAATGTCGAAGGGGAGCCTGATGATGCGATCCTGGTTGCGTACCTGCTTCAGCACTACCAGCACCAGGCCGAGCGAGCGCGTGAGGTCCTGCTGCCTTTCGAGCTGGGCGAACTCGAGCTCGTGCAGGTGTCGCTCGTGTCATCGCGCCTGCTGGTGCCGCAGCGAGGCGCCAAGCGGGA
>JANPFJ010000081.1:0-1889 GCA_031423355.1 Gemmatimonadaceae bacterium | reverse complement strand
GTCCAGCAGCATTTCGCCGGCGCCATGCTTTCTGGCTTCCCGACGTCGAGTGCCATCGGCGAGCTCGGTGGCCCGCTGGATCGCAACTCGCCGCAGGATGCTCGGATGCACCATTTCGTCGACGAGGCCGAGCTGCAGCGCTTTTTTCGCGCGCACGGTCTTGCCGGTCAGAATCATGTCGAGTGCGGCCTGCAAGCCGACCAGCGCCGGCAGACGCTGCGTGCCACCCGCACCCGGGATCAGGCCAAGCTGCACTTCGGGTAACGAGATGGCCGTCTTCGGTGCGTCGGTAGCGATGCGCCAATGACAGGCGAGAGCGAACTCGGTTCCACCACCCAGACAGCCACCGTTGATGGCACAGACCACCGGTTTGCCATCGGCGATCGCCGCAAATGCGGCGTGTCCGGCACGACTCGACTTTTCGGCATCGGCGGCAGTCGTGAACTCGAGGAACGTCTCGATGTCCGCACCGGCGATGAAGTTGTCTTGCTTGCCGCTGAGGAACACCGCCGCACGAATGGCGGGATCGCGCTGGATCGCGTCGAAGGCCTCTCGCAGTTCGGCCTGCGCGGCCACGGTGAAGGTGTTGACCGGCGCGCCCGGCAGATCGAAAGTGACGACAGCAATGCCGCCCTCAACCTGCATGGTGATCGCGCGCGATGAAGTGGATGCTGTTGCGGTCATGGAATGAAGAGTGACGTCAGACGCGTTCAATGACCATCGCGAAACCCAGGCCACCTGCGGCGCAGACCGTGAGCATGCCGAACTGACCGCCGCGTCGCGCGAGTTCGTTGCAGAGCGTCGTGGTCACGCGCGCACCGGTGGCACCGAACGGATGGCCGATCGACAGTGAGCCACCCATCACGTTCAGCTTGGCACGGTCCACTTCGCCGAGCGGCTGCGTGAGGCCAGCGCGCTCTGCCCAGAACTGGCTTTCGAAGCCGTGCAGATTGCTGAGCACCTGCGCCGCGAACGCTTCATGCATCTCGATCAGGTCGAGATCACGTAACGTCAGGCCCGCGCGCTTGAGTGCCTTCGGCGCGGCAAGTACCGGTGCCTGCAGCAGTTGCTCCCCGGGATCGAGTGCCGCGCTGGCGTAGGAGCGGATGTATCCGATCGGCTGATAGCCAAGCGCTTTCGCCTTCTCCTCGCTCATCAGCAGGACGGCACCGGCACCATCGGTGAGCGGTGAGGCATTCCCTGCCGTGACACTGCCGTATCGCTTGTCGAAGACCGGCTTGAGCGCGGCGAGCGCTTCGAGCGTGCTGTCCTCGCGCACCCCGTTGTCGGTGGTCGCGATCTTTTCGTAGCGTGGCGGCACATACACCGGAAACATCTCGGCCGAGAGCCGACCGTCGCGCAGGCCGGCGGCCGCAAGGCGGTGCGATCGCAGGGCGAACTCGTCCTGGGCCTGCCGCGAGATGTCATTCAGCTTGGCCATCTTCTCGGCGCTCTGGCCCATCGACTCACCAGTCGTCGGCTCCGAGATGGCCGGCGCCACCGGCACCAAATCCTTGGGCCGGACCTTCGAGAAGGCGCTCAGCTTCTGGCTGATGTTCTTCGCCTTGTTCGCAGCCATCAGGACGTCCGTGAATCCTGGCGAGTGCAGAATCGGCACATTCGACAGTGACTCGGCACCACCGGCGATGACGCAGTCCATGTGGCCAAGGGCAATCTGGTCGGCGGCATCGGCGATGGCCTGATTGGCGCTGGCGCAGGCCCGGCTCACCGACCACGCGTCGACGCCTTTGGGCAGCAGCGGCATCAGCGAGACTTCGCGCGCGATGTTCGGCGCCTGGATGTTCGGGACGACGGTACCGAACACCACCGCGTCGACGTCAGCGCCGTTCAGATTGGTCCGCTGCATCAGCTCGGCGACGCAGAGGCGG
>JANPFJ010000080.1:0-1826 GCA_031423355.1 Gemmatimonadaceae bacterium | reverse complement strand
GCGGCCCTGCGCCAGATCCGAGGTCGCCGATGGCGGCTCGAGGGCCAGTGCGCTGAGGAAGGCGCCCCGATTCGGGTAGCCACTGGCGATGTGCTCGAGCTGCACCAGGTCGTGCAATCGGACCTCTGCGTCATCAAAGCGGTGGCGGAGGATGTCATCGTACACTCCGCGGACGCTCGCGATGTCACTGGCCGGGTCCGCGCCACTCGCGCCGCTGAGCCGTTGCATCAGCGCCATCAGTGATGCGTGCGTTGCCTGCGCGCGTGGTGGTGGATTCCACGCCATCAGCCCCTCGACGCGCCATGCCGCCGCTTCGAGCGACGCTATCGCCTTGCGTGCCGAAATTTCGCCGATCCCGGGCAGGAGCTGCAACAGCCGGAACCAGCTCACTTCATCGCGGGGATTCTCGGCGACACGAAGAAACGCCAGCATGTCCTTCACGTGCGCGGCTTCGAGGAATTTGATCCCGCCCCATTTTTCGAACGGAATACGGCGCGCGGCGAGTTCGATCTCGAGATCGGCGCTCATGTAGCCGGCGCGCACGAGGATCGCGATCTGATCGAGTCGCAACCCGTCCGTCTCCACCAGCTCGAGGAGGCGATCGCAGGTGAAGGTCGTCTGCGCCTGCTCGTCGCGCGTGGGCACCAGCCAGGGGAGTTCGCCTGGGCGTTCGTCGATGCTGCGGAGTTGCTTGCGATACCCCTCGGTGGCCTGTGCGAGTACCGCGTTCGCCGTGTTCAGAATCTGCTGCGTGCTCCGGTAGTTGCGGTCGAGCGTGACGATGGTCGTGCCGGAGAACTGTGATGGAAAGTCGAGAATGTTGCGCACGGTCGCCCCGCGAAACGCGTAGATGCTTTGAGCATCATCACCAACCACGGTGACGTTCCGATGTGCTGCGCATAGGCCGCGCAGAATGCGGGACTGCAGCACATTCGTATCCTGGTACTCGTCGACCAGCACATGGTCGTACTTCGCCCGGATTCGACCGGCCAGCGGTTCCGACTCGAGCATCGCGGCCCAGAAGAGCAGCAGGTCGTCGTAGTCGACGAGATTCCGGGCGGATTTCCGCTCGACGTACTCCGTGAAGACCCGCCCGATGTCAGCCAGGTCCTCGACGTACTGTGGGAACCCGTCGCGGAGCAGATCTTCCACTGTGCGATCGGTGTTGATGTGGCGACTGTAGAGCCTGTGCAAGGTTTCCTTCTTCGGGAACCGACGGTCGCGCGCGCCAAGGCCGAGGGCGGCGCGGGAGAGCTGCATCAAATCCTCGGCATCACCCTGGTCGAGAATCGTGAAGCCCTCGGCGATTCCGGCGTGCTGGCCGAACTGGCGCAGCGTCGTGTGCGCGGTGGCGTGGAACGTTCCACCCGAGACGCGTCGTCCTGAGTGTCCCGTGAGGCGTTCGACGCGCGCCAGCATCTCGTCGGCCGCGCGACGGGTGAAGGTGAGCAGGAGGATGCGCTCCGCCGGCACCCCACGGTCGATCAACGCCGCAACGCGGTGCACCAGCGTCCGCGTCTTGCCGGTGCCGGCACCGGCGACCAGCAGCAGGGGGCCGTCACCGTGCGCCACCGCGGCGCGTTGCTCGGCATTCAGGCCCGCATGCACCGACGACAGTGGCGCCTGCTCAGGATCAGTGCTCACTCCTTCGACTTGGTGCGGAAGCTGTTGACCATCCATTGCGCGAACTTGCTGCTGCTGTGCCGCTGCTCCTTCCAGGGATCACCATACATGTGATACCCGTTCTGCTCCCAGAAGCCAGGCGCATCGGCATTGAGGAACTCGAAGCTGCGGACCCACTTCGCACTCTTCCAGAGATAGAGATG
>JANPFJ010000079.1:0-3018 GCA_031423355.1 Gemmatimonadaceae bacterium | reverse complement strand
CCCGTTCGTATGCGCCCCCTGGCAATCGCTGCCCGTGTAGTTCGCCGTCAACACATTGCCCGTCACGGCAGCCTGCCCGTTGAACGTCCCGGGGCAGGCGGCACTCGTCTGCAGCAGCCGGAAGTCCACCGCCGTGCCATTGACGATCGTCGCGCGAACGGTGCCTGAGGGCCCGTTCCCGAGCCTGACGGCATAACTCCCGGTAAGCGTGTCACCAACCTGAACCAGCACGGCGGTCACCGGGACGGGGCTCGGGACCACACTGCTGGTGAACGATCCGGCCCAGAGACCGCCGAGCGCGCCGACACTCGGCGTCACGCCGTTCGTCCCGCAGATGTTGGTGCTCACGGCGCCAAGGCGAAGGCACCCCTGGGCCGGAATCGCCAGCGGACCCGCGACGGTAGAGCGCGTGAAGGTCACCGCGAAGTTGCCGGCCCCGTCGGTCGTACGAAACAGTGGCGCGTTGGTCGACGTGCCCAACGGCGCCACGGTGACGTTGAACACCGCATCACTCAACCCCTGCTGATCGCGGAAGCGCACGCCGAACTGCCCTCGCAGCGTTGCCGTGTCGCCTGCAGCAATGCTGGGGCGCAGCGTTGATGAACGCAATTCGACGAGCACACAGAGCGCGGCCTGGACCGCGGCCGCATCGAGCTGGTTGGCCACCGTCGCCAGCAGCAGCAACTCCGACACCGATTGCCAGTAGAGCGCGAATTGCGCGTCTGCCGCGTTCCGGCTCTGCAGGCATCGCTGGTTCCCACGCGACACCCCGGTACGCAATGCACCAGCTGCTGCGACATCGGCGCTGTCGCGCTGCGGGACCAGCGCTGCGAGCAGTGCGCCATTGAAGCCGCGACGGCCATCCGTCAGCGCCACCTCGCCGCGCCACGCGGTGTAGTCCGAGAGCGCGAAGGTCAACGCCGAGTCAGTGGACGACTGCGCCAGCCGCGTCCTGACGCTCACTGCCCACCAGGCGCGGAAGATCGCTGCCAGGTCGCCGGCCGTGCCAGACGGTGCGCGAGCGATCGCATCCAGCGCACTCCCTTCCCCGTCACTCTGCGGCGGCCTCGGGATGCTCGCAATCTCGGCCGGCGTGAGCACCGCGACACCGTAGACACTGAAGTGCGCGATGCTGAGCGTGAGCGCTGCACCGGCACTGCTCGCGGTGCGGAGCAGCAGGCCGGTGCCATCACTCGCCGATTGAAACGCAACCGCCTGACGCCCCGCTCCGGTGACCGGTGTCACAGCAATTTCGAGCCGCGCCGGCACGGCGAAACGCAGCCCGGAAGGCGCCAGACGCACGGCGGCCGACAGTCCAGCGCCGACGGGCGAGTTGTTCAGCGCACTGACCGGCGTGATCGTGAGTTCCGTTGGCGTGAGCAGTGCGCCCCGCGGCACCACCAGCCGATACGCCACGCCGGCGGCCGACGTCGCGGTGAGCGTTGCGCCTTCCACGCCAACCGTCGCGCTACCTGCACGGGCGGCGTCGACGATTACTTCCGGTGCGGTCGGCGCCGGCGCCGAGACCGGATCCTCTCCGCTGCAGGCGACCAGCAACGCGAGGCTGGAGAGTGCGATCCGCGGAGTCGCCCGGAACGGCGCCGCACCGCGAAACCAGCTGTCCAGCCGCCGAACATCGCCGGAGAGACGGGCGCGGACTCGAGCAGGCGCTGCCGCCGCTGATACCAGGAGACTGCGACGCATCTGACGGCTCCGAAGAGGTGACGTGGGTGCGGCACTGTGGCCGCGATGTCACCCCGAGGAACGGACCGGCGTCGGCAGAATCTCACCCGGCTGCGCCGCGCCTGGCTGCATGCACGGCCGGTGCACAAGACCACGTCACTGATCGCGCCATCACGCGGACTCCGTGATCGCAGCCGTCGAGGGCGATGTTGAGGCGGTCGGTCTGTGCGGTCATGAACTCGTGCAGGGAAGGTCGCACAGGAGCGCGGCCAGCGAGTAGACATCACTGCGCGGCGTGATCTCCTTTCCCGTCGTAGCCTGCTCGGGGCTCATGTAATGCGGCGTGCCGAGGCTCAAGCCTGTCTCGGTCATGCGCCCACCCGCCGCCGCGCTCACCGCCAGCGCGATGCCAAAGTCCATCACCATCGCGCGGCCATCGTGCAGGAGAATGTTCTCCGGCTTGATGTCGCGATGAATGATGCCGCGCCGGTGCGCGTAGTCGAGCGCGTCGGCGATCTAGCGCGTGATGCGCACGGCTTCCTCGATGCCGAACTGCGTTTCGCGCGTGAGCTTCTCGCGAATCGTCTCGCCTTCGATGTACGGCATCACGTAGTACAAAAAGCCGTCCGCTTCGCCGGAATCGAACAACGGCAGAATATGCGGATGACTCATCGCCGCCGTGGTCTTGATCTCCACCACAAAGCGTTCGGCGCCGAGCACGGCGGCGAGTTCGGGCTTGAGCACCTTGATCGCGACCTTGCGGTCGTGTTTCTCGTCGAAGGCGAGATAGACCGTGGCCATGCCGCCGGCGCCGAGTTCGCGCTCGAGGCGGTAGCGGCCGGCGAGGGCGATAGCGAGCCGCTCGGTTTGCGTGGCGCTCATGGGGGCGTGCTCCCTTTTCGTTGCAGCCCGGGCAGTTGCGGCCAGTTGACGACCATCTTGATGTCAAGGGATTTGCCTGCGACCATCAGGAATTCTCGACCGCTCGGGAACACGCTCCAGTTCGTCTGTGCGATGCCAGTCATGTAGCGGTCGACAAAGAGCGTGTCCCATCGGGCGACGCGCAGCGGGGCCCCGGTGAGCCGGGCCGCCATGATCCGCCGCTCCGCACTACGATAGAAGAGCGTCCCGCCTTGCGGTGACCAGAGCGGCTCCGTGCCTCCTGTGATGGAGATCTGCACGCGCGGCCCGGGGCCTGGGAGCGGTTGCACAAAAATCTCATACCGACCGAATTCATTCGACGCGTAGGCGAGCCATCGCCCATCGGGGGAAATGGCTGGGCTGACCTCGGCCGCCAGCGTCGCGACCAGCGGCCGGAACCGTGTCAGGCTGTCG
>JANPFJ010000078.1:0-3753 GCA_031423355.1 Gemmatimonadaceae bacterium | reverse complement strand
CGGGAGATGATGGGCGGGAACGGCGTGCTGCTCGAGCACGGTGCGGCACGCCTGTTTGCGGATGCGGAGGCGATCTACTCGTACGAGGGCACGAACGAAATGACGGCGCTGGTGGTCGGCCGGGCGATCACGGGGATCGGGGCGTTCGTCTGAACGGGGCCAGCGCCTGGACCGGCGTGGCGGACGCAGCGCTGTGCCACCGCCTTCGAACCGGAACGCGATCGCCCGAGGCCGGAGCAGGTCGCGGAGAACAGGTGGAGCGTCGCCGAACGCGGACTCTCCCACCCCGAGTCCGCGGAAACATCGTCGACATCCGAGAGACGAGTTCATCTCCTGCATGCGTGCACCGGGTTGAACCAAGCGCCTCCTCTGGCGCCGGCCCCTCGTAACCATGCCATATTCAATCTCATCCCTGTCACGCTCGTAGCGCAGTGCCCGGCTTCGAGATCGCCATCACGGAGGCTACGCCCCTGGTCACGCAGAACGATGAACTGCGCGCGCGGCTGCAGCAGACGCTGGGCACTTCGTGCGTGCTTGGCCGCGAACTGGGTGGAGGTGGCATGTCGCGGGTATTTCTGGCCGACGACACCCGGCTCGGTCGACAGATCGTGATCAAGGTGCTGCATCCTGATCTCGCGACAGGGCTCTCCGCGGCACGATTCGCGAGAGAAATCCAGCTTGCCGCCAGGCTCCAGCATCCGCATGTCCTTCCGCTGCTCGACGCGGGAGCGTTCGACGGCCTCCCATTCTACACCATGCCGTTCGTCGAAGGCGAGACATTGCGCGCTCGGATTGCCAGGGACGGCGCGCCACCGGTCAGCGTCGGCATGCGCCTCGTCCGCGAACTTGCTGACGCGCTTGCCTACGCACATGGGCAGGGCGTGATGCACCGCGACCTCAAGCCCGAGAACGTCCTGCTCTCCGGCGGACATGCCGTGGTCGCGGACTTCGGTGTCGCCAAGGCACTGTCAGCCGCCACGCAGGGCAATGCTGCGTCCAGCGGCGCGATCGAGTCGACGAGCAGCACGGCGCTCGGTGTCGCCGTCGGTACACCGGCGTACATGGCACCGGAACAGCTCGCCGCCGACCCGAACATGGACCATCGGGCGGATCTCTACGCGCTCGGCCTCGTTGCCTACGAGACGCTCACCGGCGTGCACCCGTTCGGCGAGCGCTCGGCGCAGGCCCTGCTCACCGCACATCTGACGGAGCAGCCGGCCCCACTCGGCGATCGCTGTCCGGGCGTGGCACCGGCACTAGCCGCGCTGGTCGCACGATTGCTGGCAAAGCGCCCCGAGGACCGTCCAGACCGTGCGGCGGACGTCGTCCGCGAGCTCGATGCGATCACCACATCCGGCGAGTCCGTTTCGACGCCGCGAACCGGCAGCGTGCGCTGGCGACGTCGCCTCGTGATGGCAGCGGCGGCGACCGGCGCTGTGATGCTGGCGGCGAGCTACTGGGCCAGCCGCACCAGGAAAGTGCCCGCAGCGGAGCGGACGGTCCTCGCCGTGCTGCCGTTCGAAAACCTCGGAGCTCCAGCCGATGCGTACTTCGCGGAAGGGCTCACCGAGGAAGTACGCAGCCGATTGTCCGGCATCACCGGCATGCGCGTGATCGCGGGGACGAGCGCGCGGCAATACCAGGCAAGCACCAAGAGCCCACAGGAAATTGCGCGCGAGCTCGGTGCGACCCACCTACTCACCGGTACCGTACGCTGGAACCGCGGCAGCGGCACCGGTGGCCGCGTACGCGTCAGCACGGAACTGGTGCGTGCGGCCGATCAGGCCAGCATGTGGGCCGAACCCGTCGAAGGGCCGCTGGACGATGTCTTCGCGATGCAGACTCGCGTGGCTGAGCGCGTGGCATCGGCGCTCGACGTCGCACTGCTTGCGGGTGAACGCCGCACGGTCGCCGCACGCCCCACCAGCAACCTCGCAGCGTATGATGCCTATTTGCGAGGCCTCGCCGACATCACGCAAGCCGGGATTTCCACCGGTGAGGGGGTGCGCCCGGCCATTGCAGAGTTCGAGCGGGCCGTTGCGCTCGACCCGCGCTTCGCAGCCGCACAGGCGCAGCTGTCGAGCGCATACGCGCAACAGTACCGCTTCAGTGGTGGCGACCCGGCAGTACTCGCGCAAGCGCGGTCCGCTGTCGAAAGGGCGTGGGCACTCGATTCGACGTCGCTCGAGACGCAGCGCGCGCGAGCTGATTATCTGATGAATGCCGGTGATCCCGCGTCAGCCCTGCCAATTCTGCAGCGCGCATCCATGACGGCACCCGACAACGTGGATGTGCTGCTCACACTCGCCGCGGCAAACGAGATGCTCGGCAAGCCTGATCGTGGCATCGTGAGTCTTCGGCGGGCAAGTGCCCTCGACCCACGTTCGGCCACGGCGCTTGGACGTCGCGCCCAGCTGCTCGACCGGACCTTTCAGTACGAAGAGGCTATACGCACGCGCGAACAGGAAATCGCGCTGACGCCGGAGAACGGTATGGCGTACGTGGGACAGGCGTACTCGCACCTGCTCTGGCATGCCGATGTCGGTGCAGCGCGCCGGATGCTCGAGCGTGGGGGACCGTCGCTCGAGAGCGGGTGGTTGGTCTGGTTGGCCAGTATCACGTTCTCGGCGCCGCTGCTGTCGGAGCAAGTGTTACCGCGCGTGGCACTTGTCACCCGTGACACCATCACGCTTCCGGTATTTCTCGCGGCGACGAAGGGCGCCATGGGACCGGACCTCTTTCACTACATGAAGCTGCGGCATTTCGCAGCTGTCGGACGCAGCGCCGAGGCGCGCGTGCACGCGCAGGCACTGATCACGGTCATGGAGCCTCAACTTCGTGATCGTGGTGACATCTGGCTGCAATTCGCGTCTATGCGGGCAGCGCTCGGCGAGGCGTACGCGCAACTTGGGCGCACTGCCGATGTTGCGCGCGAAGCAGACCGTGTTGTCAGTGAGGCGCGGCGCTCATCCGACACCGCGGCGCTGCCCACCGCACTTGCCAGCGCTGCCTACCTGCAGGTGCTGATCGGCCAGCGTGACAAGGCTGTCGACCTGCTGGAGGAGGCGCTCCGCATGCCCGCAGGGATGCACATCTCGCGTGCAGTCCTCCGGAACGATGCGTCGTGGGCGTCACTCCGCGCTGACCCTCAGTTCCAGCGGCTCGTCGCGCAACGCTGAACGGCGCAAGTTGCACGTCATCGTAACGTCGCGCGCCCGAACCGCTCATCTGCTCACCGCGTTCGACCATGACAACACGGATTCGCCTCATTTCGTCACTGCTGCACCCGCGACCGGGTCTCGCCCTCGTCCTTGTGACTCCGTGTACCAGCTGAGGTGTACGGCACGACTACCCGTTTGAGGCGACGTTCGGCATTTCGGCCGAGTTGTCTGGCGCGATTGCGTGCGCGGCACGTACGGGGCGACCGATCGACGGTGGAGGCTCCGGCGGCATCGTCGCTTTCCAGACACCGGCGTCCGTCCCGCTCTTCACGTTCTGGCTGGAGTCAGCGCGTCGCGTCTGGATCCGCGACCTGCCGACGGACCCGCCTGACGACGTGCAGCGATGGATCGGTGACATTGCCGTCACGATGCTCGATCGCAATCCATCCGACCTGCGCACACTCGAGGCGCTGGCAGGCCACGCCGGTCCTGAAGGCGATCCGGGCGGGGTTCAGTAGCGGGGACGACGCCAGAGGTGTTCCCGACACCTGAAGGAACCCTATAGGAACCCCCAAAATGCCGAGTTCTTCCC
>JANPFJ010000077.1:0-3126 GCA_031423355.1 Gemmatimonadaceae bacterium | reverse complement strand
CGGCCACGGCAAACCGGCATCCTCCGGTTGTCGCAGATCGCCTCACCACACCAACCGTGACCGAAGGATACCGCCATGCGCATTCTCCTCATCGCCGCCCTCGTTGCCAGCCCCCCTCTGTCGGCCCGCGCGCAGTCGTCCTTGCCACAGCCCGCCTCAACCATAGCGCACGACGACTGGCGTGTCACCGTGACGCTGTTCCGCTCGCCAGGCACCGGGCTGCAGATCTCCCGCGGCCACCTCGCGGCCTTCGTCGCGCACTATCCGACCGTGATCAAGCGTGATGGCGAGCAGCGCGGGACGCAGTTCATCCGGATCGGTGTTGCCGCCTACGGCAAGCCAGACGCGAGCACTTCGCCGTACGTATCGCTGTCGTACGCGCCAAGCCTGACGAAGGGCTGGGCGAACAGCGCGCTGTTCGATGTCGGTGCGCGACAGCGGTTCGGCAACCGCTACAGCGGCCAGCTGGGCGCGGCCGTACTTTACGCACCACAGAGCAAGCAGACGCGGTTCAATCCGACGGTCGGCCTGGGAGTGCAGTTCTGATGCAGACCATGACGCATTCCTCCGATTCGATCGCTCCTCGCCTGGCCGGAGCGACGTACGTGGCCGCGAGCGTCGGCTTCCTGATCGTCTTCTCGTGGCTGGCCAGTCACTTCGGCTATCCTGACGTGCTCGACCTCCCCGCCGCCGAAGTGCTTCCCCGCCTGCTGTCACTCGGCGGTGCTGGTCGTGCCGTCTGGGCGGTGTACGCGGTGCTGCCATTGATGCTGATCCCCGCCGCCGCCGGCGCGGTTAGGGCCCTGGAGCGCGCCGACGGTCGCACCGACGCCGCCGTGCGCATTGGTCTGATGCTGCAGGTATTCGCAGCACTCTGCATGACGCTCGGCCTGGCGCGTTGGAGCACGGCGCAGTGGTCGCTCGCCACCAGCTGGCAGCTGGCCGACGCAGCACAACGTGTCGGTCTGGCCGCGACGTTCGATGTCCTGAACGTGTTCCTCGGCAATGGCATCGGTGAGTTCGTGGGAGAGCTCACGCTCTATGGCTCATTCCTCGCGTTTGCGATCGCACTCCATCACAACGGTGCGAAGAAGGTCGCCGCCTTGGGGGCCATCACGGCAGTAGCCGGCTGGATCGGCATGTTCCGCAACATCACGCCCAGTGTGCAACTCGCGGCCGATGTGACGAACGTGCTGCTGCCGCTCTTCCTGATTGCCTTCGGTATCTCCCTCCTTCGTGGCAAAGCCTCATGAGCACCAGGCTATTCAGTGCGCGACTGTTCACCTCGGTGCTTGCGCTCTGCGTCATCAGCAGCGCCGGTAAAGCGCAACTCTCCGCCGTCGGTCGCGCGCGACTCGACTCGCTGCGCCAAACACCTGAGATGGCCGGCACACTGATCTATCAGGGAACGGTGTTTGCATTGCGCGGCCCCGGGGCAGACACGCTGTTCCGGTATGAGCGCCGCGTTCACACCACTGCGTCCGGTATCTCGGTCACGCACGCCACGCGTGATCCGGCCGGTACCCTGATCATCGACGAGTCGGCACAGCTGTCCGCTACGTATGACTTCCAGCGCTTCGACGCGGCAAACGCGCAGGCTGGTATCAGCGGCTCGGTGGTCTCGAGTCAGGGTGGGCGGCACCTCGAGTTCACGCTGAACGATAATGGCCGCGTGTCGACAGCCTCCGAGGATGTTCAGGATCCCGTGGTCACCGGGCCATCGGTACATGGCTTCATCCGGCAGCATTGGGGCGAACTGACGACGGGCGGCAAGATCCGGGTGCGTATGGTCGTGCTCAACCGAAAGACGAGCTACGGCTTCGATCTCCGGATGAAGAGTCAGGCCGATGGTCAGACGACGTTCAGTTCCACGCCGAGCAGTGCGCTGGTGCGGCTGGTGATCAAGCCGCTGAATGTCACATTCGTGAACTCTGACCGCAGCCTCGTCCGGTACGAAGGACGTGTACCGCCGATGCAGGCGGTTGGCGGCAAACTGAAGGACCTCGATGCGCGCGTGGAGTACCGGATGGTGGCGGCGTATCGGTGAGACTCTTCGAGTGCAGCACGGGTGGCGCTGGCGGCGATGCGAACGTGTGCCGCCTGCAGTAGCGCAGCTTTCACTCCAACCCATAATCCAGGCTGTCTCAATGGAGAGACCATGAAACAATCCCTCAATTTTCTTCCAGCCAGCACGCTCGCCGAAATGATCCGCGCTGGCGAGACTACTTCGCGGCAAGTGGTAGAGGCCTGTTTCGCGCAAATAGGAAAGCAGAACCCCACGTACAACGCCATAGTCACTCTCCACGAGGCTGAGGCGCTCGCCCGAGCAGACCAGGCTGATCACGCCAGGCGCGATGGCAAACCATGTGGTCCACTGCATGGAGTGCCGATTACGATCAAAGACACATATCGCGTCGAGGGCTCGCGCACCACGGCGGGTTACCTACCGCTGAAGGACCACATCCCTGATACCGATGCGGTGGCGGTCCAGCTGCTGAAAGAGGCCGGCGCGATCATCATTGGCCGGACGAATACGCCCACCCTCGCCATGGACATGCAGACGGACAATCCCATCTTCGGCAAGACCAACAATCCCTGGGACGTTACGCGTACATCCGCCGGATCCAGTGGTGGATGCGCCACTGCGCTGGCAACGGGCATGACCTCTCTTTCGTTGGGTAGTGACCTGGCAGGCTCGATTCGACTGCCTGCGAGTTTTTGCGGAGTCTATGGACTGAAGCCGACTCACGGCGTTGTGTCCTTTGAAGGACACATCGTGCCGCTCCCCGGCGAGATCAATGGCTTCCGTACGCTGGCCGTAGCCGGGCCGCTGGCGCGTTCGATTGATGATCTGGCGCTGGCGTTGGACGTACTCACACAACCGACATCCCAGGACAGAAATGTCGCGCCGCTGCTGGCTGACATGGGCGGCAACGTCGACGTCTCCAAACTAAGAATTGCCTGGACCGACAACTTTGGTGGGGTTCCGGTGAGCGCAGAGATCAAGGACAAGCTGCATACGTTTGTGAAGACATTAGCTCAAGCGGGTGCCACCGTCCACAAGGTTGAGCCGCAAGGACTGGACTACAACGAAATCTGGGAGACCTGGGGTAGTTTCGTGGGGGC
>JANPFJ010000076.1:0-13328 GCA_031423355.1 Gemmatimonadaceae bacterium | reverse complement strand
CCCACCGGGCGCACACTACACGCCCTCGCCACGCCCGTATCCGTCGAAGCGGCGGCCCCTCGAGTATCCCGCGCATTTCCTCGTGAAGGTGTCACGGATGCCGGCACCATTCGCTTTCAGCGCCGGCTGCTGTTCCTCGCCAATGCCCTCGACACCGATCACATCGGGATGGAAGAGGTCGACGACGGCATCTGGTCGATCTACTTCGGGTCGGTCCTGCTCGCGCGCTTCGATGAACGGGACGATATCATCCGCCGATCACCCGGTACCCACTCACCCGAGTGTCACCCATGTACCCTGCGGCGAGGTCGTCGCGAGGCGGAGACTCTCGTAGCAGGCGCGGGCCGAGTCCGCGCCGCGCAAGGCGAGCACCACGGTGGCGTCATGCTCTGAGCGCGTCTCATGAATGCCAGTCGGCGTCGTCACGGCGGTACTGCCAGTCGTGATCTCGCGGAGACGAACCGTGTCGCTGTGATTCCGACGGTACTGCGCGTGGGCGGCAGTTGCGCAGATCGCGCAGAGCGAGGCGAGTCGAAGCCAAAGCCAAAGCCTGCCATTGATCATGTTGCACTCATGACGCGAGCCCTTCCTGGGAGGTTGCGTCGCCTTGCTCCAGGCGCTGCTGATACTGCGTATGCAGCCCGCATTCCGCCAGATGCCGCACAACCCGGGTCGTGTCAGTGAACTGTCCCTCCTCTCGATCGCACAGGAACGCTCGCAGTCTTTGTCTGGCGCCGCGGTGTCAGGACAGCGGCGCCGGTCGAACGACGGGCGCCTCGACGCCATGGTTAGCGACCGGGCCGCCCAGCTTCGCCGCCACCCGTGTCGCAAGCGTCGCGTTGGCGAACGGCTTGGCGAGAAAGTCCGTCTCGATCTGCAGGCCGGTCACTTCGCTCAGTGCATCTTCGGGGTACCCCGACATGTACAACACTGGAATATTTGGTTGCTGTGCGTGAAGACGTGACACCAGCTTTGGCCCGGTCAGGCCCGGCATCATGACATCCGTGATCAGCAGATCAATTTCGCCGGCATGCGCTTCTGCCAGACGCAATGCCTGCAGACCGTCCGGTGCGAGCAGTACTGCGTAACCGAGACGCTGGAGAATACGCGCAACGACCGCACGGGTGCCATCGTCGTCCTCAGCGACCAGGATGGTCGCCCGCCCGCCGTCACCAGCGGCGAGCGGACGTTCGGTCTGCACGACGATCGCTTCGTCCGCGAACGGGAACTCCAGCACGACCGCCGTCCCTCGTCCGCGTTCCGACTCGATGAACACTTGCCCACCGCTCTGACTGGCGATCCCGTGCACCGACGCCAGCCCGAGCCCGGTGCCGCGCCCACGCGGTTTCGTCGTGAAGAACGGCTCGAATGCCCGCGATCGCGTGACCTCGTCCATCCCGGACCCGGTGTCACTCACCCGCAGGCGTACCCAGGACTCGCCCGTGTCCAGTACGGCGCGCGTCACTGACACCGTGCAACTCCCGCCCTCCGGCATCGCGTCGGAGGCGTTGTTGACGAGATTGACCAGCGCCTGCTCCAATTGTCCTACGTCAGCCAGTATCCGGCAGTCCGGCTCGACATCACAGGTGATCCGGATCTGTTCGCCGACCACGCGCTGAAGGAGGAGGCGCAGCGACACGACCTGCGCCGAGAGATCGAAGACGCGTGGCTGGACCACCTCGCGTCGCGCAAAGGCCAGCAGCTGGCGCGTGAGCGTCGCTCCGCGGTCCTGTGCCGCAAGAATGTCATCGAGGAGCGGCGCATACCGCTCATCGGCGATCTCTGCCCGCAACACTTCAGCCGAGGCGCCGACGATCGTGAGGATGTTGTTGAAGTCGTGCGCGATCCCGCCCGCCAGTCCACCCACGGCCTCGAGGCGTTGCGCGTGCGACAGCTGCACCTCCATCTCGCGGCGCGCCTGTTCGACCTTCACGCGCTCAGAGACATCGCGCAGGACGAGCTGCCGTCGACCGCCATCCATCGTGCGGCCGCTGACTTCCACATCCGACCGGCTTCCGTCGCGCCGCTCCAGGGTCCACGCCTGCGGCCCATCGCCGTCCTCGAGTGTGATCGCTGGCGGCGCTTGCCCGTTGCCGCGCGTCATCACAGCGTCGAGGACGCGCGCGAGTGGTTGCCCGATCCATTGCGCTCCCGGACCGCCGAGCAACCGTTCGGCGGCGGGATTCGTCACCTCGACGGTCGCGTCGGCGTCGATCACGATGATGCCGTCGGGAGACTTGTTGATGGTCTCCGACAACGCCCGCTCCTTTTCGACCACTCTCAGGAAGGCCCGATCGAGCACCGAAAAACCGCGGGTGACGATCGACCAGATGACCAGCATCGCAACCGTGTGTGTGACCAGCCAGAAGATCGCTGGTGCCGTGATCCCGTTGGACCGCCCGATCTCGCCGAAGACTGCCGCCAGCCACGGCGTCACGATCGTCGCGACGCCGAATGCTCGCGCGCCACGCTGTGACAGCAGGAGCGTGGCTGCGACGAGCAGCGCCGGCGATGCCAGGAGCGACGGCGACGGGAACTCGCTCAGTGTGAAGAGCGAGTAGTGCGTCTGGATCCAGACCGCGATCAGCGCCACGATGCCGCCGGCGTGCACACGATTCCGCGCGGCCATCGCGAAGCCGATGAGGCACGCGACCGACACCGCCAGCAACGGCAGTCGGGACAGCCCGTCCGTCCACCCTGCCGCGACGACCGTCACACCGAAGAGGATCGCGTAGCCGGCAGCGGAGATTCCCGCCCCCGCCATCACCCACTGACGCGTGTCAGAGTTCGCAAGGCGCAACGGTCGCGGGTCATGCGTCACGGTCGAACTGCCAATGGTGGCCTGCGTGTGGCTGTGGGAGGTCGCACGCCATCCTGCCGCGCCGCAATCGAATCGGTCGCGGTCGGCATCGCGGGTCGCCGGAGGGGTGGAGAGGCAGGACAAAAGTATATGCGCGAGGTTCGCGCTTCGTTGCCGTGAGCGCACGTTCGCGCCGGGCGTGTGTAACAAGGGCGAATCACGGTTGGAACGACCCTGGTTCTGAGCTCCGCGACGACGCTGTCGCCGCCCGGGCTCCGGGGGGCGATTGTCACCAGGCCTTGAAACGCAGCGCGATTCCGACCGGCATGGGCTGACCGGTGGGTCGCGGCACCCCGAGCGCGCTCTGCGCACCATGGGGCACCACCCAACGGACCGGCGTATCGTGCGCACCAAACACGGCGCCGAGGACGGTGCCGGCAAGCGCAAAGAAGGTGAAGATGGCACGCCCGTTGATGAACATGCTTTCATCGTCCCGATTCCCGGGACCGCGCGTCGCCAGATACCCGACGCCCACACCGATGGCGCCGCCGAGAAGTGCGCCTCGCCCAGCGTGGCTCACGGCGGCAGTGTCGGCGTACTCGAAGCGGGCCACGTGCGCGATGGCAATGGCTGCGCTGGCACTGGTCAGCGTCGAGGAGAGAAACAGCGTGTCCGCGCGTACTTCGGCCAGCGGCCCGATCTTCGCAGGCCCACCACTGCGCAACGCGATCCGAAGCAGCGTGCCAGGCTCCAGCTGTGACAGGCGCTGCGCCGTCAGGTCGATGGGTGAGAGGCTCGCTGCCAACAGCCAGCAGATGAGATGCGTGCGCACGTCTGCTCCGACGAGTGGTGTGGCGCGCACCGTGTGGCGCGACAAGGCTGCTTCCTCACGAACGACGAGGTGGACGGACGGTTGAAGATAGGTCAGGCGGATTTCCTGGGTCCACGGGCGTGGGTGGGCCCGGACGACGGGTGTTCGTCCGGGCGCAGTCCAACAATCGATCTGCGCCACCGATCAGCCCCGCGAACCCGCGAGGATCCACTCAGGCACGTCGATGTCCACCCCCCCTCATCCTGCGCCGCCGCTCGCCGCGACCCAAGCGATTCGATGCGCCACCGGAACCGCTCTCAGCAGTGCTGGAATTCGATGCCGTGCTCATCTCGCACGATCGCTACGACCACCTCGGTCGTTCGGCCATCCGGTCACTCGCCCAACGTCCGGTGCGCTTCATCAACACATTCGGCGTCGGCACCCAAATCGAATACTGGGGAGTGCCGGCCGAATGCATCACAGAACTCGATCGGTGGGAGTCGGCCACGCTTTCGCCACGTGACGTGGTGAGCACCGCCACGTCGTCGCACCTTGGTGGCGGATGATAGTTGCCGGGCAGCGTGCAGCAGGCAAGACTGTGGCGGCGCCGGAAACGAGCGATGATCTGTCGGCAGTGGGCTGGCCCATCGACTGATCAGGCACAGACCGTGCGCGCAACACTCTCACTCTCACCGCGTACGAGGGGATGATGGTAGACGTGAAGGAACCGGCAGCGCCCACCGCTGGCGCGCCCTCCGCTGGCGCGCCCTCCGATGTGCTGATGGCCCTGTACATGAACGATCGCGATCGCGCGCGCGGAGCAGCGGCTGGCGTGACGCTTTCGCTGCCGGAACTGGCAGCATTCGGCGACCTGGCGCCGCTCACGCAACGTCTCGAGCGCCATCCGGACGACCTGCAGGCGTACAGCCCTGATGGATGGTCGGCGCTCCATCTGGCCGGCTACTTCGGCTACGCATCCGTCGTCGTGCGCCTGCTGCGCGCCGGTGCGAGTCACTCGGCGCGCTCCACCAACGCGCAGGGCAACACGGCGTTGCATGCCGCGATCGCCGGACGGCGCGAGATGGCGGCCATCACCGCACTGCTCGCCGCCGGCAGCGACGCCAGCGCCGTCGACGCGCAAGGCTATCGCCCGCTCCACTTGGCGGCGTCACGGGGGGACCTGGCACTGGCGGAGCTGCTCATCGCATGTGGAGCGTCGCGTGATGTGCGCACGGCGGATGGCAAGGTCGCCGCCGACCTTGCGCGTGAACACGATCATCTGGATCTCGCCGAGTGGTTGTCACGCGGGTAGGGTGTTCGCACGTCACCAACAGGCGCTCAAGCCTGCTGCCGCATACGATCCGTCTGGACGATCAGTCAGTGGTCGCTGCCGCGAGTGACGACTCGAGCAGCGCCAGTTCGATGCCGTGATAGTGCGGCGCCAGGCGCGGGTCAGCCGGAAGACGTGTCGTGCCGACTCGATGAAATCCCCGGGTGGCGTAGTACGCGATCAGTGCGTCGCTCTGCGCCCACGTGTCCATCCGCAGGCCCGCGCGACCCTGCTGACGGCACTGCTGCCGCGCCCAGTCGAGAATCACGTCCAGCAGTCCGCGGGCGCCTGCTGCCGAGGCTCGCGCGATGCGGTGCAGATAGAGATGCTCGCCCCGCTCATCAACGCCCCAGATCATCGGGTCCTCGGTGATCATGGAGAAGACTCCCACCGTCTGCGAAGCGTCAACCACCTTGAAGAGCGCACCCGTCTCGATCTCGCGCGTGATCGCTTCATCGGTGAACATCGGCCATACCACCGAGCGCTGTGCTCGTTGCGTCTCGCGCCCTTCCGCGTACGCGGCGCGGGCCACGGCCAGGTCAGCGAGAGTGCAGGGGACGATGTGCATGCGACGGGGATGAGGGTGGTCCGCAACGCTCAGCGGGCCGGACCACCAGAAGGTAGCCCGGCCCGCCGACACGGCACCAGCTCAAGGTCGCACGCTTACGGACAGCCCGGCGCCCGGAGCTCAGGCTGCGCGCCGATCACCAGCTGCCGAGCCAGGCACTCTGCCTGCGGCACCGGCATCACACGCACCCGGAAGTGCGTCGGGATATCCAGCGGCAGCGCACTGATGCGATTGTACCGGCGGACATCGAACCAGCGATGTCCTTCCCACAGCAGCGAGTAGCGACGCTCGTAGAGCAGGGCATCGACGGCTTCCGTGGCCGAGGCGAACGATGCAATCGCCGGCAGACTGCCGGCACCGGCCCGGATGTAATTGATGTCCGTCAGCGCTGCTGCGAAGTTGCCCAGCCCGATGTTCGCTTCCGCGCGGAGAAGAATCAGCTCCTCGTTGCGGATGATCGGAATGGGCGTGAGCTGGTCGACGTAGAGATTGAAATCCACATCGGTCGGAATGCCGACGGCGATGCCACCGGGCGCATTCCGCGTCGGGATGGTCCGCACCTTGGTGATGAAGCGATTGTCCAGCAGCACGCCGCCGGCCTGGCGCTGTGCGTCGGGACGGATGGACGGATGCGCCAGCTGGTCGGGTGCCGTCTGGCGGCTGATGCCGTTCAGCAGGTCACCGGATGATGCCGAGTACACGTGATACACGCCACGACGCAGGTCGGCGCCAGCAGCCGAGTTCACGAAGCTGGCCGAGATCGTGGTCAGGGCTTGTGTGAAACAGGTCGCGCCGCAGCCGAGCGTTCCGCGATACACCAGCACCCGCGCCGCCAGCGCGCGATTGAACTGGAGGAACGTGGCCGGCGTGTCGAAGCCGGCAAACCCGGTCGTCAGCCGGAACGGGAACGTCGCAGCGCCGGCACTGGTGAGTTGTGTCGCGGCCTGATCGAGCGTGGCACTGATGAAGCGGTATACCGAATCGCGGTTGGCGAACACCTGTGGCGTCGGTGCGACCGAGTCGATCGTGGTTGGCGCACCCAGTGAGTCGCGGGTGGCAATCACATAGAACAGATCCAGCGCCCGCATCGTGTTGGCGAAGCCGCGCACGGCATTCTTCTCGGCCTCGTTGATGAACGTTGCCGGTGCGACCTGGCGGATCACGTTGACCGCGTTCCGCATGTTTCGGAACCGCGCATCCCACTGCCCGTTGGTGAAGCCGGAGTTGTCGAGCGGGAAGGTGGCCAGAAAGAGGGTGATATTCCGGGGTTCGGAACTGGTGTAGTTGAACGATTCTCGGCCGAAGATGCCGACGTTGCTCACCAGACCAGCCATGCCGGCGCGCTGTTCACCAAGAATGCCGGAGACGGCGTTCTGGAGCAGTGCCCGATCGGCCGTCTGATCGACGGGGGATTCGTTGAAGTTCGGGATGTTGAGACGGTCGGCATCGCAGCCAAGGAACGCAGCAAGGGCGACCATGGCGCCGGCCAACCGCCGTGCGGAGAGAGGACCGATTCGGCGCAAGAGTGTAGTAGTCATGGGTTCAGAATCCCAGGTCGACGCTGAAGAAGAACTGCCGTGCCGGGGGAAATGGCGCGAGATCGACGAAGCGGCCGACGTTGTTGTTGCCGAAGTTGTTGACCTCGGGATCGACGCCCCAGTAGGGCGACCAGATGCCAAGGTTGCGACCGACGACGCTCAGCCGCACATCGCTGACGCGGCTGCCGAAGAGCTTTTTCGTGACGTCCGTCGGGACGGCGAAGTTCAGTGACACTTCGCGCAGTTTCACAAAGCTGCCGTCCTGCGTATAGGGCGACGCATTGCTGCCGCCGTTCCAGCGTGAGAAACGATATGCACCGAGCTTCGCCGTCGACGACGTGTCGAGCAGCGTGATCACACCACTCGCGTTGCGGATGCAGTTCCGATTGGCCGCCGTCTGGCCGCGGCAGGGCGACGGGGCATCGTAGTCACGCGAGTTCTGGAACTGGTCGTTGATCTGCTGGGTGAGGTTCACCAGATCACCGCCGTTGCGATAATCCACCTGTACGTTCAGCGTGAAGCGGCCGACGGTGTAGGTGTTGGTGAAGGACAGCTCGTAGTTCGGGTTGCCGTCACCGATGATCGTATCGCGAGTGAAGATCGAATCCTGGCCCGCAGCGGTCCTCACGATGATCGGCTTGTTGCCCCAGATCGCGGTCGTGGAGACGCCCTGCGTGATTCGTGCACGACCGAAGCCGGCGCCGAAGCCCGTGTTGCCGACCGCAAACGGCGGAATCGGGAGTGCGTCAACGCCGTTGCGGATGCGCTGGAACGACGTACGTGATACCCATGTGAAATTCCGACTCTGGATCGGCACGATCGTCACCGCAGCTTCATGACTCTTGTTCCGCAGCTGTCCACCGTTGAAGATCTGCGACGAGACACCGGCGGTCGGTGGGATCGGACGCTGGAACAACACGTCGTCGATCTTCGCATCGGCGTAGGTGTACTCGAATGCCAGACGGCGGGAGAAGGCGGTCACGTCGACGCCCATTTCGAGCTCAGTCTTGCGCTCCGGCGCCACGTTCGGGTTGCCGAGGCCGGCATTCACACCGATGCCGTTGAAGCCGCCGATGAGCGTGACCGGCGCGAACGTGATGTTGCGCTGGCCATACAATGGCCGATTGCCCGTCTGTCCCCATGAGCTGCGCAGCTTGAATTCATCGAGCTGCGGCAGCGCATTCACGAAGCGATAGGACGCCTGCGCGGTCGGGAACACATAATATTTCGACACGTCCCCGTTGTTGCTGGAGCGATCGCCGCGCACGCCGGCGGAGACATACAACCGGTCGTCGAATGCGAGCAGGCTCTGGTTCACGAACCAGGCCTGGTCACGCTGGAGCTCACGGCTCTGGAAGCTGAGCTGCTGGCCCTGGTTGATGTTCGGCACGCCGGAGAGAAGGTTCTGTGCGCGGTTGCGCGTCACGTTCAGGCCCTGCTCCTCTTCCGTGAGCCCGACGATCGTGTTGAACGTCGCGCCAAGCTTTGGCGGTGTATACGTCCAGTATGCGCGCAAGGCCTGGTTCAGCTGGCGGCTGACCGAGTTGCTGAACACCGAGGTCCCCGGCAGTCCGTCCACCGCTTCGAACTGCAGGATGCTGGGGCTGAGGATGTTGTTCACCTGGTCGAACCGATCGAGCCCGGCGAAGTACTCCACGCGCAGCTGCTGCTTGTCGGTGGCCAGCACCTGGTAGTTGAGCGACGCGGCACCGACCAGCCGGTTGACGTCCTCGTTGTTGGTGATGAACTCGAACGTCTGGAACGGATTCGAGGTGTTGGCGAAGTTCGAGCCAACGCCGCCGAACCGGTTGATCGGGTAGAGCCCGGCCGTGTCAGGGTTCTGCAGCTGGATGAAGCTGGGTGTCTTGGCGAAGACGTAGCCTGGGCTGGTGTTCGGATCGTTGCCGTTGTTGGACAGGCCGCGATTGGACTGGCTCCGTGTGTAGGCCAGGTCGAGGCGTGCAGTCAGTCGGCTCGAGATGTTCTGGTCGATGTTGATACGGGCGTTGTCGCGCGTGGCATTGGTGTTGTTCGCCGTGCCGGCGTCGTACTTGCGCGACAGGGCGGCCAGGTACCGCGTCTGGTCGTTGCCGCCGGACACCTGCAGGCCCGTTTCGTAGGCCGCTCCGCGGTCGCCGAAGAGCTGGCGCGAGAAGTTGTTGCAGGGAATGTTCCCGCCATTGGCGGCAATGGCAGCCGTCAGCACTTCGCGCGCGATCGCCGCGTTGGACGAGGCGGTGCCAGCCGCCAGCGCGGTGGTGGTGTCCTGGAAGCAGCGCTGACCCACGTCACGCAGCAGTGATGACTGTCCCACACGCTGGGTGAGGCTCCAGCGTGGCGTTCCGCTCTTGCCGCGCTTGGTGGTGATGATCACGACGCCATTGGTGGCCCGCGACCCGTAGAGGGCGGAGGCGGCGGCACCTTTCAGCACCTGCACGTCCTCGATCTCGTTCGGGTTCAGGTCCGCCAGCCGGTTGGTGCGGTTGTCCTGGGCGCTGGCGATGTTGGCTGCGGCACCCGAGGCGCGGGTGAGCGTGTTTGCGCCGCTGGCGATCGAGGCGTTGGACATCAGCACGCCATCGATCACGAACAGTGGCTCACCATTGCCGAGCACCGAGGTCACGCCACGGAACTGGATCTGACCGCCGCCGCCGGGTGCGCCGCTGTTCATGTTGATGCGTGCACCAACCACCTTGCCCTGCAGCACCTGTTCGAGGCTCTGGGCGGGCACGCGATTGAGATCTTCCGACGTCACCTGCACGACGGCTGTCGCCGCATTGCGCCGGTCGAGCGTGCCCTGCTGCCCGGTGACGATCTGCGTTTCGAGCTGCAGCACGTCCTTCTTCAGTGACACGGTGACGGTGGACTGGTTGGCCTGTACCAGCACCGTGCGCAAGGAGTAGCCGATGCGACGGATGCGCAGCGAGACCGCTCCAGTGGGCACGGTCAGCGAAAACGCGCCTTCGTTGTTCGTGTACGCTCCGGTGGTCGAACCGGTCACCTGCACACTGACGCTGCCGAGCGGGGTGTTGGACCCTTCCTCGGTGACGCGGCCAGTGATGCGGCGTTGAGCGAGAAGCGCAGGCGCCGTTGCGATGAGTATCGCAAGTGCAACCAGGCTCTTACGGAAGAGACGCATTGAGTCCTGTCCCCCTTCTGAGAAGTGGTGTGTCTTTCGGCCCCGTCCCGTCGCCGCGGCGTCGCGTCGAGCGGAGGCAATCGAGTCAGCTGCCAAGGGCATGCTCGCAGTGGAGGCATAGTCCGAGGTGCGATGATAGCGGAGACGCGATGCCGCTGCAAAGACGCGTGTTTGCGGTGAGCCCGTCAAATGCAGAGCGTTTGTAACACCGTTGCAAAGCCAGCGCATTCGGCTCAATATTTCGGACCATGGGAATCACGGCGTCGGCCATGCGAATGCAGAAGCACTGCACGGTGCTTGGCAGTCTGCTCGCTATCGGGCTGCACTGCGCCTGCGCTCGCGATGTGCCACCACCGCGTGCCGACGGGCAGGTCGCCCGCGCGCCATTCGTTGCACCGACGGTCACACTCGTCACCGTCGACACTGTTCGCGTGACAAGTCCCGTGGGCAGCGACTGCAACCGGCCGTCGTGGTGGGTGGGTGACTCGCTCTTCCAGATGGTGTCTAACCAGCACCCGTGGCGAAGCCGCGGCGGGCGCGATGCGGCGAGTGCGCAGTCGTTCGAACCGATGCGGTTCACCGATGACGACGCCCGATTCGCCTGGGATGCGAAGCGGAAGTGGTACGTGCATGACATCAACAGCGCCGATGCTCCATCGACGACGAAGATGCGCTGGATGGAGTCGGTGTATCGCGAGCCACGCAGTGGGACGCTCTACGGCCTCTATCACCTCGAGGAGGGGCCGTATGTGCAGTGCCCTGCGCCTTTCAAGCGTCCCTACCTCTCGGTTCCCCACATCGGGCTCGGACGCTCCACCGACAACGGCCGCACGTGGGACAATCTTGGTATCATCATCAGCGATGGCAGCTTCGTGATCAGCTGTGACCTTCCGGTCCAGTTCTTCGCAGGCGGTGTCGGTGATCCAAGCATGGCGGTAGGCCCGGACAGCACGTACGCATACATCGCCTTCACGGACTACACCGGCGACGATGCGCGCACTCAGGGGATTCAGCTGGCGCGTATCGCGCTGACAGATCTCGGCGCGCCGCTGCAACCCGACGGCACGAGCAAGGCGAAGCGATGGCACAACGGCACCTGGTCAGGCCCAGGGCTGCAAGGCGCACCGGGATCTCGGGTTGGGCAGTCGTGGACTCCGACGGTACTCGGTCAGGCGACGTCGCTGTTGCCGCCATCGCGATCATGGCAGCGCGCGGATGGTGGCGGCTACTGGGGGCCGTCGCTGTCGTGGAACACCTACGTTGGCGCATTCATGTTGCTGCTCAACAGGGTGTCTGGAGCGCGCGCCTTCGATGCTGACGGCAACTACCTGACCTTCCTGCCGACCATGCAGTCGCCGGTGGCGAATCCTGCAGCGCCCATCCGTCTCGACTCGCTGCCCAACGGGCCGAAGGCGGCGTGGTACGTGCAGGCGTTGGGTGATCCTGCGATGCGGGGGACGAGCGCGTGGACCGGGCAGGATGCGCGGTTGTTCATCGGTGAGCACTCGCACCTTGTGCTGCGCTTTGCCGAACGATCGGCGAAGGCACTGAGGCGCTGCGTGCACGGAGTCACTGGAGAGACTCTGGTGCGGTGACTCGAACGCACGACGACACGTGACTGCGCGTGCCTCACCCCTTGCCGGTCACGACGCCCTGGACGCTCTTCTCGCTCAGCTTCGCTACGCAGTACCAGCAGAATCCGGCGAGGCCGCTGGCACCGGCTGCCGCGGCCGCAAGCCCAGTTGCCCACTGGAACGTCTGCAGTGCGCCGAGCATCAGTGCCTGCGTCACCCACGCCAGTCCGCTGCCGACAGCGACCGCAGCGACCGCAGCGACCGGCAAGCGGATGAGATTGGCCAGCGCTCCGTCAAAGCCAGCGGTGTATGTCCTCGAGCGTGCCTTCGTGATGACGAGGACGCAGAGCAGGCCTGCCATCAACTGGAACACCGCGAGCAGCGAAGCAAAGACGCAATTGGATGCGACCCGGGTACCGGTGCGCACGATGGCAGCCAGGGGGATCAACGCTCCCGGAATACGCCAGCGCGTCTGCGTCACCGGTGCCGCTGTTGGAACGCGAGTCTCCTGTGGTGACGGCGCCGGACGCTCCTGCGCAATGAACGCTGGCATGCACCGTACCGCGCCGCTTCCTCTCGATTGGGATGTCGCAGCTTTGGCTTGGCGACAACCGGCGGCGGGCGGTAGACGAGGTCCCCGACGCCGGCCGCGCCAAGATCGCTCACATAGCCGGTGGTGAGGCTGAGTGGCGTCAGACTCCGGACTGCTTCGATTCCGCGGGCCTGCGCACGCAGGGCCGCAGACAGCGTCTCAGCCGAGAAGGCCAGTTCGCAGGCCTTGCCGACGGCGAGCGAGGCGAAGAACAGAAGCATCGCGTTTGCAACGCGGCGCGGGCTGCAGAGCGAAGGCGGTGCAGCAGCCGGGCCACGGGACCCGATGGTGCATTTGGTGCTGACATCCGGCGGCCTCGGGAAAGGGGTGAGTCTCTGCCGACGAATCGGCCGGCCGTCACGCCGCCGCCGCATGCTCGTGCGGGCTTCGGCCGTGTTGCGGGAGCGTGACTCGAAGGTGACCATCGCGCACTTCCTATGCACTCCGGGGCGGTCATTCATTCGCGCAAACCGATGGCGAGACTCGCCGCGGTTCGTCCCTTCGGCGGAGCGGGTGCACCAGATGCAGGCCCCAGGTCCACTGGTCGCCCTGGTGGCGACCGTTCTGTTGTCCACGCATGCCACCACCGTCAGGCGGCCGTCACCACAACGGGTCCTGCGTGTTGGCACCCCCCAGCGGATCACGATCCTGAGCGGTGCCACCCGCTGGCCGAGCGGCGCCAGCGTGTCTCTCGCAGGATCGGTGGTCGTCGGACGCGACGCACACCTCGAAATCGATGCGGGCGTGGAGGTCACGGCAGCACCTGGGACCTCGATCACCGTGACCCGGGATGGTCGGATCGATGTGAACGGGACGGTGAATCAGCCGGTGGTCTTGACGTGTCAGACTGCGACGAACCGACCAGGATGCTGGGACGGGCTGGTCATCCTGGGCAATGCACCGATCAATCACGGTGCGCGCACCAGTCCCTCCACGCCGCGTGGCGGCCAAGGCGGGTGTCGTGAAGCTGTCCTCG
>JANPFJ010000075.1:0-46201 GCA_031423355.1 Gemmatimonadaceae bacterium | reverse complement strand
GCGAACGGCGTGCTCTTCTTGGAGCCCTTGAAGCCGGCCTTGCCGGCGGATCCCCACGAGACCGCGTTGCCGCGGGCATCGGTGATCGTGATCGTCGTGTTGTTGAAGGTGGCGCTGACGTGCGCCACGCCTTCCGCATCGACGATTTTCTTGGTCTTCTTTCCGGTCGCCATCGGTTACTTGGTTACCTTCTTCTTGCCGGCGATCGCGCGGCGCGGCCCCTTCTTCGTGCGGGCGTTGGTGTGCGTACGCTGACCACGGACGGGAAGTCCGCGACGGTGGCGGGTGCCCCGATAGGACCCAATGTCCATGAGGCGCTTGATGTTCATCGCGACCTCGGTGCGCAGCGCACCCTCGACGCGATAGTCCCGCTCGATGATCTGACGGAGCTTGTTGACGTCGGCTTCGACGAGGTCCTTCACCCGCAACTGGGCATCAACACCAGTCTTGGCGAGAATCTCGCGTGCCGTCTTGCGACCGATGCCGAAGATATACGTCAGCCCGATCTCCACCTTCTTTTCGCGCGGAAGATCCACGCCTGCAATACGCGCCATTAATCCTTAACCCTGCCGCTGCTTGTGCTTGGGATTTCTCCCACAAATGATGCGGAGGATGCCGTCACGCTTGACCACTTTGCAGTGCTCACAGATCGGCTTCACGCTGCTCCGGACTTTCACACGGTACTCCTGTCGAGGTCACGACTTTGGGGCAAGACACCCAAGCTAGCCGGACAGGTTACGGCATACAAGGCCCAGCCAGCACTTATTTCGTCTGGCCTCTTGACACCAGAAATTGGCTGACGTGTACGATTTTGCGCAACGTCGTCACGTCCGACGTCAGCGCGCGGATGCGACCGCGGCGTGGATCGCATCCCACGCGGCCAGCGGGTCGCTGGCCTCCGTCACGGCGCGCCCGAGAATCAGGTACCGCGCGCCCAGCGCCGCCGCCGCCTCGGGTGTCACGACCCGAACCTGATCGTTGGCCGAGGAACCGGCTGGGCGCACGCCCGGAACGAGCGGGGCGAGCCTGCCCTCGAACTTCTGCACTACTGCGGCGAGCTCAGCCCCACTACAAACCACCCCATGGGCGCCGGCGCCATCGACGAGCTCGGCCAGCCGAAGCACCTCAGCCTTGACGTCGATCCACGGCCCCCGTCCCCACGCCTCCGCCAGTTCCGCCGGCGCGAGACTGGTCAGGACGGTGACACCCAGCACGCCGCACTGCTCGCCCGCGCCGTCAACGGCCGCGGCCAGCATCGCCTCTCCACCGGACGCATGCACCGTCAGCAATCGCACGTCATGAGCGGCAGCCTGGCGGGCCGCCTGGCGCACGGTGTTCGGGATGTCGTGCAGCTTCAGGTCCAGGAATACCTCCATTCCGCGCGCGCGCAACGTCGCCACCAGCGAGGGGCCGGCAGCCGTGAAGAGCTCGAGCCCCACCTTGTAGAAATCACAACGACCCGCAAAGCGATCGACCATCGACAACGCATCGCTCGCCGTCGGGACATCGAGCGCGAGCAGCAGGCGCGGGGCGACGTTCATGACGGCCATTCCAGTGCCCCGCGCAGCGACGCGATGGACGCGACACCGTGATGGCTGCACCACCGCTCGAGCTCATCCACGATGCGCTCCGGTGCGCGAGGGTCGACCATGCCCGCGGTGCCGACGCCAACCAGCGTCGCACCCGCCATGATGTACTGCAGTGCGTGCTCGGCGCGGGAGACACCACCCAACCCGATGATGGGCAGTGATACCACACGCGAGACGCGCCACGTCGCCAGCACACCAATCGGCAGCAGCGGTGGCCCGCTCACTCCGCCACTCCCGAATCCGATGCGCGGCCGACGCGACGCCACGTCGATGACCAGCCCGGGCAGCGTGTTCGTGAGTGTGAGTGCGTCCGCGCCGGAATCGGCGGCAACCTGGGCGGTGCCGGCCAGATCAGCGAGGGTGGGCGACAGCTTGATGACGATCGGCTTGCGCGTTGCACTCCGCGCGCGCGCGATCAACGCCCCCAGCACGGCGCGGTCGGCGCCGAACTCCAGACCGCCGGCCTTCACATTCGGGCAGCTGACGTTGAGTTCGTAGCCGGCAACGCCGGCGGAATCATCCAGCCGCTCGATGACGGCGGCAAAATCGTCGAAGGCGTTGCCGACGACATTCACCAGCACTCGCGCGCGACGCAGATGCGACGCCAGCCATGGCAACTCGGTGTCGCGGACGACATCGACGCCCGGATTCGCGAGTCCGATCGCGTTGATCATGCCGCCGGGGAACTCGGCAACTCTCGGCGCTTTGGCGCCAGGACGCGGGGCGAGCGAGACCGCCTTGGTCACCAGACCGCCAAGCCGCTCGAGATCGACGATGTCGTGCAGTTCGCGCCCGTATGCCGCGGTTCCGGAGGCAAGCACGATCGGGTTCTGGAAGTCGACGCCGGCGAACGCTACGGCCAGTGCGCTCACGGAGCGCCGCCGCCAACGCGCCGCTCATAACGGCCGAGGTACTCGAGCGTCGCGTCGCTGATCGCACGCGCCAGCTCGCCCTGGCGCTCCCGCGTCGTCAGATAGGTCGCTTCCGGACGATTCGTGCCAAAGCCGACTTCGACCAGAATCGCTGGCATGAATGACCCACGCAGCACCGCGAAATTCGCTTGTCTCACACCGCGGTCCGTTCCCGGATGCGTCGTCTTCAGCCGTCGCTGCACCTCACCGGCGAGATCGCTCGATTCGCGAAGGTGCTCGTTCTGCGCCATGTCGTTGATGATGAAGCTGAGCGGGTCACCACGCGGTGCATTGGCGCCTGTCTCGAAGCGCACCGCTTCGTTCTCCATGCGCTCCACCCGGCTTTCGTCCTCCGTCTTCGCCTCGGCGAGAAAGTACGTCTCGAAGCCGCGCGCCGCCGTGGCATCGCGCCACCGCGGATTGGCGGCGTTGACGTGGATCGAGATGAACAGATCGGCCCGTTTGGTATTGGCAATCCGTCCGCGATCGCTGAGCGCGATCAACGTATCTCGCGTCCGAGTCAGGTGCACCGTCACCCCCTGCGCGCGCAGCTCCTCAGCAACACGCAGCGCGATCGCCAGCGTGATCTGCTTCTCCAGAACCCGCTGGCCGCTCACCGCCACTCCACTCATGCCATTGTCAGGGCCGCCGTGGCCCGCGTCCACGACGACGCTGCGTGCGCGCCGGCGTCCCGGCAGCAGCGATGGCGGCGAGGGGCCGGGGGCCGCGGCTCGCGTGCCGCCACCGATGCTCACCGCGCGCGCGTCGACGTCCGGACGGAGCACCGATCCATCACTCGGCGTCACGGTCCGGGGCGCCGCCAGACGGATCGGATCGGGCTCGGAGTCGTCCGGCGGCGCGTTCGATATGGTCGCGTCACCTGCCCCGCGCCGCGCGTACGTGGAAAAGCGACGCAGCTCCTTCTCGTCAGCATCCCAGACGATCCCGGTCCCGTACCGAGGGAGCACTTCCGTGACGAATTCGGCAGGGACCAGTGTCCCACTGATCCCGCCGCTGGTCACTGCCACGCCAAGCTCTTCAACGCCGGCCGACCCGAGATCGACCGTCCGCTGCCCGACGACGAATCGCGCGAGTACACCGCAGGCATCGAGCGTGGAGCCTCGCGGGGATGACTGGACCGTACCGCCAAGCGCGCGCGCCAGCGCTGCCAACGGCAGGAACCGGGCACCGTTGCTCGTCACCCAGGGGACCACTGCTTCGCGCGTGCCCGTTCGGATGTGCAAGCCATCGGGCTGCGCGCGCACGTTGCCTGCCGTCACCCCGAGGAACGCACAGACCACGGCCAGGCGCAGCGCGAACGTGCGCACGCACTCGCTGGCGCAACTCATTTCTTCATCGCCCGCGCCATCGCGCGCACATCATCCTTCTTTTTCAGATCTTCCCGCTTGTCATGCAACTTCTTGCCGCGCGCCAGGGCGATCACGACCTTCGCGCGCCCATTCTTGAAGTACAGTTCGAGCGGAACGACCGTCAGGCCCTGTCGAGTCACGGCACCGATCAGTTTCTCGATCTCCTTGCGGTTCAGCAGAAGCTTGCGCGTGCGGGTTGGTTCGTGCGCGCTGTACCCTGCCTGCTCATACTGCGAGATATGCAGGTTGAGAAGGAAGATCTCGGTGCCATTGATGATGCCGAAGGCGTCCGTCACATTCGCACGTCCTTCGCGGAGCGCCTTCACCTCGGATCCGGTCAGAATGATCCCCGCCTCCCACGTCTCCAGAATCTGGAACTCGTGGCGGGCGCGACGATTCTTGGCGATCGATTCGATCACCGGTGCGTCATCGGCGGAGGGACGGGCCATGTCGTCGAAAGTGAGTGCCAACGGTAGAGGGCGGCTGTTCTCCGCCCAACCAATCAAGCTACGACGCACCGGCAGTCGCTACAACCGATGTTGCGACAACGAGTTGCAGACCGTGGAGGTGCGCACGGATGGGTGGCGTGCAAAGTTGAGACCGCGTGCACAACCAACTCGTAACCCGCGAGGCGAAAGTTGTTGCACTGGATTGACACCATCGCCCGGGTTCGGTATCCTCCCCGCTCTGCCGAAGTGGTGGAACTGGTAGACGCGCTGCGTTCAGGTCGCAGTGGGTGCAAGCCCGTGGGGGTTCGAGTCCCCCCTTCGGCACTTCAGACGAACTGCGGCGTCGGACATTGTCCGGCGCCGTTTTTCGTTCTGGTTCTGGTTACTGCCGTGGTGCGGGCATCGCGCTGGGCGCGATGTCATCGGGCAGCTCGACCGTCCCGAATTCCTGGCGGAGCGCCTCATTCGCCCGATCCAGCTCTGAGGCGACCCAGGCCGGCGCCCATCCACCCTGGTCATTCCCAGGTCGCCCCCCCGCAAACCCGAGCAGCGCCTCGCCGATCTGCCCCACCGGAGTCCGCGATGCCCCGCGCTGGCCCATCAGGTCGCGATACAGCCTGAGCCGAGAGTTGAACTGCGTGGCCGACATCGCGCGCATCGTCGGCGCGGCGGACGGATCGTGCTCGACTGCCTTGGCGAGCGCCTGACCCACGAGCGACGCCGTGCGATCATCCAGCGCATCACGCCCGGCGATCAGCAGACCGAGCGCGCGGCGGAGGTATCGGAGCTCCCACCGAGCATGATCGGCATCGAGGTCCCCGATGGCGGCGAGCCGCTCGACGGCCGCGGGGTCAGGTTCGGTCATCAGTGTCGACACGAACGATGACGCCCGGCGCTCCCACTCGCGCTCGAGCTGCTGCGTCGACCATTTCGACATCGCCGTCACGTGCCCGAGACCACCGGCAGAATCCGTCCCAGGAGTTCAGGCGGCGCGTCGAGCTTCACGCGAACGCGAACCGTCTGCTCGTTGGCGAGGAGGTCAGCCAATCGTATGCCAGCCAGGACCTCATCGATCTTCGACTGCAACAGCACCCATACCGGTCGAATGCTGCACGATGTCGAGTCGGCGCAGCGGTGTTCATCAAGCGGACTGCTGGTGCAATGCATGTCGAACGTCTGCAGCTCGGACGCCGTGACCACATCCTTGACCGTAATCTCGGTCGCCGGGCGTGCGAGGACGTAGCCGCCGCGCGCGCCGCGTGTGCTGTCGACGATGCCCGCTCGCCGGAGCCGGAGCAGAATCTGCTCGATGTAGTCGACCGGCAAGGCTTCGCCAGCGGCGATGGCACGGCCAGTGACCGGACCTTCCCCTACCCGACGTGCCAGATGCAGTGCGCTGATGAGGCCGTACTCGGCCCAAGTGGTGATCCTCACAGGCGGAGGATCGCCATAGACGCTTCAGCGGACAAGGGGCGACCGGCACAACGCGAGCGAATGTGGCAACGACTTCTCAAGCGAGGGACCGATTTCGGTGCATCAACCTCCGGCAACGGCCGGATGCTTGCCCTGCGGCAGGCCAATTTCCGTCATCTTCCGCAGATCGAGCACCTCAGCAATCTCCTCCGCTGGAAGGAGGTGATCCCGCTCGACGAGCGCCCGGATCAAAACCCCTTCCTTCACCGAGCGCTTGCTGATCTCGGCCGCCTTCGCATAGCCGATCTGTGGCATCAGTGCCGTCGCGAGCGCAGCCGACCGTTCGACCCAGTAGTGACACATCCCTTCGTTGGCCGTGATCCCCTTCACACAGCGCTCACTCAGCGAGCGAATGGCATTGGTCAGAATCATCATCGACAGGAGCACGTTGTGCGCGATCACCGGCATCATCACGTTCAGCTCCAACTGCCCGTGCTCGGCGCTGATCGCAACCGTGGTGTCGCAACCGATGACCTGGAAGCAGACCTGATTCACCATCTCCGGGATCGACGGGTTGATCTTGCCGGGCATGATCGAGGAGCCGGGCTGCACGGCTGGCAGGACGATTTCATCAAGACCGGTGCGTGGTCCGCTCACCATGAGCCGCAGGTCGCTGGCGATCTTGGAAAGATCGAGCGCCAGACCGCGGAGCGACGCACTGAATGCCGCCACGTCCCCCATGCTCTGCATCAGCTGGATGCGGTCGGCTCCGACCCGGAGCGTCGTGAGCCCACTGATCGCTTGCAGGTGCCCGGTCATCAATGCCGGATACCGCGCTTCGACGGTCACCCCCGTGCCGACGGCGCTGCCCCCGATCCCGAGATCGTTCAGGTAATCAGCAGCTTCTTCGAGTCGCTGGCGACACCGTGCGATCGTTCCGGCGTAGGCCGCAAACTCCTGCCCCAGTCGGATCGGCATCGCATCCTGCAGATGCGTGCGCCCAGCCTTCACGATGTGATCAAACGCGACCCCCTTGGCGGCGAGTGCGTCACGCAGGTCGCTGACAGCGGCCAGCAGCGCGGGTAGCTGGCGCAGCACTGCCAGACGGATATTGGTCGGGATCGTATCGTTGGTACTCTGCGCCATGTTCACGTGGTCGTTCGGATGCACCGGCGAATAACTGCCGCGGGGGCTGCCGAGGATCTCGTTGGCGCGATTCGCGAGCACTTCGTTGACGTTCATGTTGTGCGATGTCCCCGCGCCGGCCTGGTACGGGTCGACGACGAACATGTCGCGGTGCAAGCCCGCCAGCACTTCGTCTGCCGCAGCAATGATCGCGTCGGCACGTCGCGCATCGAGACGTCCCGTCTCCTTATGCGTCAGCGCCGCGGCCTTCTTGATCCAGACTTGCGCGATGACGAATGGTTCAAGCGGCCGCAGCCCCGAAATGGGAAAATTCCGCAAGGCACGCATCGTCTGCACACCGTAGAGTGCGTCGGCCGGGACTTCGAGCTCACCGAGTGGATCCCTTTCGATGCGGGTTGCTGTCATGATCGCGGCTCAGGTGACACGGCTACGGGGCGACTGGGGCGCCGTGTGACGGCGCGATCGTCCGGATGGCCAGAACGGCGGCCGTCAGCGTCACCAGTGCGAAGATCATGGCGCCCCCCAGTGACAGGACGCTCAACCCATGCAGCTTACCGAACATGACGCGCATCGGGTCCGTCGCCGCGAGCGCCTCGACGCTTGGGCCAATCCGTTCCCGGAGCGCGCTGATACGCGGACCGATGACGAGTTGAGCCACCGCGCAGCCGGTGATGGTGCCTGCCGCGCCGACGCGGCGGAGGAGACGCTGCGGCGCGCTTCGCGGTGTCAGCGCAAGCGCGAGGATGCCGACGCACATCCCCGCAACGAAGAGCACGGGGAGCACCTGACCCACCAGTGCACCGGCGAGCGCGCGCGTGGGAAGGACACGAAATGCGGCGGGGGCAACCGTGGTGACCGCGAGCAGCGCACCGCCCCCCCAGATCGCCGTCATCACCACGATCGCCAATGCGCGCGAGTGATTGCGGTCCCTCGCGCCCACGGGGTCGGCGGCGTCGCGTTCATCTCTCCGCCTGGCGGCAATGCCGGCAGCAGCAGCAGCAGCGCTGGAACTCATGATATCCACACTCCAAAGCGTGAAGGCGTCAGGTCACTGCTCGGCTCGTCGCGGGCGGTGTCGTGCGTCATTCCGTGCTGGCGCCCCGAGGAAGCGCCAGCCCAGAGAGGAACGGATTCGTCCGGACCTCGGTGGCCACCGTTGTTGACTCTCCGTGTCCGGGATACAACACCAGTGCCGGCGGCCACGCCGCGATCCGGCCGAGCGATGCCTGCATCGCGCGCGGATCACTGAGCGGGAGATCGGTGCGACCGATCGAGCCGGCGAACACGACGTCGCCGACGAACACGACGTCATCGCCAACGAGCGCGACGTGGCCCGGGGCGTGCCCGGGGAGGTGAACGATACGGAAGGTGTGCTCGCCGACGGACACCGTGTCACCTTCAGTCCATGCATGGCTTGGTGGCGGCGGTGATTCCAGGGTGATGCCATACAGGCGTGCCTGACCGGCGACGTTGTCGTACAGCGGGCGATCAGCATCGTGCAACCAGATCGGTGCATCGGGAAACAGGCGCCGGACGCCGGCGATGCCACCGACATGGTCGAGGTGGCCGTGCGTGATCCAGATCGCCTCGATCGTGAGGCCCATGTTGGCGACGCGTGCGGCGAGCTCGTCGCCTTCGGCACCGGGATCAACGATTGCTGCGCACCGCGCGACATCATCGATCACGATGTACGCGTTGGCCTGAAATGGCCCGACCGGGATCGCCTCGATTCGCAGGGGCATCAGACGTTCACGCCTTCGGCCGAGAGGTCGACGGCGACAGGTGCCACGGCGGTGTCGAGCATCGGTGATTCACCGATGCCGTGGTGCGCCAGCCACCGTTCGGCCTCGAGCGCCGCCATGCACCCGGTGCCAGCCGACGTGATCGCCTGTCGGTAGTAATCGTCGATCGCATCACCTGCCGCAAACACTCCCTCCACACTGGTGACGGTCCGCCACGGTGCAACCTTGATGTAGTTGAACGGCGTCAGCTCCAGCTGCCCGCCGAGGAAGGCCGTGTTCGGTGCATGCCCGATCGCCACGAACAAACCACCGACGTCGAGATCACGCGTGGCACCGGTCGTCGTGTCCTGCAGGCGGAGTCCACTGATCGGATCCTCGCCCAGTACATCGACAACAACCGTATTCCACTCCACGCGCACCTTGGCATGCGCCAGAACGCGGTCGGCCATCACCTTCGAGGCGCGGAACTTGTCCTTGCGATGGATGATCACGACTTCGCTCGCGAACTTCGTGAGGTAGAGTGCCTCCTCCATCGCGGTGTCGCCGCCGCCGACCACCGCAAGACGCTTATTGCGATAGAATGGCAATGCGCCGTCACAGACCGCGCAGGCCGAGACGCCGCCACCGATCTTCGCAAGGCGGATTTCGTTCTCGAGACCGATCCATCTCGCAGCAGCGCCCGTCGCCACCACGACCGTATGGGCAGTGATCGGCGCACTGTAGTGCGGCGTGAGCACGAACGGACGCCGACTGAAATCCACGGCAGTGATGAGTTCCGACACAACCCGCGTGCCATAGTGCTCGGCCTGCTGCTTCATTCTGGCCATCAGATCCGGGCCCGTGATCGCTTCGGGAAAGCCGGGGAAGTTTTCGATGTCCGTCGTGAGCATGAGCTGACCGCCGGGCCCCTCCGTGCCCACCTGCTCACCCTCGAACACAATCGGGTTGAGGTTTGCGCGCGCCGCATAGATGGCTGCCGTCCACGCAGCGGGGCCGGAGCCGATGATGGCGATGGCTTCGGATGGAGTTGCGCTCATGTGGTGTCTGCTGAGGTCGGTGAAGGCGAGTTGGCACGGTTGGCCGAAACGCTGACCGCAAATCTATCCACACTGTCCGTGATCGGTTCGCCCCCCGGACTGCAGCCCAGCGACCCCTCGCCGAGAATCACCGTCGGCTTTCGAGCTCCGCCAGCGCACCGTGACAGTGCGACACCGACGCGACCAGCACGCGGACCACATCCGCCTCCGCCACGGCCCCGATGGCGGCGTCAGCGGCCAGCGCATCCGTCACGTCGAACATTCCGACGCCAAAGACCCGGTGGGTGGTCGCAAAGAGCGCGATCACATCGAACGGTGTTCCACGAGCTTCCGCTTCCGCGGCCGCCAGTCGCACGGCGGCGGGCATCGTCCAGTCGCGCGGACCGCGTGTCTCCGGGCAGCGGACGGGTTCGATGCAATTGATGGGGCACATCCAGGTGGCGAAGGAGGCGTAGTGCGAACCGTCGGTGCCCGTGCGCATCCATGGCGTCGCCGGCGGCGCGCTCACCGGGAGCCGATGCACTGCGGCAGCTGGGCGATGCGCGGTCAGCCGCGTCGTGACCCAGTCCGCCAGAAGGTTCGGCATCAATGGCGACGGCACGACCGCATCGCGGCGGTCGTCCATCCCGTGCGACACGGCGTCGCCGAACCATCGGTCGAAGAACTGTGCCCACGGTTCACAGACGACACGGATCGGCATGCCACGATACTCATCCTCAGTCGGGCCACTCGTCCCGGTCACGTCGGGCCGGTGCATCGCCCAGCCATGCTCGCGGATACCGTCCGCATCACCCTGCCGTATCGCATCGACGAGCCTGGCAACCCGACAGCCTGGATCCCGGTCGACGACGAGGACGGACCGGAAGCTGATCGCCCCCGCCGCACGCGCGCGCGCCAGTTGCCGCACGTAATAGCCGCCGTAGCAGCCGCCACCACAGACGACGATCGTGCCGTACGCTGCTGCCCCGAGCCGGTTCACGATGCCTCAGTGACGAATGTGGCGACCACCGTCCACGATGATCACTTCGCCGGTGACGTACTGCGCCTCGCAGAGGTACACCACCGCTTGCGCCACATCCTCGGCGGCTCCGAGTCTGCCGAGTGGTGTCGTGCCGGCGAAACGTCGGGACACTTCGCTGTCCCACTCATCCGGCAAGAGCACGGCGCCCGGCGCGACGGCGTTGACGCGGATGTCCGGCGCGAGGGCGCGGGCGAGCCCCCGTGTCATCTGCACGATCCCCGCCTTGGTGATCGCGTGCGGAACGTACGCCGGCCACGTCTCGTACGCGGCGAGATCGGCGATGTTGACGATTGCGCCCCCTTGATGTTCGCGCAGGAACGGTGCCGCCGACTGGGCGATGAAGAACGGCGCACGCAGGTTGAGGGCAAACATCGCATCCCACGCCTCAGGGGCCACGTCGCCGATCGGTGTTCTCAGCATCATCGCCGCCGAGTTGACCACGATGTCGAGCCGCCCGAATTCGTCGCGCGCTTGTCGAGGAAGCAGCGACGCAGCGGTCACCGACGACAGGTCAGCCCGCACCAGCGCCGCGCGAACGCCAAGTGCGCGGACCGCAGCGGCCGTCTCGTCTGCCTCAGCAGCACCACTGTTGTAGTGGATGACAATGTCCGCGCCACGGCCGGCGAGGGCCAACGCGATCGCCCTTCCGACGCGGCGTGCCCCGCCAGTGACGAGCGCGGTGCGCCCAGCCTGCGTCGTCATGCGGGCTCGGTCCGGCCGCTACGCCGCGCGCGCACGCCATTGCAGGGCGCGCTCGATCTGTGCATCCATCCAGGGCGCGGGCACATGCATGCACCCGAGTGGACGAAACCCGTCGAGCGCACCGTGCCAGTCGGAGCCACCGCTCTTGAGCAGGTCGAAGTGATCCGCCAGCGTCGCCAGCCGAGCGAGATCCTCGGCGTTGTGGCTCGGGTGCCGGACTTCGACGCCGTCAAGACCGAGTGCGGCGTAGCGGCCAATCTTGTCACGGCTCCCCTCGCCCTGGGGGTGGGCCCAGATCGCCACGCCGCCCGCGTCATGAATCAAGGCAATGCCATCGGCCAGTTCGAGCCGAAGCTTCCCGACGTTGGCCGCCTTGCCATCGCCGAGGTAGCGATCAAAGGCATCGCGCATGTTGTGCGCCCACCCACCCGCGACCATCGCGCGGGCAACGTGCGGCCGTCCGACCGCGCCACCCGCCGCTTCGTGCAGCACCATCTCCATCGTGACGCCGACGCCGAGTTTGTTCAGCTTGGCCACGATCGACACCGCACGATCGACTCGCGCGGACTGCACATCAACCAGCGTGTCTGCCAGCACCCCCGTACTCTCGAGGTGGAGGCCCAGCAGGTGCACCTCCTTCGTGCCATCGATCGTGCTCAGTTCGATGCCGTGCACGAGGTGAATGCCAGCGGCATCGGCGGCGAGTTGCGCGGAAGGCAATCCCTCGAGCGTGTCGTGATCGGTGATGGCGACCGCCTGCAGATCAGCGGCCCTGGCAAGCGCGATCAGCTCCTCCGGCGTGGCTCGGCCGTCCGACGCGGTGGTATGCGAGTGCAGGTCGACGAACGGCCCCTGTGGAGCCGTGGGCTCAGTCACGATCGGTAACCACCCTCAGGCGCGCGAAGGCTCGACTGTGACGTGAGGAACAACCGAAGCAGCGTTGCCTCGGAGAGTGCTTCGAACGACGCTTCGCGCGACCGCACGCTGCCGGGCGAGTAGCGCGTGAACCGGACGTCCGCAGCATCGCCATCGATCCGCGTGAAGACGATCCCGAACTCGTCGCCGTCATACTGTGTGATAAAGCCCGAGGGTGTGACCGCCCAGCGGATGCCATCACACACGATCGTGCGGGTTGCCATCATGTGAGTGCAATTTCCTGGTAGATACGATTCGCGTCGAGCACCCGGTCCGGAGCGTCCGCAAGTGCCGCTTGCAGGATGTCGCGACTGGGGGCCTCGGTGAACTCGATGAACGCGCCGCTCAGCGAGGCCTCCTCGAAGATCCAGAAATTGCATCCGGCAGCGACATAGTATGCCTTTCGTTTCTGCAGACGCTCCATGTACCGCGCCCGTTCGGGGAGCGGTACGATGGTGCGTTTCATGACGAGGGCGCGGGCCACGGTCAGACGGTCGGTTCAGGTAACGTTTCGAGCATCCGCTTGAGATCCGCCATGAAGCGATCGGCATCCGCACCGTCCACCACCTTGTGATCAAACGACAGCGAGAAATACGCGCAGGTCCGAATTGCGATCGTGTCCTCACCGTCGGGCCCCGTGATCACCTTGGGTCGCTTTTCGATCGCGCCCAGGCCAAGAATCGCGGTCGTGCCGACCGGAATGATCGGCGTCCCCATCAGCGAACCGAAGACGCCGGGGTTCGTGATGGTGAATGTTGCCTGCGTCACCTCATCGGGCTTGAGCGCCTTCGAACGCGCCCGCGACGCCAGGTCGTTGATCGAACGGGTGAGCCCGCCCAGCGAGAGATCATCGGCGCGCTTGACGACTGGCACGATCAGTCCCGTCGGATCGAGTGCCACCGCGATCCCGATGTTGTACTGCTTGCGGTAGATCATGTCGGTGCCATTGACGGCCGCGTTCAGCATCGGATGGCGCTTGAGTTGTGCCACCACGGATTGCACGATGAATGGCAGGTACGTCAACTTCTGACCGGTCTGCGCTTCGAAGTCCTTCCGCATGCCGGCGCGGATCCGCGCGACCCGCGTCAGGTCCACTTCGAAGAAGCTCGTGACGTGCGCCGCGACCCGGACCGCCTGTGCCATGTGATCCGCGGTGAGGCGACGGATCTTCGAGAACGGCTCGACCGCGTCCCCCGGCCAGGGCTGCGCGGTCTGCGTCTCATGGGCGGTGACGGGCGGTACCGTCATCGTCGCCGGCAGGCTGGCGACTGGCGTTGCCGCAATGACCGGCGAGCCCTGCGGCGCGGGTGGCGCGTCGAGATGCGCCAGAATGTCGCGCTTGGTCACGCGGCCGGAGATGCCCGAGCCGCTGATGGCGCCGATCTCGACCCCGTGTTCAGCCGCGATCTTGCGCACCAGCGGTGACGACCGTGTGCGAAGCCGCTCATCCAGACTGTTCGTCGCCGCCGCAGGCGCCGCGGCCATGAGGGCCATGTCTGGCGCGCTCACGGGGGCGCCCGACCCCGGGGCGGTGTCGGGCGCCGGCCCGGGCGGTGCGATCGGCGCGGGGGCGTCGGCCACGACGACCGCAGCTGCCGCGTCGGTTTCGAGCCGTGCGACGATGGCTTGCACCGGCACCGTCATCCCCTCGGTGACGAGGATCTCGACCAGCACACCGGCCGCAGGGGACGGAATTTCGGCGTCGACCTTGTCGGTCGAAATCTCGAAGATGGGCTCGTCGCGCTTGATCGCGTCCCCCGGCTTCTTGAGCCAGCGCGACAGCGTACCCTCGGCGATCGATTCGCCCATCTGCGGCATTACAATATCTATTCGAGCCACGGGTACACCCTCTAGCTGGCAGAACGGGAACGATCGTGCTCGGCATCGCCACGCTTGAGGCGCCAGACCGAGACAACCGGAAGGATAATCATGCCCACCACGCCGCCACGAGCGGCCCAGGTGAGCCAGTTACACGTTGGCAAGCCTTCGCACTGTGGTTCGCTGAGCGCTTGCGAGACGACCTTGGCGATGAGCACCGAGATCATGGCGCCGCCAAAGAAGCCGATGAAAGTCGTGAAGCAGCCGACGCCGATGTTCCGGTAACGGCGGTTCGAGATATCGTCGTCGACGGGTGCCGGTGGTGCAGCCTTCAATTCAGTCACGATCAGTAACGGGCGAGGTGGCGCGCGACAGCGACGATATCGCGCACCTGCGGCAGCACGAAGTCTTCGAGCGGGGGAGAATACGGCAGCGGCACGTCGTGGGCGGTGACACGCAGCACCGGCGCGTCGAGCCACTCGAAGCAGGTCTCATTGATGCGTGCGGTGATCTCACCGGCGATGCCGCCCGTCCGGGTATCTTCGTGGACGATCATGACACGATTGGTCTTCTTCACCGTTGCCACGATCGCTTCGTCGTCCATCGGCAGCAAGGTGCGGAGGTCGATGACCTCGACCGAAAGTCCGTCCTCGCGCTCGAGCTGCTCGGCCGCCTCGAGCGCTTTCCAGACCGTCGCGGCGTACGTGATGATCGACACATCCTTCCCTTCTCTCGCGACGCGCGCCTTGCCGATCGGTACGACATGATCGCCCGCAGGCATGACTTCCTTGACCCGGCGATAGAGGTACTTGTGCTCGAAGAAGAGCACGCAGTCATCATCGCGGATGGCCGCTTTCATCAGCCCTTTTGCATCGGCGGCCGTCGCCGGATACACGATCTTCAGGCCGGGCGTATGCAGGAACGCCGCTTCCGGATTCTGCGAGTGGAACGGTCCGCCGCGCACGTACCCACCACTCGGGCCACGGACGACCATCGGGCACGGCAGAAAGGCGCGGTAGCGTGCGGTCGCGATGTAGTTCGTGAGCATGTCGTAGCCACACGAGATGAAATCGATGAACTGCAACTCGGCCACCGGGCGCATACCCATGTGCGACGCGCCGGCCGCCGCACCGATGATCGCGGCTTCGGAAATCGGTGTGTCGATCACTCGCTGCTCGCCGTACTTCGCGAGCAACCCCTCCGTGACCTTGAATGCACCGCCGAAGGCGCCGATGTCCTCACCGAGACAGAAGACGTTGACATCGCGCTCCATTTCCTCGAACAGCGCCTCGCGGATGGCTTCGAGGTACGTGATCTCAGCCATCGTGCGTACCCCAGCTGGCAGGGCGTTCGTGTTGCTCGACTGCGGTGCGGATCCCCTCGCGATACCAATGCGGTGCCAGCGTCGGCGGCTCGCCATAAATCCCGACCAGTGCATCCAGTGCGTCTGGCATCGGGCTCAACTCGGCCTCATCAGTGGCGTCGTCGATTTCCTGACTCACGGCAGCATCGATGACGGCCAGTTCGCCAGCCGTTACACCATCATGCTCGGCCAGCCACGCAACGAACCGATCGATGGGGTCATTGTTGGCTGCCCACCACTCGATCTCACCATGCGGCACGTACGACTGGTTGTCGTGTTCGGCGTGCCCCTTGCGGCGATACGTGATGAGTTCGACCAGCGTCGGCCCGCCACCGGCGCGGGCGCGATCGACCGCCGTCTTGGTGACATCGTACACCGCCAGCACGTCGTTGCCATCCGCCTGAACACCGGCCATCCCGTACCCTACCGCCTTGTCCATGAATGAATTCGCCGCCGTCTGCCGGCCGGTCGGTGTCGAATAGGCGTAGCCGTTGTTCTCGACGATGACGACCAAGGGCAGCTGCTGCACGGCCGCGAAGTTCACGCCTTCGTGAAAGGCGCCCGTCGACGTCGCCCCATCGCCGATGTACACCAGCACGACCCGATCTTCCTGGCGCATCTTGAACGACAGCGCGATCCCGGCCATGACCGGGATCATGTCGCCGAGGTGCGAGATCTGGCCGACAAAGCCGCGTACCAGATCGCCGAAATGGATATTGAGCTCGCGGCCGCGCGTAGGCGAATCGCCCTTGGCCATGTACTGGCGGAGAATCTCGAGCGGGGTGGCGCCCTTCACCAGCATCGATCCCATGTTGCGGATCAACGGGGACATGATGTCTCGCCGCTCGAGTGCGAAGGCGCTCCCGACGGCGTCGGCCTCCTGCCCGAGCGACCGGAACAACCCGCCCACGACCTTGGTCTGCCGGTAGAGCGCGACCAGTCGCTCCTCCAGCGTGCGCGTCATGCGCATGTGGCGGTAGAGCGCGAGCCGTTGCTCGCGCGTCAGCCGGTCCGCGTGCGGCCGTGCCAGCCTCGGCGGACCGGGATCACCCGATTGCGGCAGCGACAGCATTGCATCGAGATCGAGAGGCTGCGCGGGAAACTCCACGTCAGTACCCGGCGGTCGGCAGGTGCCGCGGGTCCGCAGCACGGTGCACACGGTTGAAGAACTTCTTCACGTTCTTGTCGAGGCGACTCTCCCCGATCTGGTCCGTGACTGCCTCGACCAGCGTGTAGTGCCCGCCGTCACTTCGCACCTTCAGCTGCAGCGTCCCCAGCTCGCCAGCGAAGGTCCGCGACCGCATCGTGTCCGCAGTGCCGTGCAGGCCAAGCGCCTTGAAGTGATCATCGGCCAGCGCAATCACGTCCGATGGCAGAATCGACGTGCGATGGAAAAGGCGCATGTGTGTCTGTCCGCAGTTCAGCGAGCGTTCCGAACTGACTGCAGCCAGTCCATCGTCTCGAGCTTCTTCGTGGAATCACGGCGGAACTGCAGGCCGATGGCCCACTCGCCCGCCGTGAGGAAGTTCAGCTTGGCATAGTACGTGCCCGGCTCCGGCCCGCGCTCCAGCCCGTCGAAGACCTTGACGCTGTCGCGGCTCATGGCGTAGATCCGGCCTTCGCCATTCTCGACCGGTGCGCCGGACTCCTTGTCGGCGATCACCACCTTCACGATCACATCCTCTCGGGCGTACGGCGGACGCGGGGTGAGCCGAATGCGGAAGGACAGGTCATCCGTCCACATCCGCGTATCGAGCGCCGCCGCCGGATCGCGGGCCGTACAGCCCGCGAGCATGGCCACGACACCCAGCGCCGTCAGCACGCGTCGCGAAATCCGCGACGCGCGGACGATGGTGTCCGCGCGGTCACGCGTCCGCAGACCAGTGTTCACGTGACCGCCGACCATCAGGTGTAGTACTCGAGGCCCAGGTGCGTGATCTGCTCCTCGCCCATCAGGAATCGCAGCGTGTTCTTCAGCTTCGTCTGCTGGATGAACAGATCGTGCTCCGGCTGCAGGCCCGGTCCCGCCATCGGGCTCTTGTAGTAGAACGACAGCCATTCCTGAATGCCCTTCATGCCGGCACGATGCGCGAAGTCGCTGAACAACGCGAGGTCGAGCACGATCGGGGCGGCCAGGATCGAATCGCGACAGAGGAAGTTCACCTTGATCTGCATCGGATATCCCATCCATCCGACGATGTCGATGTTGTCCCAGCCTTCCTTGTTGTCGCCGCGCGGTGGGTAGTAGTTGATGCGCACGACATGCGAGAAGTCCTTGTACAGCTCGGGATACACTTCCGGCTGCAGGATGTTGTGCAGGACGGACAGCTTCGACTCTTCCTTCGTCTTGAACGACGCCGGGTCATCCAGCACTTCACCGTCGCGGTTGCCGAGGATGTTGGTCGAGTACCAGCCGGCGAGTCCAAGCATGCGTGCCTTGAGGCCAGGCGCGATGATCGTCTTCATCCAAGTCTGGCCGGTCTTGAAGTCCTTCCCGCTGACGGGCACGCCGCGGTCATCGGCGAGTTGCAGCATGCAGGGCAGATCGACCGTCAGGTTCGGAGCGCCGTTGCAGAACGGGACGTTTTCCATCAGGGCGGCATACGCGTAGAGCATTGACGGAGCAATCGCCGGGTCGTTCTCGTCCATCGCCTTTTCGAAGGACGCGATGGTCTCATGCTGCGGGCCCGGCTTGATGAACGCCTCAGTGCTCGCGCACCAGACGATCACGAGCCGGTCACATCCATTGACCGCCTTGAAGTTGCGCATGTCGGCGCGCAACTGCTCGGCGATGTCGCGATACGTCGGACCCGTCTTCACGTTGTCGACACCGAGCAGACGGGTGACGAAGCGTGACTCGAACGCGGCGGACATCGGCTTGATCGCCGAGAGGAAATCCTTCAGCGGCTCGAGGTGGTCGTTGGTGAGCACCCCCGCCTTCTTCGCGGCGGTGTAGGCATCATCCGAGATCGGATCCCATGCACCGAAGACGATATCGCCGAGCCCGGCCAGCGGCACGAAGTCCTTGATCAGCGGTGCGCGGTGTTCCGTGCGCTTGCCAAGGCGAATCGTCGCCATCTGCGTGAGGGAGCCGATTGGGCTCGTGTGGCCACGGCGGATACTCTCAACGCCAGCCATGAACGTGGTGGCAACGGCACCCAGACCCGGGGTCAGGATTCCGAGCTTACCGCTGGCAGGCGCGATGGACGACGGACGAGAAAGCGAACCGGGCACGAGGCAGAATCTCCAGAAGGAATAGCGACGCCGTCAGGGAGCGGCGGGAGCGGGCACATCATCCGACAGCGACGTGGGTGTCGATGCCGACACTGCAACTGCGGCGCGCGGAGCGACCCCCATCGGTTCGCTGAGCTGGTCCGCGGCGCGGGTGACGTTGTAGACGAACAGGATACGCTGGACCGCAGTGATCCACGCGGTCACCGCCAGCAGTGTCACGATGCCGGCGAGCACCCAACCATTCAGGGCAAGGCCAAAGAAGGCCTGCGGCGCGGCAAGCAGCGTTACGCGCTCCGGACGCTGCATGATCCCGACCTTGGCGTCGAGCCCGAGCGATTCGGCGCGGGCGCGGGTGTAGGACGTGAGAAAGGTGCCGATCAAGCCTGCGATCGTGATGGACAGCATGACCGGGCTGCGATGCACCTCGTTGATGCCGTAGAACACGGCCAGGCCGCCCAGCACAAAACCATCCGCGACCCGATCGAGTGTTGAATCATAGAACGCGCCGAACGTCGTGCTCCGCCCCGTGCGGCGCGCGACGGTGCCATCCAGGACATCGAAGAGCGCCGTCAGACCGAGGAACCAGCCGGCGGTGCTGATATGACCGCTGGCGAAGATCACGCCGGAGATCATGGTGCAGATCGTCCCGACGGTCGTGATCATGTTCGGGCTGACCCGATGGCGCACGAGGAGATCCGCCACCGGCGCAATCACGCGCAAGTAACCCGCCTTGATTGCATCCCACACAGCGACGAGCAGGTCCATAGAGTGGCGAGATAACCGAAAGTGGTACAACCGAATATGTAAACGAATGCCCCCCGGCAACTCCGCCGTGAGGGCATGCGGGTTTCATCACAAACCTGCAGCAGCAGAATATGAAGCTTAGGTACCGCGACCAGATGCAGCAACGGCGACGGCCGGCGATCCGCCCTCGGTTCGGGTCTGTGGAGTCGGACACCGATGGTTCGCCGCGTCGCTAGGCTTCATCTGGTCCTCGGCCCGTTCCTCGAATGTAACGGAAGAGTCCGCCTCATTTCTCCGTGCTATCCGCCATGCGTTTCTCCGCTCTAACGGCCGGAGCCGTCGTGCTCGCTACGACGGTTCCGGTCGCCCTTGCGCCGACGAGGTTGCCTCACAGCGCCATCGAGCAGCCCGCGATGCCGGCCCTGTCACCGCCGCTGGGTGGGCTGGACGAGTCACGCGATCCGAGAGTCCCTCTGTCGCCAGTCGCCCAGCGGTGGGTGGACAGCACGCTCGCCGCACTCACCCCGCGCCAGCGTGCGGCCCAACTCATTCACGTCTGGCTCATCGGCGACTACGAAAGCGCGAGCGACAGCGCGTTCGCCGTGACGGCTCGATGGGTCCGGGAGGATGGTATCGGTGGGATCCTGATGTCGGTCGGCTCGCCGATCGAAGTCGCGGTCAAGCTCAACACGCTCCAGGCCATGTCACGGGTGCCATTGCTCGTGGGCTGCGACGTCGAACCCTCGATCGGCCGGCTCGAGGGCGGGCTGTTCATTCCGTCGATGCTCAAGGGAGGGGGGGCGACGCTCCTGCCGACGAACATGGCGATTGGGGCGACCGGCGATACAGCGCTGGCCTACCGGGCGGGCATCGTGACGGGACGAGAGGCGCGCGCGATCGGGATCCATCTGGCCTACGCGCCGGTGGCGGACGTGAACAACAACGCCGCGAACCCGGTCATCAATGTGCGTTCCTTTGGTGAAGACCCGGAGACCGTGGCCTCACTCGTCGCGGCATTCACGCGCGGCGTCCAGGACGGCGGCGCACTGGCGACCGTCAAGCATTTTCCCGGGCACGGCGACACCGAGACGGATTCGCACAATGCGCTTCCGGTTGTGCGGCTCACTCACGCACACCTCGACAGCGTGGAATTTCGTCCTTTCCGGGCATCGATCAACGTTGGCGTCGCCGCCGTCATGTCGGCGCATATCAGCAATCCACTCTGGATGGGCGATGCGCTTCCCGCAACCCTGCAGCGCCGGGTATTGCATGACGAACTGCGCGATTCGCTGCACTTCCGGGGACTGACGATTACCGACGCGCTGACGATGCAGGGTGTGGCGCGGATGTTTTCGCAGGAGGAAATCGCGATCCGTTCGGTCGAGGCGGGCGCGGAGGTCTTGCTCAAGCCGGCCGACGTGACGCCCGTCCTCAACGCGCTGGCGTCCCGCGCCACGACCGATCCCGCCTTTGCACTGCTCATCGATTCGGCGGCGCGCAAGAATCTCGAAATGAAGGCACGGGTGGGGCTCCACCTCTCGTCACAGATGTCACTCGACGCACTGCGGGCGGTGGTCGGGATTGCCAGTCACCGAGCGGTCGCCGCCGAGATTGCGGCGCGCGCCGTGACCGTGCTGCGCGATGCCACGGGGCAGATCCCGGTGCGCGGCGACCGGCCGCTGCACCTCGTCGTCTACACGCCGGAGACGGAGTTTGGCGCAGGAAATGCGTTTATCGACGAGGCCCGGAAGCGGACCATGGTCACGGTCACACGGGTCGGGCCGCAAACACCGAGGAGTACCCTCGACGCGATCAGTCGGAATCGGAAACAGGGTCGGCTGATCGTCCTGACGGTGGTACGCCGCGTCGAGGGGACCGGCCGCGTGGCAATCGTGGAACCGTTTGCGGCGTGGATTCGCCGAGTGGCGCCGACACTGAAGCCAGTGGTGATTGCGGTAGGGAATCCATATGTCATCGGACAGTTTCCCGGGATCGAGGCGTACATGACGACGTTCAGTGTTGGAGAGGGACCGGAACGCGCCGCCGCGCGCAGGCTGTTCGACGGCGCCGCGACCGGCCATTCACCCGTCAGTCTTCCGGGCGTGTTCGCGCGCAATGATGGCATCGTGCGCCGGGCAGATCCGTGACGCGTCGGATGATCATGCTCGCGTTGATCGCGTCCGGGCTGCCGTGTGCGCTGACCGCGCAGGGGCCGCGATCGCCAACGCGAGTGCGCCGGGCCGAGAGCATGCCGGCACGGGTCGGCGATTCGCTGGGTACGGTGTTGAACAAGGCACAGCGTGACGGTGCCTTCCCCGGTGCCATCGCCGTGGTGGGGAACCACACTGGGATCATCGCATCGAAGGGCGTCGGGCAGCTTGACGCGACGATTGCGGTCACGCCGACGCGCGCCACGATCTACGATCTCGCGTCTCTCACGAAGATCATCGCCACAACGACGCTGATGCTGCAACTCGTCGATCAGGAGAAGGTGGCGCTGGACGCACCGGTGACGCGCTATCTGCCCGAATGGACCGGGCGGGGAGCCGCCGCGGTCACGATCCGGCAGTTGCTGACCCACAGCAGCGGCCTGGCTGCCTGGCGTGCCTTCTACAAGGAAGCCGTGGACGGCGCTGATGCGCGAGCGCAGTTGATGCTGGTCGGTCCCGAAGTGCCACCGGGAACCCGCTATCTGTATAGCGACATGAACTTCATGCTGCTGGGCAACGTGATCGCGAAGCTGACCGCCATGCCGCTCGACAGCGCGTTCATCCAGTTGGTCGCACGACCGTTGCGGCTGGCCGATACGCGATTCCGCCCAGACTCGAGCGTGCGGTTCCGCACGGCGCCGACGGAGTTCGACCCGTGGCGTCAGCGCAAGCTGCGCGGCGAGGTGCATGACGAGAACGCGTCCCGATTTGAGGGCGTCAGCGGTCACGCGGGGGTGTTCTCCACGGCGGAGGACCTGTCCCGACTCGCTCGCATGTGGCTGAACGGAGGGACGCTGGACGGCGTCCGGTTCGCCTCGGCTCAGTCCGTGGCGCTGTTCACATCAGTTCAGGACTCGACGATCAGCCGACGTGCCCTTGGCTGGGAGACACCCAACGGAACGAACTCGGCCGGGACACGTCTCTCGGGGCGTTCATTCGGCCACACTGGCTTTACTGGTACATCGATCTGGATCGACCCGTCGCGCGATCTGTTTGTGATCCTGCTGACGAATCGGGTCAATCCGACTCGGGAGAACCGAAAGATCGGAGGAGTCCGGACGGCGCTGGCCGATGCGGTTGTCGGAGCGCTCGACGGGCCGGCGAGGCGCGCGGCGCCGGCTTCGTCACCGGCCAGCCCCCTGCCGCGATGACCCAACCGGTGTCGGCAGTGTGGCCCGTTCCGCATCCCGATCGTCCATGGCCCAGCGCGCCGGGCCCGGACATCGCCGTCGGTCCTTCCGTCTGGCCCTTTCCCGTATAAATTATTCCAGAGTAATGCGGTCGGGATTCCGCGCGCCCCTTTTGGAGGAAGACGCATGAGCACGATGCAGACGCCTGATGTGTTGCTTTCGATCTCGGCCGCCGCAACGGTCGAGGTGAAGAAATTTCTCGAAGCCGAAGCGGTCGATCCGACGGTCGGTGGGCTGCGCGTAGCGGTTCAGCCGGGCGGCTGCAGCGGGTTCAAGTACTCGTTGCTGATCGAGGACAAGCCGGCGGAGGACGACTCGCTGCTGCCGCAGGATGGCTTCCAGGTTTTCGTGGATCCGTTCTCGATGCAGTACCTGAACGGCATCATGATCGACTACACGACGTCGATGCAGGGCTCGGGGTTCACGTTCAAGAACCCGAATGCCACCGGCGGCTGCGGCTGCGGATCGTCGTTCTCGGCCTGACGCTGCGCTGCTGTAGCGGGGACAAAGGCGGGCCCATTCGGGTCCGCCTTTGCCGTTGGATGCCGGCCGATTCGCCGAGCCTGCGGCAGGCGGCGCGATTACTTTGCGACGATCTATGCAGAATCCAGAGAAGATTCCAACGGTCATCAGCGCAGATCCGGCCGCGCTCTCAGTTCGGGTGGCAGATCGCATTGAAGCGATCATGCGTGCGAATGCGGCGGCGGGGCGCCAGACGGTGCTCGGCCTCGCAACGGGCTCGACGCCGATCGGTGTGTATCGGGAGCTGATCCGGCGGCATCGCGAAGCCGGCTTGAGCTTTGCGCGGGTGGTCACCTTCAATCTCGACGAGTACTGGCCGATGGCGCCGGACTCGGTGCATTCGTACCACCGCTTCATGTGGGAGAACTTCTTCTCCCATGTCGACATTCCAGCGGCGCAGGTGAATCTTCCGCCTGGCGCGGTGAGCCGAGAGGACGCCGGACGTGCGTGCGCGGGCTACGAAGCCGCCATCGCAGACGCCGGCGGTATCGATTTCCAGCTGCTGGGCATCGGCAAGACGGGGCACATCGGTTTCAACGAACCCGGTTCGGGTCGCGAGAGCCGGACCAGACTCGTGACGCTGGATGCGGTGACGCGGACGGACGCGGCATCAGACTTCTTCGGCGCGGAGAACGTCCCGCGCGAAGCGATCACGATGGGCGTCGCGACGATCCTGGCCGCGCGCGAAATCGCGATCCTGGCCACCGGCGAGCACAAGGCGGCGATCGTCCGCCGCGCAGTGGAAGGCCCGATCGACCTCGAGGCAGCGGCGACCTTTCTGCAGGATCATCCGCGGACCACGTTCTTCCTTGATGACGCGGCCGCGGCGGAGCTGACGCGCATCGCGACCCCGTGGTTGGTGGACGAAGTCGCATGGGATGCGTCGCTCGCGGTGCGCGCCGTGGTGTGGCTGTCGCAAACGGTGCGCAAGGCCATCCTCAAGCTGACGCAGAATGACTATGCCGAGCACCGGCTGTCATCCCTCGTCGCGGTCCATGGCTCGCCTGGCGCGATCAACGGATTCGTCTTCAACTCACTCGGCGCCCGCATCCGCGGCAAGAGCAAGTTGCATCGGGGCAAGCGGGTCATCTGTTTTTCACCGCACCCGGATGATGACGTGATCTCGATGGGTGGCATTCTCCGCAAGCTGGTGGAGAACCAGAACCCGATGCTGGTCGCGTACATGACGAGCGGCAACATCGCGGTCTTCGATCACGATGTCCGTCGGCACCTCGACTTCATCGTGCGCATGGGCGCCAGAACGACGGAGGCGGCCACTCCGGATGCCTTGCGTGGCAACGACGTGCGCGAATTCGCATTCCGTCTGTTCGGCGCGCTGGCGTCCAAGCGTCCGGGAGATGTCGACGTTGCGGCGGTGCAGGACATCAAGCGCATCATCCGCGAGACCGAAGCGGTGAGCGGGCTGGAGGTGGTCGGATTGACCCGCGACAATGCGCGGTTTCTCGATCTGCCGTTCTACCAGACGGGGAAGGTCCGCAAGGATCCGATCGGCCCGGACGACGTGCGGATCGTGCGCGAGCTGCTGGAGGAGTTCCATCCGGAGGTCATCTTCGTGGCGGGTGACCTGAGCGACCCGCATGGCACCCACCGGATGTGCAAGGAGGCGATCGACGTGGCGCTGGCCGAGTACGTCGCGCTGGGCAATGTGCGGCCTGAGGTGTGGCTGTATCGCGGCGCGTGGCAGGAGTGGCCGGTGACCGAAGCAACGGTGCTCGTACCGCTCAGTCAGGAGGAACTGCGACTCAAGATCCAGGCGATCTTCAAGCATCAATCACAGAAGGACTCTGCCCCGTTTCCCGGTCAGGATGATCGAGAGTTCTGGCAGCGTGTGCAGGATCGCAACACCGAGACAGCCGCGCAGTTGAACCGGCTGGGCCTGGCTGAATACTTCGCGATGGAGGCGTACGTTGTCGAGTAGCGCAGTGAACTCCTGATGGGTGGCGGTGGCTTCTCACTCATCGACGGCGTTGTGTTGATCATTTATCTGGTCGGGACGACCGGGCTTGGTCTCTGGCTGGGTGGCAAGCAGAAAGACGCGACGGACTATTTCGTGGCCAGCCATACGATCCCGTGGTGGGGAATCATGCTGAGTGTGGTGGCCAGCGAAACCAGCGCGCTCACCTTCATCAGCATTCCCGGCCTTGCCTATGTCGGCAATCTCGGATTCCTGCAGGTGGTGGCGGGGTACATCATCGGCCGATTCGTCGTCGCCTACGTCCTGCTGCCGAAGTATTTCGCCGGTGAACTGGTCACCGCCTATGCCCTGTTCGAGAAGCGGTTCGGCAAGGAAACACGACGGTTCACCAGCATCATCTTCATGGCGACCCGTGCGGTGGCTGACAGCGTCCGCATCTTTGCCACCGCGATTCCCGTCGCGCTGATCCTTGGCGATACGCTCCCACGCGAATACGTGATGCCGGCGGCGATTCTCGTGCTCGGCCTGCTGACGGTGGTCTACACGTACAAGGGCGGCATGCGCGCCGTCGTCTATACGGAAATGATCCAGGCCGGTGTCTACATCTTCGGCGGGGCATGCGCCCTCGTCCTGCTGGGGAAGAGTGTGGACGGCGGATGGGGGACGATTGTGGCGACTGCTGGCGCATCGGGCAAACTGCAGGCCATCGACTGGTACACTGGATTTGATCGCCCGCACACCATGTTCGCCGGCTTGCTCGGCGGAGCATTTCTGGCGATGGGATCGCATGGCGCGGATCAGTTGATCGTCCAGCGGCTGATGGCCAGTCGCGGCCTGAAAGACGCGCAGCGCGCGCTGATTGCGAGTGGGTTCGTGGTCTTCGCGCAGTTCGCACTGTTTCTGTTCATCGGACTGGGGCTCTACGTCTTCTACGGCGGCAAGCCATTCGACGCGAGCGATCAGATCTTTCCGACCTTCATCGTCGAACGCATGCCGCCGGGCCTGCTGGGACTGATTCTGGCGGCGATCGTTGCGGCGACGATGAGCACCCACAGCGCCACGATCAACGCACTGGCGGCGACCACCACGCACGACATCTACCTGCCCCTCAGCGGCAAGAACGCCGCCGACCCAGGCACGCTCCGCATTGGCAAGCTGATTGCACTGGTCTGGGGCGTCGTGCTCACATTCGGTGCCCTGCTCTATCCGAAGCAGGGCGCACCCGTGGTGGTGGTGGCGCTGAGCATCCAGAGCTTCACCCATGGCGGGCTGGTGGGCGGCTTCTCCCTGGCGCTGCTCTGGAAGCGCGCCAATCAACGCGATGCGATCACGGGCATGAGTGTGGGGATTGCCTGCATGGCGGTCATCGTCTTTTCCAAACTGTTGATTTCGAGGGTGCCGGCACTGGCACCGACGTTGGGTGGTGTTGCGACCATCGCCTGGCCGTGGTATGTGCTGATCGGCACGGCGATCACACTCATGGCTGGCATTCTGTCGTCGCTGACCCACCCGGCACCCACCATATCCCTGCCGGTCGCTCTGACCGGCGCTGCAGAGACGAAGGCACACTTATGACCGAAGAAAGCGCCCCCACTGAACTGGTCGTCGTCGGCGTCGATGGCGGCGGCAGCAGCACGCGGGTTCACGTTGCCGATGAACGCGCGCAGGTTCTCTTCAAGGCGACCGGCGAAGGCAGCGCGGTGAAACCAGGGGCCGAGGCCGATTCGGCCGAAGTGATCGGTACACTGGTCCGGAATGCCGTGTTCGATGCCGACATGGGGCACCTCATGCCGCGTGCGCTGGTGGTTGGTGTCGCCGGTGTGGGACGCGAGGCGCCGAAGATCGCGCTGCAACAGGAACTCGAACGGCTCGAGCTCGCTGATGCCGTCGTCGTGATCTCCGATGCGGAGGCGGCGATGGAAGATGCCTTCGGCGAGGGTCCCGGCATCCTGCTGATTGCCGGAACAGGCAGCATTGCGTGGGGCCGCAGTCCAGCGGGCAGCTTCCAGCGATGTGGTGGTTGGGGGCCGATGGTCGGCGATGAGGGGAGTGGCGCGTGGCTCGGCCGCAAGGCGTTGCAGGTGATCGCGGCGGCACACGACGGCCGCGAACCGGAAACCGCATTGACGGGAGCCGTGCTGACGGCGCTCGAACTCGATGACGTGTCGGCCATCATCGTCTGGGCCGCCAACGCAACGCCCGCCGATCTCGCGTTGCTCGCGCCCGCGGTGCTGTCGGCCGCTGAAGTCGGCGATCTGCGCGCCAACACGGTCGTGACGATGGCCGTCGAGGAATTGGCACTGCACATTCGGGCGCTCGCACGATCGCTCTTCGTGGATGAGCGTGCAGCAATTCCGGTGGCACTGCATGGCGGCCTGCTCGGCAGGGGCCGACCCATGCGCAAGCGACTCGAACATCGGCTCAAGACACTCGTTCCGGGCGCCGTGGTGCGCCACCAGGCGGTGGACGCAGCGCGCGGCGCGGTCCAGATGGCACTGCGGACGATTGGACTCGCCATCGAAGCACCGTAGCGCCACCGCGTGATCGGTCGCCGGCGTCAGGTGTAGATTCATGATCATGCCGACGACCCTTGTTCGCTTCCAGGCCACCCGGTACGTCCAGCCGCTGCGCGAAGGCGGCTCACTGCCTGCCGTCATCGATACCGATGGCGGCGGCCTGTTCGTCACGAAGTTTCGCGGCGCTGGCCAGGGCGCGAAGGTGTTGGTGGCTGAGATCATCGCGCATGGCATTGCCACCGCGATCGGCCTCCCGGTTCCGGAGCTCGGGATCATCGATCTGCCGGATCGCTTCGGCCAGAGTGAACCGGACTCCGAAATCCAGGATCTGCTGAAGGCGAGTCGCGGCATCAATGTCGGCCTGCGATACCTCGACGGTTCGTTCAACTTCGACCCGGTCGCGGCGCATGACATCATCGATGGCGCATTCGCGGCATCCGTGGTCTGGCTCGATGCATTCATCACGAACCCGGATCGCACCGCGCGGAATCCGAACCTGCTGGTCTGGCAGCGAAAACCGTGGCTGATCGACCACGGCGCTTCGCTGTACATGCACTACGATTGGCCCAGCGTGAACGACGTTCGGACGACCACCCCCTTCCCGCTCATTCGCCAGCACGTCCTGCTCCTGCGCAGCGGTGATCTCGCGGCCGCTGACCGTGCGGCAGTCGCGGCGTTGACTGATGACGTGCTGATCGACATCGTGTCGTCGGTGCCGGAGGATCTGCTGATGGATCCTCTGACCGGTGACGAGTCGGCGGACGCGGTCGCGGCGCGAGAGCGCTATGTGCAGTATCTGCGCGCACGCCGCGGCGCATCGGCCGGTTTTGTGGCAGCGGCGCACGACGCACGAGAGATCCTCCGCGCCTCGCCGGCGCAACCGTTCCCGGCGCGGCGATGACCGAAGCGCTGATCGCCTACGACTTCGCCGTCATTCGAGTGGTGCCGCATGTGCACCTCGGCGCGTTCATCCCGGTTGGCGTGCTGGTGCACGCCCGACAGGTGGAGTTCCTCGGCCTGCTGGCCTTGACGAGCGAGAGTACGCTCCGCGATCGCGTGCCGAGTGTCGACGTCGGGCTGCTGGCGCGGTACCTGCGCACGATGGAACGTGTCGCCAGCGGGGACGCCCTGGCCGGGCCAATCTCGCTGGCGCCGACGTCCGAGCGGTTTCACTGGCTCACGGCGCCACGTTCCGACGTCCTCCAGTCATCGCCTGTGCACGAAGGACTCTGTGAGGGCGATCCGGCTCGGACGCTGGCACGGTTGTTTGCCCAGTACGTCTCGGGCTGACCCGACGGCGGGGAGCGCAGGTTGCCCTTCCGTCCCCTGCGAGATTTCCCGGCATGACGCTTATCTCGCTCGGTGAAGTCGGAGTCAGTTTCGGGGCCACGACGCTACTCAAGGATGTCTCCTTCACGGTTGCCCGCGGCGAACGCTGGGGCATCATCGGCCGGAATGGCGCCGGCAAGTCCACGCTGTTCCAGCTCATCTGTGGTCGACTCCAGCCGAGCAAGGGTGCGATTGCGCGCCAGCCGGCGCTGAAGGTGTCGCTGCTGGATCAGCATCGCGATTTCGGCGAGGCGACGACGGTGTGGGAAGCGGCAGCGATTGCGTATGCACCGCTGATCGCGATCGAGAAGGAACTGGCGGCGCTTGGCGAGCAACTGGGCAGCGGTGACGACGCGCTGATGGATCGCTATGGTCGTTTGCAGGAGAAGTTCATGCACGAGGGCGGATACGATTTCCCGGCCCGCGTGGACAAGGTGCTGCAGGGCCTTGGATTCGACGCAGTGGTGGCGCGCACGCAGGCGCTGTCGGGTCTGAGTGGTGGTGAGCGTGGTCGCGTGGGCCTGGCAGGCCAGCTGGCCGCACCCGCCGAACTCCTGCTGCTCGACGAGCCGACCAACCATCTCGATCTCGAGACCACACGCTGGCTGCAGACCTACCTCGGCGAGCTTGGCGAAACGGTGATCGTGATTTCACACGACCGCGCCTTTCTCGACGAGACGGTGGACCATGTGCTGCACGTCACCGGCGGCACCACACACGCCTACACCGGTGGCTACTCGGCGTTCGTCAGCCAGCGCGAGGAACGGATGCTGACGTTCCAGCGTCAGCTCGACAAGCAGCAGAAGTTCATCGCCAAGGAAGAGGACTACATCCGGCGCCATCTGGCCGGACAGAACAGTTCACAGGCCAAGGGTCGACGGTCCAAGCTGAGTCGCCTCCCGCGCCTCTCGCCGCCACCGGGTGAATCGGAAGCGATGACGCTGCGGCTGGAGATTGGTGATCGCGGTGGTGATCGGGTCCTTCACACCGACAGGCTGCGCGTCGCGGTCGGCGAGCGGGTGTTGCTGGATGACGTGACGTTGACGGCGATGCGCGCCGACGTGATTGCGCTGGTCGGGCCGAACGGCGCGGGAAAATCCACGCTGATCGCCACGCTGCTCGGCGCGCGTGCGGCCGACGCCGGCGTCGCAACGGTGGGCGGATCGGTGCATGCCGCCTGGTATCGGCAGGATCTGGCGCAACTGCCGCTCGAGAAGTCGATCTTCGACGCGATCCAGGACGTGCGACCGCTCTGGGGCCGCGGCAACATCCAGGGCCATCTCGGTGCCTTCGGTTTCAGCGGCGACAGTGTGATGCGGACCATCAGCACGTTGAGCGGCGGTGAGCGCGCACGCGTGGCGCTGGCGCTGATCATGCTGCAGAAGGCGAACCTGCTGGTGCTTGATGAGCCGACGAACCACCTCGACGTCGAGAGCATCGAAGCACTCGAAGATGCGATTGAGTCGTACGAAGGGACCGTCATTCTTGTCAGCCACGATCGCGCGTTCCTGCGCGAACTTTCGACCAGAGTCTGGGCGTTCGACGGCACGCGCCTTCGCGACTTCGATGGCCCCTTCGTCGAGTGGGAAGTGGCCGAGGCCGAACGCCGCGCCAGGCTGGCTTCGGACTCGGCGGCCGCGGCACAGGGGCGACGCGCGCAGGAGCGAGCGAACGCACAGAAGAGCAAGGGTGGTGATGGACGCGAACTGAACGCGCGCAAAGCCGCAAAGAAAGCAGCCGACGATGCGGAGCGCGAAGTGCTGCGGCTGGAGGAGCGGGTGACGAAGGTTCAGCGATTGCTCGAGGACGGCGATCTCTACGACGGCTCAGCGGACAAGGCCCGCGAGGCCGGTCGACTCGAGAAGGAACTGCTGGCTGCCCAGCGGCTGCTCGATGACGCAATGACGTCGTGGGCAGAGCGAACCGCGGTCCTCGAGCGGGCGTAAGGCGGCAACCCCTCGTTATGGATCGACGCTGATCACTCGGCGCGGCAATGACCGCTGTGCAGAAAAGACGGAATCGAGCGTCGCTGCGAGCGCTGGGCCGCGCAGCCCCGCATCAACGCGCAAGACGCGCCCGTCGCGATCCAGCAGTACTGTGCGCGGGAAGCTGTCCACGCGAAACACGCGCGTCGCTTCGGTCTCGATGGCGGTCGTCGCGAAGATATGCTGCCATGGCATCGGGAACTGTTCGCGCCGGTACGCCTGCACCTTGCCAGGCGAGACGTCGAAGGCCACGCTGACGATCTCGAAGCCCTGCGACCTGAAGCGCGCATACGCCTCGTGCAGAAACGGCATTTCACGCCTGCATGGGCCACACCAGGTTCCCCAGAGATCGACGAGTACGACGGCGCCCTGCAGTGACAACGGCGAGACGATCGACGTGCTGTCATCCATCGATGTCCATGCGAACGTCGGGACGACCTTGCCGATCATTGGATCGACGGACGCGACCGACTGCGCATCGAGGCGAAGTGGCGCCGAGATCAGCAGCTGCAGAAGCAGCAGTGCGCTCAGCCGATGCCCGCCCCCAGTCACTCGAGTGCTCCGATCACGCGCTCGACTGCGGCGCGGAGACCGCCCTCGAACATCAACCGGCGCACCGCCTCGAGATCTGGGGTCAGCATTCGATCACTCTCGAGCGGTGGCACCACTTCGCGCACGGCGTCCCGGGCCGCACCAACACCAGGCCCGGGTCGGAGCGGCTGGTGGAAGTCGAGCGCTTCCGCGGCGTTCAGCAACTCGATCGCGATGACCCAGGTGGCGTTCTCGAGAATCATCGCACATTGCCGGGCACTGGTGGTCCCCATGCTGACGTGATCCTCCTGATTCGCGCTGGTCGGGATGCTGTCGACGCTTGCCGGATGCGCAAGCACCTTGTTCTCGCTGACAAGGCTGGCGGCCGTGTACTGGCTGATCATCAAGCCGGAGTTGAGTCCGCCCTGTCGCGACAGAAATGCGGGCAGACCGCTCACCGCCGGATCGAGCATGTGTTCCACACGACGCTCACTGATGTTGGCCAGCTCGGCGATGGCGATCTTGGCATAGTCCATGACCAACGCGACCGGCTGACCGTGGAAATTGCCGGCTGAAATCACGTCGTCGGTATCCGCAAAGATGAGCGGATTATCGGTCACTGCGTTGCACTCCCGGGTGACCACATCGGCAACATGACTGAGCGAATCGCGGCTTGCGCCGTGGACCTGCGGCATGCAGCGCAGGCTGTAGGCATCCTGCAGCTTTTCGCAGTTGAGATGCGAGGCATGGATCGGACTGTCGCTGGCCAGCCTGCGCAGATTTCCCGCCACCGCCGTCGCGCCGGGATGGGCGCGCACGGACATGACCCGTGCGTCAAATGCCGTCGCCGTTCCCTTCAGCGCCTCCAGCGACATCGCGCCGGCAATGTCCGCGAGCGTCGCGAGAAGTTGGGCGTCGTGAACGACCAGCGCGCCGATGGCCGTCATTGCCTGCGTACCGTTGATCAGGGCCAGCCCTTCCTTCGCCTCGAGAATCACCGGTTCGAGCCCAACCTGCGTCAACGCATCACGCCCGGACAGGACCACCCCACCGACCTCCGCCTTCCCTTCCCCGATCAGCGGGAGCGCCATGTGGGCCAAGGGCGCCAGGTCCCCACTTGCGCCAACGGACCCCTGACTGGGAATCACCGGATGGACGCCGCGATTGAGGCATTCGAGAAGCAACTCGATCACGCCGATTCGGATGCCGCTGAAACCGAACGACAACGATTGCGCCCGCAACAAGAGCATCGCTCGGACGACTTCGGTCGACAGCGGAGCGCCGACACCCATCGCATGCGAGACGAGCAGATTCCGCTGGAGCTGCCGGACATCCGACGCGGCAATCCGGACGCTCGCCAGGCGACCGAAGCCAGTGGTGATCCCGTACACCGTGCGATCGGCCGCGACGAGTGATTCGACATACTCTCGACTGCGGACGATCCGCCCGCGGGCCTCATCCGCGAGCTGCACGCGCGCGCCGTGCCGCGCGACGCGAATCACGTCGGTGATCGAGAGCGGTGCGCCGATCAGAATAGTCGAGGTGTCTGGCATCAGGTGATCTCGGAACCAGCGATGAACACCCGGGAAATCACGTCATCACCGAGCGTGTATGGCAGATCGCGCCAGTCGGCGCTCCGCAGAATGAGGAAGTCGGCACACATTTCCGGCGCGATGCGACCAACCCGTTCATTGCCAAGCGCCGCCGCCGCGTTTGCTGTCGCGGCTGTCAACGCCTCAGCCGGCGTCAATCCATTCAGGCGCACGGCCAGTGCCAGCGCGAGGCTCATCGAAAAGAGCGGCGAACTTCCCGGGTTGCAATCGGTGCCGACGGCGACGACCGCACCGGCGTCGATGAGCGCGCGACCCGGGGCCGCTGGCAGGCCGAGGTGCAGGCTGACGCCAGGCAGGACAACACCGACCGTCGCGCTGCGGGCCAGCGCGGTGATCTGTGCCGGTCCACTGGCCTCGAGATGGTCAACACTCAACGCGCCGTGGGCGATCGCCAGCTCCGTTCCACCAATCGCAGAGAACTGATCCGCGTGCGCCTTGCACGCGAGACCCGCCTGCCGGGCTGCCCGGAACAACAGGTCTGCCTCGCCAAGCGTGAATGCCTCTCGCTCGATGAAGACATCGATCGCCGTCGCGGCACCGTCCGCCGCAATCTGCGGAATCCATTCGTGCACCGACTCGTGCACAAATGCCGCACGCTCCGCGTCCTGCTTCGGCGGCAGGTGAAACAGCATCGTCGTCGAGATCTGCGCGGGGACATGCGCGGTCAGCACGCGGATCGTGTCGAGCTGGCGGAATTCGTCGTGCCGCGTGAGACCATACCCGCTCTTGATCTCGATCGTGGTGGCGCCTGCGCGCGTCATGCGTTCGACACGCGCAATCGCCGTTGCCAGCAACGTTGCGTCGGAGCTGTTGCGCGTCGCTGCGACCGTATGCCGGATTCCGCCCCCCTGCGCGAGAATCGCTTCATACGCGACGCCGCTGGCCCGCGCGTCGAAGTCGGCCAGCCGGTCTCCTCCCCAGACGGTGTGCGTGTGCGGATCGACCAGTCCCGGCACGACGGCGCAACCGTTGGCATCGACTTCTTCCACTGCGCTGCCGCGCCACTCGCGCCGGGGACCACACCAGACGATGCGTCCCGCATTGATGGCGATCGCCGCGTCGGTGATGACATCGAGTGCCCGCATCTGCCGACCGTGCAGCGCACCGGCACCACCGGGCGTGACAAGCTGTGCCACGTTGGTCACGAGGCGAGCGACTTTCATCGGTGGCACGTGTGAGTGGGCGCGGTAGCCGCTTCCACCTGGGCGATGATCGTGCGCACTACGGCCGCTCCAATGATGGCATGTCGAGCCCGCGCTCAGCCACGACGCGCAACGCCGTCTCGTAGCCGGCGTCGGCGTGACGGATCACACCCATCGCCGGATCATTGGTGAGGCACCGCCGCAGCCGTTCATCGGCATCGGCCGTCCCATCAGCCACCGCGACCAGACCGGAATGCTGACTGTACCCCATGCCCACGCCACCACCGTGATGGAAGCTCATCCAGGCGGCACCGCTCGCCACGCCGGTGGCAAAATTCAGCAGAGGCCAGTCGCTGACCGCGTCGCTGCCATCCCGCATCGCTTCGGTTTCGCGATACGGGCTGGCGACGGATCCGGCATCGAGGTGATCGCGACCAATGACGATCGGGGCCGACACCCGTCCGTCCCGAACCATCGCGTTGAAGAGGCGCCCAGCCTTGTCGCGCTGTCGGTATCCGAGCCAGCAGATACGCGCCGGAAGTCCCTGAAATGCAATCCGGTCGCCCGCCCACGCCAGCCACTGCTGCAGTCGGTCGTCGTCAGGGAACAGTTGACGCATCGCAGCATCCGTGGCTGCAATGTCCGCGGGATCGCCGCTCAGTGCGACCCAACGGAATGGTCCACGCCCCTCGCAGAAACTCTCACGGATGAATGCCGGTACGAACCCGGGATAGTTGAAGGCGTCCTTGTATCCGGCCAACTGTGCCTGCGTGCGCAGATTGTTGCCGTAGTCGAATGCCACCGCCCCCCGCCGCTGCATCGTCACGATCGCCTCGACGTGCGCGACCATCGCATCCCGGACGCGAGCGAGATATGCGTCGGGGGTCGCACGACGCAACGTGTCGACATCTTCGTCCGGTGCGGTGATCGGCAGGTACCCGATCAGCGGATCGTGCGACGACGTCTGGTCGGTGACCAGGTCAGGCGTGAATCCCCGCGCGACCATCGCCGGCAGCATCAGCGCGGCATTGCCGAGGACGCCGATCGACAACGCTCGCCGCTCCGCCCTGGCGCGCTCTGCCTGCTGAATGGCATCGTCCAAGGAAGCAGCCACCGTGTCGAGATACCTCGTCTCGAGACGCCGTTGGATTCGCGACGCGTCAATCTCGATGCAGATGCTGACTCCACCCGCCAGCGAGACAGCCAGCGGTTGCGCTCCACCCATTCCCCCAAGGCCGGCCGTCACGGTGATCGTCCCTGCCAGGGTACCGTTGAAATGCTGGTCGGCCGCACCGGCAAAGGTCTCGTACGTCCCCTGGAGGATTCCCTGCGTCCCGATGTAGATCCAGCTTCCGGCTGTCATCTGGCCGTACATCATCAGCCCGAGCTTGTCGAGCCGGTCGAACTCCTCCCATGTCGCCCACTTCGGCACCAGATTCGAATTCGCAATCAGCACGCGTGGCGCCATCGGATGCGTTTCGAGGACGGCGACAGGCTTGCCGGACTGTACCAGCAGCGTCTCGTCGTTCTTCAGTCGCTCCAGCGTCGCCACAATCAGATCGTAGCTCTTCCAGTCCCTCGCGGCCTTGCCGCGTCCACCGTAGACCACCAGGTCCTCAGGCCGCTCCGCTACGTCGGGATCGAGGTTGTTCATCAGCATCCGCTTCGCGGCTTCCTGAATCCATCCCTGAGCGGTCCGTGTTGATCCGCGCGCTGCCCGTATGATTCGCGTCATGAACGAAATCTGAGCGACGTCACACACGATCGCCACGCTCTGCACTGGCGACGGTTCGCGCGGACCGTGCGCGATGATGCCTCCGAAGCGATCGGCGGATCAGCTCGCGATCCATAGGCAATCATCCGTCGTCCACTCGCTGGCTGATGCGTGTTCGTTCCGTGCTCTTTCCCTGCGCGCTCGTTCCCTGCGCGCTCGTTCCCTGCGTACTCGTTCCCTGCGTACTCGTTCCCAACGGATGGTGCCGGTTCCGAGCATTGCTCTTCGCGCAAGGGAAATGCCTCAGCCTGGAAATCGAGTCGGCCGCCGCGAGCGCCGTCAGCGGTTCGGCGCGCCCCGGACCGGGGGGCTGTCGGCGCCAGTGCCGTCCATGAACGAGGCCTTATCTTCCTGATCGCTGACCTGACTCTGACCGTTGGTCTGGCTCTCCCGGCGCCAGGGGCGCCACGGGCGAGACCTGCGGCCGTCACTCTCTTTCCTCGAGTGCTCATATGAAGTGGGATGACAAGGGTCCAAGCCAGGATCTCGAAGACCGCCGCGGTGAATCGTCCGGTGGAGGTGGTCGCTTTCGGCTCGGCGGCGGCCGAATCGGCATCGGTGGATTCCTCGTCCTGCTGGTCCTCAGCGTCGTCTTCAAGACAGACTTGACCGGAGCCCTTGGCGGCGGTGGGCCGTTACCGTCAGCTCAGCCTGCCAACGGAGCACCGCAGCGACCATCGGAGACTTCCGCAGAGGAAGAACAGCTCGTCAAGTTCATGTCGTTCGTGCTCGACGACGCCCAGGACAACTGGAGTCGGATCTTCACCGCAGGCAACGCGCAGTATCCGCGCGCGACGCTCGTGCTCTTTCGTGATCAGGTCAGCACAGGCTGCGGCGCCGCGGAGTCGGCAGCCGGACCGTTCTATTGCCCTGCCGATCAGAAGGTGTATATCGATCTCGGCTTTTACGACGAGTTGCGCCGGCGTTTCGGGGCGCCGGGTGATTTCGCTCAGGCCTATGTGCTGGCCCATGAGATCGGGCATCATGTACAGAACATCCTCGGCACCGAACGGAAGATGCGTCGCCTGCAGCAGCAGAATCCAGACGCGCGCAACGAACTCAGTGTGCGACTCGAGCTGCAGGCCGATTGCTACGCCGGCATCTGGGGGCGCCATGCGAAGGAGGCGGGACGGCTTGACGCTGGTGACGTCGACGAAGCGCTGAAGGCCGCGTCAGCCGTCGGCGACGACAGGATCTCGGAGATGACGGGCAGCTCGATCCGCCCAGAGTCATTCACCCATGGCAGTGCCGCGCAGCGCATGGACTGGTTCCGCCGAGGATTCGATTCCGGGCGAATTGACGCGTGCGACTCGTTCGCCGCTCGCTGAGCGAAGCAATCCGGATCGAAATTTCCGTGACAGCCGCGGAGTCGACCCGCGTGCCACCCTGCGCGCGGACCTGAGAGAGACGCGCCGTTGGCACGCTTGACCTGAGCAGCCGAGCACCCGAGCGCGAGACAAACTCCCTTCGGCTGGGAACGCTGCTGTGCCGGAATGCCCGACAGTTACGAGAAACGGCCCGCGAGCGACTGATGCTCGGCGGGCCGTTTGCTTATCGAGCCAGGCCCCAAATACTGGGGCCGTCAGCTTGCATTCACGATGGAGACCGGCGTGGCCTAACGCCCCTGATCCGCCCGACGGCGACGCGCCACAGCGAGCAGACCGATCAGGCCCGTGCCCATCAGGAGGTATGTAGACGGCTCGGGCACCACGCCAGGCTGCGGTGGGGTTGGTTCGACGTTGCCGTTCCGCACATTCCAGACGTAGCGACCTGTCACGCCATTGCTGTTCAACGAGTTGCGGATGAGCGAGTTCGCGCCATCGTCGAGGAACGCTCCGCAGACATTCGAGCCAGCCAGCTCAACGGTTGCTGCCGCACCGTTCGCCCAGCCCACTCGAGCCGGAGTCCGTGGCGAAGGAGCGGCCGGGCACAGCCCGTTCACACCGTTGCTCGCTTCTCCGGTATCCCACTGAATCTGCGAGTAGTTGAACTCGAAATCGAAGTTGCCGGCACCGGTATCCGAGCGATCGATCATGATCAGCTGAAACGTATTCTTCAGCTCGGCGCGGTTGGCGTAGTAGCCAACATCGAACCAGTTCACCGCGAATGCGTTCCTGGCGCCAAGCAGACCGGTACCATACTGCGTCACGCCGCTGGCGGCATTCCGCGTATCGACGTCGGCCCAGAACGGAGCGAGGATCGCCAGGTTGCTCCCCGCGATCGGATTCGGCGTAAACGTCGCCAGCGCCTGCGTGAACGTGACGTTGCCGTTGTTGTTGACGAACAGATTGTTCTGGGTCAGCCCGAACAGATTGAACGTGAAGCCGGTGTTCACACGACCAGTCGAGCCGTCGTCATTTCGCGCCAACGTCGCGAGCGTGAAGCCGGTTGTGCTTCGGATCGCCTGTGCCGGCAGGGCCGCGGCGGCCAGCGCGCCGAGGACGGCTGCGCGTCGGAAGGAAGAGAGTATCTGCATCTGCGTCCGCTCTAGGGTGAATGCATCAAGGGGCACCGTCGAAACTCGCGGCAGCTACCCTCGATGGCCCAGTACGCATATTCCATGTCACGATAGCGTTCGCCGAAACGAGCTTCCGTTCAACTTGAGATAGCAGATGCTATATCGTTGCAGAATAGAGTGTTAGTGTGATTGGCATCACCTGAGTTAGACTGTCTCACCGACGAACTCATCTGTTCCAATTCGTCACACTGCGTGTCGCACGGAGACTACAGCTGACTGCTGTGCACAGGCAGACTTTTCCGAGCTGAGGCGCTCCTGCTCCCTCTGGGCTCTCAGCTGGTGAGCTCGGAATCCTGTTACGCTGCCTGCGGTTCCATGAGTGAAGCCGCCGCCGTGTCATCAAATTCGCCTTCCCAGCGTGCCATGATGACAGTTGCCAGACAGTTGCCGACGAGGTTCACGCTGGTGCGCGCCATGTCCATCACGGCATCGACGCCAAGGATCAGCGCGACCCCTTCCAGAGGCAACCCGAACTGCGTGAGCGCCCCGGAGAGAATCACCAGCGATGCACGCGGGACGGCAGCGACCCCCTTCGATGTGAGCATCAGCGTCAGCATCATCAGCAGCTGCGTCTTGAGCGGAAGATCAATCCCGGCGGCCTGCGCCACGAAGATGCTTGCCACCGCGAGATAGAGCGTGCTGCCATCGAGGTTGAAGCTGTAGCCGGTAGGCATCACGAAAGCGACGATCCGCTTGGGCACTCCAAGCCGCTCCATCGCCTGCATCGCCCCAGGCAGCGCCGCTTCGGAACTGGCGGTCGAGAAGGCGAGCAGTGCGGACGACTTCACCTGCTTGATGAAAGCGACCAGCGGCACGCGAGCCACGAGTGCCACGGGGACGAGCACGAAGAGGATGAAAAACGCGAGCGCACCGTAGAGCGTCAGCACCAGCTTCAGCAGCGTGAGCAGGACCGGGAGCCCCGACCTGCCGACCGTTGCCGCGATGGCTCCCGCGATCCCAATCGGCGCGAAGCTCATGACGAGCCCGACGAACTTGAACATGACTTCGCTCAACGACTCGCAGAAATCGAGCATCACCTTGCGCGGATGCCCCGGCACCCGAGCGAGGGCGATCCCGAACAGGACGCTGAAGAAGACGATCTGCAGTACCTCGTTCTTTGCCGCGGCCTCGAAGAAACTCTGCGGCACCGTATGCTCCAGTACGCTTGCCAGTGTCGGCTTCGTCGTGGTGAACTGCGTGGCCTCGCTCGCGCTCGCGGCGGCAAGTGAGACGCCGGCGCCGGGCTTGACCAGGTGCACCGCAATCAGGCCAACGGCCAGCGCAAGCGTGGTCACGACCTCGAAGTAGATGATCGAGCGGAACGCGAGGCGCCCCACCTTCTTCATGTCGTCCCCATGGCCCGCGATGCCGATCACCAGCGTGCTGAAGAGCAACGGGACGATGACCGACTTGATCATTCGCAGGAAGATCGTCGACAGCAGACTGAGGCTCTGCCCCACTTCGGGGGCGAGCCAGCCAATCAGCGTACCCACGATCATGGCAATGATGATCCACTGCGTGATCGACAGCTTCTTCAGGAACGACATGCGGTCTCAGTCTCGGGGATTCAAGGCGAACTCAGTGTGACGGACCTTCGAGTTCCGGTACCGGCGGGAGCGCTTTTCCGGTTCGGAGCACAGAATGGCGATAGCCATACACGAAGTAGAGCGCGAGGCCAATGATCATCCAGATTCCGAACGCCTGCCATGCGCTGGCCGGAAGGCCCCGCATCACGTAGAGGCAGGACAGTGCGCCGCCGCCAGCGACCAGCCACACGAAGGGAACCTTGAACGGGCGGTTGCGCTCTGGCTCGCGGATGCGGAGCGCCAGCACCCCGATGCACACCAGCATGAACGCCGCGAGTGTCCCGATATTGGTCAGGTCGTACGTCGCAGCATCGTCAGCCACCAGGCCGCCAAGTGCAACGCAGACACCGGTAATGATCGTGGTGATGTGCGGCGTGCGGTACTTCGGGTGAAGCCTGGCCGCGAAGGGCGGCAGCAAGCCATCACGCGCCATGGCGTAGAAGATTCGGGGTTGACCATACTGGAAGACCAACAGCACAGCGGCCATCGAGACCACGGCGCCGGCGGAGACGATCCAGCTCACGGTCGTCAGCCCCGCCATCTGCAACGCCTTCGCCAACGGGTCGGCGCCGAGCAACTGATCGTACTTCACCATCCCGGTGGCGACGGCGCCCACGATCACATAGATCAGCGTGCAGATCGCGAGGCCAATGAGGATGCCGCGCGGCAGGTTCCGCTGCGGATCGATCGTCTCTTCACCCGCAGTGCTGACCGCGTCGAACCCGATGTAGGCAAAGAAGACGATCGCGGCGCCCTGATGAATGCCACGCCAGCCATTGGGTGCGAACGGATGATAGTTCGCCGGATCGATGTGCATCGACCCGACGACGACGAACAACGTCAGCACCAGCAGCTTGATGCCGACCATGATCGCGTTGGCCCGCGCACTCTCGCGCGCCCCTCGGCAGAGCAGCCAGGTGATCGCCGCCACGATCAGGAACGCCGGCAGGTTGAGGAGCACCGGGATGCCCGCGATCCGCGGCGCGTCGATCACAGCCTGCTGCACCGCCGGGATGGTGCTCTTCATCGCCTGGAAATACCCATGCGTGAGCCAGCCCGGCAGATGAATGTTGAATCCGCTCAACAGCGAATCGAAGTAGCCGCTCCAGGCGATGGCGACAGCCACGTTCCCGACCGCGTACTCGAGGATCAGGTCCCATCCGATGATCCATGCCACCAGTTCGCCCAGCGTGGCGTACGAGTAGGCGTAGGCGCTGCCGGCCGCCGGAATCATAGAGGCCAACTCGGCATAACAGAGAGCGGCCAGCCCGCAGACCACACCGAGCAGGATGAAGCTGACGACCAGCGCGGGACCCGCGCCATAACGGACGATCGTCCCGTCCTTCAGTACCTCGCCTGCTGCGGCCGTCCCGAGCGACGCGAAGATTCCGGCGCCGATGACTGCACCGATCGACATCAGGACGAGATCGGTCACGCCGAGGGTTCGCTTCATGCCCGAGCTTTCACTCGAGCTGGCGATCGGCTTTCGCTGCATCAGCGACATAAGCACCTGGATTAACGAAGACTGCCGGCGCACCACAACGGGGCGACGGCAGTCGGAGCGATCAGATGAAGAGCGGAGCCATGACGAGTGTGATGGTGCTCAGCAGCTTGATGAGCACGTGCAGCGACGGACCGGCGGTGTCCTTGAACGGATCGCCGACCGTATCGCCCACCACTGCCGCCTTGTGCGTCTCGCTCTTCTTCCCGCCGTAGGCACCAGTCTCGATGTACTTCTTGGCGTTGTCCCACGCACCGCCGGCATTGTTGAGGAAGCCGGCCATCAGGATGCCAACGACGGTCGAGATCATCAGGAAGCCTGCGACCGCCTCCGCGCCAAGTCGCTCGCCTGGTGCGCCAAGATACTTGAACAACACACCCACAATGATCGGGAAGCTGACCACCAGCGCGCCTGGGAGCACCATCGCGCGAAGCGCGCCCTTGGTCACGATATCAACGCAGGCGGCGTAGTCCGGCTTCTCGGTGTAGAGCATGATGCCTGGCTTTTCGCGGAACTGCCGGCGCACTTCCTCAATCACGGACTGCGCCGCCGTGGAAACCGCCTTCATCGCCAACGACGAGAACCAGAACACGAGCATGCCACCCAGCAGCGCCGCCACGAAAACCTGCGGCTTGGACAGGTCCACCGACAGCGGGGATCCCGTCATGTTCTTCACTTCGTCGAGGTACGCGGAGAAGAGCAGGAAGGCCGCCAGCGCAGCAGACCCGATGGCATATCCCTTCGTCAGTGCCTTGGTCGTGTTGCCGACGGCGTCGAGCCGGTCGGTCTTGTCGCGGATGGACGCCGGCTGCTGTGACATTTCCACGATGCCACCCGCATTGTCCGTGATCGGTCCGAAGACATCCATCGCAAGGATGTAGCCGGCAGTGCCAAGCATGCCCATCGTGGCAACGGCGGTGCCGAACAGACCACCGACGGCGACGCCATTCTCCATCAGCCCGCTGCCGCGCCCGACCATGAAGCTGGCCAGCAACGCAATGCCGATCGTGATCACCGGCAGCACGGTCGACTCCATGCCGACCGCGAGGCCCATGATGATGTTCGTCGCCGGTCCCGTCTGGCTCGCGTCCGCGATCGAGAGGACCGGGCGATAGCGGTACTCGGTGTAGTACTGCGTGATGAACACGAAGGCGATCGACGTCACGATGCCGATCACTCCGCAATAGAAGAAGCTCAGCCACGCCTCGGGCGCCTCGGGCGTCACAAGCAGCCACTTGCAGGCGAAGAAGAACATCACGGCCACCAGTGCAGCGGTGATGTAGTAGCCACGGTTCAGCGCAGCCATCGGATCGGCATCTTCCTTCGTGCTGACCGTCATCACGCCGACGATCGAGCAGAGCAGCCCCAATGCACCGATCACGAGCGGGAACAGAATGCCGTTGATCCCGAAGAACTTGAACAGGGCCACGCCGAGAATCATGGCGCCGATGTTCTCAGCTGCCGTGCTTTCGAACAGGTCAGCACCGCGACCGGCGCAGTCACCAACGTTGTCACCGACCAGATCGGCGATCACGGCGGGGTTGCGTGGATCGTCTTCCGGGATGCCAGCTTCCACCTTGCCCACCAGATCGGCGCCGACGTCAGCGGCCTTCGTGTAGATGCCGCCGCCAAGCTGCGCGAAGAGTGCGACGAAGCTCGCGCCAAATCCGTATCCGACGATCAGGAACGGGATCTTGGGCGCCCACTGCTCGGCCGTCACACCGTCAGGTGCGAGCAGCGTGATGATCGCGAACAGGCCACCCACACCGAGCAGTGACATCGACACGGTGAAGAGCCCCGAGACCGCGCCACCGCGCAGCGCGGTCTGCAGCGCGGCATTGAGGGACTGCATCGCAGCGCTGGCCACGCGAATATTGGTGCGGATCGAGACCCACATGCCCATGTACCCGGCGATGCCCGAGCTCAGCGCGCCGAGGAAGAACGACATCGTCACGAACAGCGCGAGCACCTTCGGATCCGACACCGGGTCGCTCGCCGTCGTTTCGCGCAGGAGGCCGTACCCCACGAACAAGAGCGCAGCAACAAGGACCGCGAGCACCGAGATCGTCTTGTTCTGGCGGGCGAGGTAGGCCTCGGCCCCTTCCTGAATCGCGTCGGAGATGGCCCGCATGGCGTCGGTTCCGGTGCCTCGCGCAAGCACCCAGCGCGCGAGGAACCCGGCAAACACGAGGGCGATCACACTGCCCCCGATGATGATGCCGAGCAGAGATGACTGCGAAGCGTTCATGACGGATTCTGAGTTTGGGGAGGATGCGGTTGCGCGCCGAGCCGCTGGCGGAAGACAGAGGAGCCTTTTCGCAGCGGATCAGGTAACAGATCGCGGCAAGCTATGCACGGGATCGACGCGGAACCAGTTGTCGTTGCGGGTCTTAGCGCAACCCGGGGGGCATACCCTGACCTCACACCCACCGAAAATCAAAGGGCGGACCGACTGGCCCGCCCTAGAGGAGAATCTCGTATCGGTAGGTGAACTTGACCGGCTGTCCGTTCCCTCGGACCGCTGGTCGAAATCGCTGCTCGCGAAGACTGCTGATGAACTGTTCGTCGTAGCCACCATCACCAGATCGGGGCGAAAACTCCGCCGCCTGAACCTTCCCGGTCTCGTCAACCTCGAGCTCGATGACGATCGTTTTTCCCCTCAGGCGCCGTGGTGTACCATTTGGTGGTACGAACAGCGCCCGCGGCGTCGGTGGGTAGATCGTCGCATTCCCGCCGCCAGTGCCCGGCCCAGCGCCGGTCCCCGTCCCCGTGCCTACGCCCGTGCCATTGCCACCACCGGTGCCAGGGCCATTACCAGGACCATTGTCGGTGCCGCTGCCGGCGCCAGCGCCCGTTCCCGGTGCGGGAGCGGCAGGCGTGACCGCGGCCGTCGCAGGGGCCTCGGCAGCGGCAGCGGCCGGCGGCGGCGGCGGCTCCACTGTGGGAGGCACGACGTCGGGTTTCTTGACCTCGGGGACCGTGATGAGCGGCGGCAGCACACTCGGCGTCGTCGGCTTTGGCGGCGGAGGCAACTGGTAGCGGAGAATCCGTTCCGGGATGACCACGCTGCCGCCTCGCCCTCCACCACCTCCACCCGCAGCGCCCGGACCACCGGCACCATCGGTGAGCGCTTCGGTGATCTCACGATGGAAGAATGCCGGCAGAATGATCAACAGGATGATCAACGCGTGAGACAGGATCGCGATCACGGCGCCTCGGCGACGGTTCTCCCGCAACGCCCCATCCGGTACGCCGATGAGCGGGCGCAGCTTCGGACGCTCGCCGACAAAGCGGGGCGTGACATCGGCGGATTCGGGGAGGCTGCTATCGTGCATCGGATTGGTGCGGGAGAAGTCGTTCGCTCACATTCTACGCCTGACACGGGCCGAAAGGTTCGTACACGAACGCGAGAAGGCGACCGGGACCTGCCCGATCGCCCTCACACTGTCACGCCGACGCGATCAGAACTTGCGACGCGGAGGCTACTGCAGGGCCTTGGGCATGTGCCCGATGACCTTGACTCCAGCGCCACGCGCCACGTCCATGGCAAAAATCACGTCTTGGTACACGGCCAGCGAATCACCCTTGACGAAAATCAGCTTGTCAGGACGGGGATCATAAATCTCCTTGAGGCGCTTCGGCAGGTTCTCCCGCGTCTGCTCCTCCGAGTTGATCTTGAACTTGCCGCCTGGCAGCACCTGCAACACGATGTTGTCCGGCGGCGGCCCAGGCGGCTGCGGCTGCGGCGTCGGATCCGGAAGCTGCACATCGATCGTCTTCCGGGCCATCGGCACGATGACCATGAAGATGATGAGCAGCACCAGCAACACGTCGATCATCGGGGTGACGTTGATGTCGTTCGTCAGCCCGCCCTCTCCACCTTCTGCGCTCATCGCCATTAGGGCTTCTTGCCTCCGCTCAGGTCGAGGGGATTGTTGCCCGCCTTTGGCGAGTCGCCGGCTACGGTCGATTCCGTGTTGGGCGTCTGGTCGGTGATCAACCCGGAGAGGCGCACACCACCCTTGGCGATGATATCGAGCGCGTCCTGCACCTTGTAGTACGCCAATCCCGCGTCCGCCTTCACGTACATGATCTTGTCGATCGTGCGCGCATCGTAGATCTGTTTGACCATCTGTTCCAGATCCGCGTTGTTGATCGGCTTCTTGTTGACGTAGTACTGCCCGTCCTTGTCGATGCCGAGCACCTGATCGGCATTTTCATCCTCGGGGTGCGCCTTGATGTTCTGGCCCTTGGGCGGAGTCGCCTTGAAGCCAGCCGCAATCTGAGGCACCACGATCATGAAAATGATCAGGAGCACGAGCATGACGTCGATCATGGGGGTGACGTTGGGTTCGGCCTTGACCGAACCCCCGCCGCCTGCAGACATACCCATT
>JANPFJ010000074.1:0-43190 GCA_031423355.1 Gemmatimonadaceae bacterium | reverse complement strand
CAGGAAGTCCGCGCGCGAGCGTGCGATCTCGTCCCACGCCTGATAGAACGCATTGTCACGCGAGTAGAACCCAAGTGCATACGACGGATAGGCGCCGCCAGGTACTTCGGCAATCGCGTGAACCTGCCACGCAGGAATGATGAATGCGTTCATCGGCGCGTCCAGCTCCTCCACCACTTCCTCGACGGTGACGACGAGGCACCGTGCGGCCATAGCCGCCTCGCGGCTTGCACCGACGATGCCGCGGAGCAGCACGTTCCCTGCACTATCGGCCTGCTGCGCGTGCAGGACCGTCACATCGGGCGTGATCGCAGGCAGCGCCGTCACGTTCTCGCCGGTGAAGGGACACGCGATCGTCGCGACATGCGGACGATTCACCACGGCGAGCCCCGTGCCCGTGTAGCCCTTGAGAATGCCGAATGGCAGTCCGCTGGCCCCTGCCGAATAGCGCACCGCCATCCCGGCGTGACTGTGTTCGTCGATCATGAGCGCATGCGGCCACTGGTGCTCGATCGCATCCCGCAGTCGGTGCAACGAACCGACACCGGGATTGCCGCCCCACGAGAACACGAGGGAGCGCGCACAACCCATTCCGATCATCTGATCATAGATCAGATCGGGTGTCATGCGCACCAGCGTCAGCCCGCGTCGCTGCTGGCGGATCAGCTCGTGCCCAGCGGCAAACGGAATCAGGTGCGTGAAGCCTTCGAGCGCGACGGTCATTCCGTCCTGCACATGTTTCGCCATCGCATCCCGAAGCGACAGGAACTCCGTCGTCATGGCACACCGCTGCGCGTGGTAGGAAGCAGTGGATCGCGATGACACACTGCGGTGTTGGGTGCTGCGACGTGCGTCAGATCGAGTGTCATATGGCCGTCAGCTTCCAGAGGGAAAGTGGGTGGCCAGCAAGCCGTCGAGCACGGCGAGTCCATGTGCCAGATCGCGCTCGCCGATGATCAGCGGGGGCGCGAGGATCAGCAGATTTCCGCGCGTGGCGAAGGACACTCCGGCGACCAGTCCGTCGCGAACGAGATCTTTCAGCGCGGGCGCGGTGTCGGGCCAGGGGGCAATGGGCTCGCGGCTGGCGCGGTCAGCAACCAACTCGGTGACGACGAACAGCCCGCGTCCACCGCGCACATCGCCGATCACGGCGTGGCGCTGCTGCATCGCCCGTACCGCCGCGAGCATCTCCGCCCCAAGTCGGCGCGAACGATGGATCAACTGTTCGTTCTGGTAGGCCTCGACGGCGGCAACACCCGCTGCACACGCCAGCGGATGTCCGCAGTAAGTCAGGCCGGTGTACAGCATCTCATGCTCGAGCCGTGCCGCCACATCGGCCGAGAGCACGACGGCACCAAGCGGCACATGCGCACCGGTGAGGCCCTTGGCGAGTGTCATCAGATCGGGGCGACCAGCCTCGCCATACCGCTGCCAGGCGAACCATTCCCCACATCGCCCGAAGCCGCTCATGACTTCGTCAGCAATCAGCAGCACCCCCTTGCGGAGTGTGAGCGCTCGCAGAGCCGGCCAGTAGCTGTCTGGCGCCACGATGCCGTTGGTGCCGGCATCCGGTTCCATCAGTACGGCCGCCGCATCATCACCAACTCCGTCGATCAACGCGCCGACGTGCGATGCAGCCTGACGGCTGCACTCGTCAGCATCGGTGGTGCCGAACGGGCATCGATAGGCGTACGGGGGCAGCGCATGCAGCACACCAAACTGCGCCGGGTCCACCTGCCGCCGCGTGCGCGTATCTCCTGACAGAGCCATCGTTGCGTACGTCGCGCCGTGATACGATCGGTCGCGCGCAATGATCGCCCCCTGCGGACGGCCGGTCGCCTGTCTGGCAAACTTCACCGCATGCTCGTTCGCGTCTGCACCACCAAGTGTGAAGAACACACGACCACCAACGAACCCGCTCTTCTCGAGCAGCAGCGCCGCCAGCGCAGCGCGGGGTTCCGAACCCCATGCATTCGCGATGTAGCAGAGTCGGTCGGCCTGGGCCTTGATGGCGGCCACGACGGCCGGGTGCTGGTGGCCAAGATTGCTGCACTCCGACTGGCTGCTGAAGTCGAGCAGCGAACGACCGTCGCTGGTTTCGAAGTACGCGCCGTTGCCGCCGACGACTGTCGGTGCATTCCAGTTGGCCTGGATGGTCCAGCTGTGCAGGACCGTCTCCTGTTCCGGCTGGTGGGGAGGCATCGGCAGAATATAGGAAGCGGACAGACCCGGCGCGCCAACACTCCCGGGCCGAGGGTGCGGACGTGTCGAACGCTGGCGGACGCTTGCCCTTGGTCGATTCGCCTCGCACTGTGGGGGTCAGCCGAATTCCTCGATTCTCGCGCCGAACCTGCCACTCCCGAGGGCATATCCATGGTCTCGAGCAAGGAAACCACCCCCGCCGCCTATCTCGCCAGCCTCCCCGCTGAGCGTCGCAAGGTGATCAGCGCCGTGCGCGCGGTGGTCAAGAAGCACTTGCCCCAGGGCTACGTGGAGTCGATGAACTGGGGCATGCTGGCCTATGAGATTCCGCTGAGCCGCTATCCCGACACATACAACAAGCAGCCGCTGATGTATCTGGCGCTCGCCGCGCAGAAGAACAACTACGCGCTCTATCTCACCAGTGTGTCCAGTGACAAGGCACTGATGGACCGACTGACGAAATCCTACAAGGCTGCCGGGAACAAGCTGGATATGGGCAAGGGCTGCCTCCGCTTCAAGACCCTCGCAGAGCTGCCGCTCGACCTGATCGCTGACATGGTCGCATCAACCTCAGTCGAGCGCCGGATCGAGCTCTCCGAAGCGGCGCTGAAGAAGGCGAAGTAGCCCAATTGACGCGCCGGAGCGATACTGGCGCGCCCCCCGCTAGCCGTGGAGGCCTGCCTTACACCTGCCCCTGCACGCGTCGGCTGATCAGTGACTCGAGCGCGGCGAAGCCGAACGGCTTGCCGAGAAAGTCGACCGACGCCGGCAGTTCGTCGATTGCCGCCACCGCGCCGAGGTGCCCTGAAATCAAGATGATCGGCAGCTCGGCGTGCCGCTCCCGCAGCGTCCGCGCCAGCGTGACGCCATTCATGCGTGGCATCGTGATGTCAGATACCACCGCGTCCGGCAGCGTCGTCATTGTGTCGAGATGCGCCATCGCTTCGACGCCGTCTCCCGCCTGATGCACCCGATAGCCCATGCTCGTCAGATAGCGCGAAACAGCGCCGCGCAACTCGCGTTCATCGTCAACCAGGAGCACGACACGCGCCATTGACGCCGTCACGGCGACCACCATCGGTTCAGGCGGTGGCGCGGGAGGCGGAGTCACCGGGAACAGCAGCGTGACGGTGGTTCCCTGCCCCGGTGCCGACCGCACGTTCAGATGTCCGCCGGCTGCGGTGACGACACCAAAGACCGTGGACAGCCCGAGTCCGGTGCCCGCACCGGTCGGCTTGGTGGTGAAGAAGGGGTCGAGCGCGCGCGCGAGCGTATCGGTATCCATGCCGATGCCTGAGTCCTCCACCGCCACGGCCACGTAGTGTCCCGCCGGGATGTGATCACTAACAGTCTCCACCGAATCGGCCACCACCTCTTCCAGTCGTGTCGTGACGCGGATGGTCCCGCCATCCGGCAAGGCGTCGCGCGCATTCATTACGAGATTGAGAATCGCAACCTCCAGCTGCACCCGATCAGTCGAGATCCAGAGCGGCGCATCGCCGCACTGCAAATCCAGCGTCGTCCGGGGCGACAGGACACGCGTCAGCATTGGTGTGACACCGCGAGTGAGCTGCCCGAGATCCAGTGTCTCCGTCCGCGCGACATCGACGCGGCCGAATGTGAGCAACTGGCGACACAGCGCTGCACCACGATCGCTGGCCAGTTGAATCTGACGCATCTCCTCCGCCGGGTGCGTGAGCCCGCCCGTCGCGACCAGTTCAGCGGTGCCGCGAATCACCGTCAGGATGTTGTTGAAGTCATGCGCCACACCGCCGGCGAGCAACCCCAGTGCGTCGAGTTTCTGCGACTGGCGCACCTTCTGCTCGAGCGCCGCCCGATCCGTCACATCCCGGATATTCAGCACGAGACCTTGCACCGCCGCGTCATCGGTCAGATCAGAGATGACCGTCTCCATCTGCCGGAGCCCGCGCGCCGCACGCAGTTGCCAGAACACCAGCTGACCATCCACCGGCGACGATACCGCGTCTGTCAACGGATTCGTTGCGCCTTCAGCGAGCAGCTCACCCAGCTGTTGCCCCACGACGTTGGCCGAGTCCCACCCGAGCACGGAGGTGCACGCCGGGCTGGCGTACCGGACAATGCTCGCCGAATCGACGACCAGCAGCGCCTCGCGCGCGCGCTGGATCAGCGCGCGATAGCGAGCGTCCTGCGCCATGCGTGCGCGATACTCGTCGCGTACAGCCCGTTCGGCGTGCAGCAGGCGCCCGAGCACGAGCGTGGTCAGCACGATGCCACCAAGGATCAGGCCTGCGAGCAACTCGAAGCTTCGCGTCGGCCGCACAATCTCGCGAATGATTAGCGCGCCGAGCACCGTGATCGCAATGTACGGGAGCCATGCGCCCGCGTTGAGCCGCTCCAGCTGCGCCGGTGGGCCTCGGTTCGCCTCGCCAGCCGCGACGAAAAGCATCACCGCAACGGCGAGAATGAGCACCGCGACTTGCCGGGCCAGATGCTGCGTAGTCGGGTCCAGATAGCCAAGCATGAGGTCACTGACTGCAGCGACAAATACACCGAGTGACAGCAGCTGCAGTGCCGGTCGCCGACTCGCTTGCGGACGACCGTGCAACGCGACACTGGCCGCCACCAGCACCCAGATCTCGCCGAACGAGGTGAGCTCTCCAAGACCGATGAACCGCTCGAGCCGACTGAGGAATGTCGTCCCCTCCATCGCGAAGTAGAGGGCAAACGTCAGCGCCGCGACCAGCACGATCAGCGTTTCGACCACTAGGCGCAGCCGGGCTCGAGCCGTCGCTGGGATCACGCAGAGCAGCGTGAAACCAGCGGCGAGCATCGGGTAGTACGCGGTGTACAAGGCGTCGGCGGCGAGGTCCACCATCACCGACCGGGGAGCGACAACCCACGCGCACGCCGCAACGCAGGAGAGCATCCACGCCGCTCCGATCAGTCGCCAGCCAGCGCGCTCCCGCCAGCCAGCGGCTGCGCTGCTGGCCGGCGCACCACGCCAGACCGAAAGCCCGGCGATGAGATACAGCGGAAGGAACGCGACGTCCTCGACCCGGCGTGTGTTCTCGCCTGCCCGAAATGTGAGGTACGCTGCGAATGCCAGAACGTAGGCCGCCGTGACGATGACGGGGCCCGAATGCCACCAGACACGCGTTCCCAGAGGTTCTCGCACGCTGTTCACAAGCTCTGGAACCCAATCGAGGGGAATTCGCTGCCGACAGGCCATTCGCCGCCTGTGATTGGGCCGCCGGCGTGGCGTCCACCCTGCAGCAAACTCAACCAAGTTGTCGTCCGAGCCGCAAGTGCAGTGGTCCGGGACCGGCGCCAGGACGCCGGCCTGAGCACCGGAACAGTACCAGCGCCGGGAACAAGCGTTTCAATGCACGACGTCAACTGGCGACGCAGCGGCAGGTGACCAGTCGCCGATTCCGGTGGTACGCCCAACAGCCTGCTTGCCGTCAGCAGAGTGGCGGCGGAAAATCGATCTGCTCCCGGTGTGTGCGTCGCGGATGCCCGGCGGCCCTCGCCAGCCCCACAGGATCAAGCAAGCTTGGCTGGTCTGTGCGCAAGCGAGGGTGCTGAGCTCACGACCCGCCGCGCGGGCAAGGCGCGATGACAGCCGGACACAGAAGGTTCCCCGATGCCGAATGGTGCTGAGTGATCAGAACACGCGCTGTCCTTCGCCTCCCTGGTGTTGTGGCGCTCTGCGCGTGCGCGAACTCGCTGACTGGTACAGCGGGCGAATTCCAGTTCGCGAGCGCGACGAACAGCTGCGCGCCCACCGATGCACCGGCCGTGAGTATCACGCTCTCGCCGAGGCCGATCGGCGCCAGTCCGGTCGACCAGCCATTTCTCACGGTGAGTCTCTGGACGGGACTCGGCAACCTCACCGGTCGGACCTTCCGCTTTGCGCGGGAATCGAACGATGGATTCGGCGAGTACGTCGCCGACACTGACCCACGAGCGGGGCCAGTGACCGGAACCGTCGTTGTGAATGGCGTGGCGCGCGACAGCAGCATCATCGGTTCGATCGACGTCCGGCTGATCGACGGGACAAGACTCGTCCGCGAGTTCGCCGCCCGATTCCGTCCGTCGCACACGCGTTGCGGGTGACATCGTCGCGCACCAGACCCACTGACAGGTCAGTCCGGTTTGACTCTGGCGCGCGTTCGCGACAGACTGCGGTCATGACCAATTGTCTGAACGAGTGGCAAGGACCGCTCGTATAAGCAGTGATGAGTCGCGGACGGGACCGACGCCGGTCACGCTTTTCACGGCCGACGGGCATCAACTCTCTGCCATCCTCTACGCGACGCCCGCCCCTCTGCTCGGGCATCTGGTGGTCGCCGGGGCGACAGGCGTGCCGCAACGCTTCTATCGCCGCTTCGCCGAACATGCGAGCGCCCGTGGCTTCTCCACGCTCACGCTCGACTATCGTGGCATCGGGCAGTCGCGACCCGAGACGCTGCGCGGGTTCGAGATGAATTATCTCGACTGGGCCCAGCAGGATCTCGCCGCGGCGGTTGAGGCAATGATCGCGGACCACACGCCGCTGTTCATGGTCGGGCATTCCTTTGGCGGCCACGCCTTCGGGCTGCTGCCGAACCACGATCGCGTCGCGCGCTTCTACACCTTTGCCACCGGGGCCGGCTGGCACGGCTGGATGCCACGCAGCGAGCAATGGCGCGTACAGGCGATGTGGCGACTGATCGGACCGGCCCTCACGCGTTGGAAGGGGTATCTGCCATGGAGCATGCTCGGCATGGGCGAGGATCTGCCGCTGAACGTGTTCCTGCAGTGGCGGCATTGGTGTCAGTATCCGCGCTACTTCTTCGACGACCCCGCGATGTCACATCTGGCGGCGAAGTTCGCGGCGGTGCGCACGCCGATCGTTGCCGCCAACGCCGTCGACGATCGATGGGCACCGCCGAAGTCACGCGATGCCTTCATGGCGGCGTATTCGAATACGGACTGGAACGGCGTTGATATTCAGCCGACGACCCGCGGCATCGGGCCGATCGGGCACATGGGGTACTTTCGGCCAGGCGCCGAACCGCTCTGGGACGCAGCGCTGGACTGGTTTCGGGAGCACACCGCGGTCAGCGCGCGATAGGCAAATCACGCGTCAGAGACGGTCCACTCGTCAGCCGAGTCGTCAAAGCTGACTCCAAAGGACATCGACCCATTCGTTCCCATGCACTCCTCGAGGCCGACCAGCAGCCAGGAGCCATCCGGCTGGCGGCGGATCGTTTCCGTCTCGATCGACGCATACGCCGCCGCATCAGCCACGGCACCGTCAGCACCCGGCATCGATCCAAGTGCGAAGCGAAAGACGACATGCGCCAACCGCTCGCCATCAGCGACGGTGCCGAGCACGGTGAACACCGGCGCCGCCTGCAGCCACGCCTGCATCTCGGTCGGAAGCTGTCTCGCCAGCGCCGCAACCTCGAACGGTGGATCCTTCATGGCGCGAGTCATGAGAAAGCGCATGTCACGCGCCTCCAGTGCACGAGCGAAGAACTCCACCGGCGTGAGCGCGGCGGCCTCTTCCAGTGAGTTGACACCCGCGAGCAACTGCTGCACACGCGGCACGACCTCGTTCGCCTGCTCGCGGATACTCCGCTCGTACTCCGCCCGCTCGCGCGACCACTCGGGTGCGTCGCGAAGCAGTTCATCGACCGTCGGCACAGCGTGTGGATGCGGCCCGAGCATCGCGAGGCGCTCATGCCGGAAGACGGCCAGACTCGCCGGATCGCAGCATTCGGCCGCCCTCCGATAGTCCCGCGCACGAAAGGCTTCGGCTGCGACACGAAAGACCGTCTCCGGATCCTCGAAGCGCTCAACAGCTGTCATACATGCGCACGTGCGTGCCCGGCCTGGATGACTTGTCGTACGCAACGGCGAGCCGGCCGACGCCAGCCAGTTCGGTTGATGCGGTCAGTCGCCACGACCCGTCCGGCTGCCGATGGGCCATCTCGGTGCTGATGCGTCGGTGCCCGCCAAGATCCTCGTAGAGTGCGCGACCGCCCTCCGGCAGACCGTCGAGCCACCGCACATAGCCTGGGTCGGCGCGCGACGCACCCAGCGCGTCGCGATACACGATCTGCGCTCGCTCATCGCCATCGGGAACGGCACCGAGCACGACGACGCGCAACTCGAATACTGACAGCTCCAGCGCGCTGGCCACCTCTGCCGCATCGAGCTCTCCACGCGCCGCCAGTCTCGCAATTCGGCTGCGCGGCATGACGCTTTCGAAGCTACGGGCAAAGAACTCACGCGGCGTCATTGCCCACGCCTGTTCGATCAGAGCGGCCGGTGGAACCTGGTCGTGCCAGCGTGTGTCTTCACCTGACCACTGCTCATGCTGCACGATGTGCTGCGCGACCTCAATCGGCATGTCCGGTGCACTGCGCTGCAGCTGCTCGACCGTCAGCGGCGCCGGTTCACTGAAGATGTCCTCGAGTTGCGACGCGCGGAAGCGCACCAGGCTCTGCGGGTCACAGCAGGCCGACACCGCGTTCCAGTCGGCGGCATTGATCGCCGCCACCACCGAGCGAAGCAGCAGAACCGGATCCGAGGTATCGCATACGGTCATCGCGAAAGTCGATTGAGGGGCGCCAAAACTCGAGCGAGCGGTTGAATTATGAATCGTAGCGAATCGCGGTATACTGCGACAGTCCGACCGTCAGGCGATCTGTGGCGTCACCCCGACGTGTGGTTGCCAACGTGTCTCTCCCGAATCCATCATGACTGCATCACACGCATCGGCAGGCACGGACGCACCGCCCGCGACCTCGACCAGCCTCGATCGCGAACTCCTTCGTCACATGCTGGCGACCGTCGCCTACCGCGCCGGCAAGGTGCTTCGAGACGCACCCGCTGAATTCTCCTCGATGCAGGTGGCCGCGACCGTTCGTACACCGAATGAGATTCTCGCGCACATGGGCGATCTCTTCGACTGGGCGTTGACGATGGCCAGGAACGCCACCGTCTGGCACGACTCAGTGCCGCTCGAGTGGGAGGATGAGGTGTCGCGGTTCTTCGCCACTCTGACGGCGTTCGATACCCATCTCGCAAGTACGGCGCCACTCGCGCCGGGCGTCATTCCGATGCTCCTGCAGGGCGCGGTGGCCGATGCGCTCACGCATACGGGACAGTTGGCGATGCTGCGGCGTGTATTCGGCCAGCCAATCCGGGGCGAGAGCTACGCGCGGGCGAATATCGCAGCTGGCCGGACGGGAATGCAGCAGGCTCCCGCGCGCTTCGAGTTCGACTGAGCATGGCACGGCAGGTGGGACCACGCCACCTCCGTCGCCTCCTCTCGCGGCGGTGGTCGCGGCCCCGCGCGTGATCGTATACTTGGCGTGACCGAAACATCCATCCCACGCCCCGTGCACTCGTGCCAACCCTCGACGCAGACCTGATCATCGTCGGTGCCGGTCTCGCTGGCCTCGTGGCCGCCGCGGAAGCCGCCGACGCGGGCCGCCGCGTGCTGCTACTCGATCAGGAAGGGGAGCAGAACCTCGGCGGGCAGGCCTTCTGGTCCCTCGGCGGACTGCTGTTCGTGGATTCGCCGGAACAGCGACGGCTGGGCATCCGCGACTCGCGCGAGCTCGCGCACCGCGACTGGATGAACACCGCTGGCTTTGACCGGCCCGAGGATCACTGGCCGCGTCAGTGGGCTGAGGCGTATCTCGACTTCGCCGGTGGCGAGAAGCGGTCATGGTTGCACGCGCAAGGTATGCGGTGGTTTCCTGCCGTGGGCTGGGCGGAACGCGGCGCCGCCGGGGCCACCGCGTCGGGCAACAGCGTGCCGCGATTCCACGTGACCTGGGGCACGGGACCCGGTGTGCTCGAGCCGTTCATCCGCCGAGTGCGCGCGCATCACGAGGCGGGCCGGATTCTGTTTCGGTTTCGACACCGCGTGACCGGTCTCGAGATCACCAACGGTGTCGTGCATGGCGCGCACGGTGAGGTGCTCGAATCGACCAGCGTCGCGCGTGGGGAAAGCAGCGCGCGCACGGTCGTCAACAGCTTCACGCTGCATGCATCCGCGGTGATCGTGACCTCCGGTGGCATCGGCGGCAATCACGCGCTGGTCCGACGGCACTGGCCCACGGCACGATTGGGAAACGCGCCGGACTTCCTGCTCTCCGGTGTGCCGGAGCATGTCGACGGATTGCTCCAACAGTCGGTCTGTGACTCAGGCGCGAGGCTGATCAATCCCGATCGGATGTGGCACTATACCGAAGGCGTCAGAAACTGGAACTCGATCTGGCCCCGCCACGGCATCCGTATCCTTCCGGGGCCGAGCAGCCTGTGGCTGGATCCATCGGGCAAGCGGTTGCCGTTCCCGAACATTCCCGGGGCCGACACACTTGGAGCGCTGCAGCACATCACCAGCGGCGGCCATCCCTACACCTGGTTCCTGCTCAATCGCGCGATCATCAAGCGTGAATTCGCCCTCTCTGGCAGCGAACAGAATCCCGACCTGACTGGCAAGAGCATCAGGCTGACCCTCCGCCGGATCGGCAAGGCGGTGCAGGCGCCCGTACAGGCGTTCATGGACCGCGGTGCGGATTTCGTGGTGCGCCGCACGTTGCGTGAACTGGTGGATGGTATGAACGCCACGATCGGCGACGAACGCGTGGACTACGCGACGGTCGAACACGAAGTCGCCTCGCGCGATGCACAGCTGAGCAACGTCGCCGGCAAGGATCCGCAACTCGCCATCATGCGCGACGCGCGCAAGTTTCTCAGTGAGCGCCTGATCCGCATCGCAACACCGGCACCGATTCTCGATCCGCGTGATGGTCCGCTGATCGCGGTCAAGCTCAACATCCTGACCCGGAAATCGCTGGGTGGGCTGGAGACGGATCTGCAGGCGCGCGTCCTCGGTGCCAACGGCGTGCCGATGGCAGGCCTGTACGCGGCCGGCGAAGTTGCCGGTTTCGGCGGCGGCGGCATGCACGGATACCGATCGCTCGAGGGCACCTTCCTCGGGGGATGCATCTTCAGCGGACGGATTGCAGGACGGGCTGCGAGCACGGCGTAGCCGATACCGCGCTCCGCGACGGTCGTGTGCGCGACCCCGATGCACCGGCAGCCGTTGCCGCACCTTACACCCGATCGCACCTTACCCTCACGGCACCACTTCTCTCAACGCCGAGTGATCTCTTGCGAACAGGTTTCCGGCTCGCCGCCTTTGCCGCAGTCTGTGTGCTCGCGCCACCGATCCGGGCCACGGCACAAGGACCGTCGAGTGCACTCGAGCGACGGGTTGATTCGCTCTTCAGCGCGTTCAACAGCACCCGAACGCCGGGCTGTGCGATCGGTGTCGACCAGCGCGGCGCGCCGCTGCTCCGCCGCGCCTATGGCATGGCAAATCTCGAGACGATGACACCATTCAGCATCGGCACGATCTCCGAGAGCGGCTCGACAGCGAAACAGTTCGTCGCGGCGGGGCTTGTGCTGCTGGCGCGCGACGGTGTGCTGTCACTGGGCGACGACGTGTCGCGATGGGTGCCCGAGGTGAAGGGCTTTGGCAAGCGGATCAGCGTTCGGCAGTTGCTGAGCCATACCAGTGGGGTGCCCGACCGCTATACGCTCCACGACGTCGCGGGGCGGGCCGCTGGTGACGTCGACCATACGAACGCCGAAGTCCTCGACATTGTATCGCGCCTGCGTGAGCTGAATTTCGACCCTGGGGAAGATTACCTCTACAGCAACACCGGCTACGTCGTGGCCGTGGCGGTCCTGGAGCGCGCGAGCGGCAAGTCGCTCCAGCAATTCACCAATGAGCGGATCTTCACACCGCTCGGCATGACAGACACGCGCTGGCGCGAAGATCATCGCGTGGTCGTGGGTCGTCGCGCGTCGGCCTACAGCGGGTCCGTGGCGACCAGCTTCCGCAACGATCACCCGTTCACGCGCGTCTTCGGCAGCGGCGGACTGCTAGTGACGATCGATGACTTCCTGAAGTGGTCTGCCGCGCTGCAAACAGGAACAGGCGCGTGGGGCGCCGTGCGTGATTCGCTCGAGGGCATCATTCGCCTCAACGACGGGACGGCGATCACCTATGGCCTCGGTGTGGTGACTGATCAGTGGCGCGGTGTACGCCGGGTCTCGCACACGGGCGCAACAGGAGGGTTTCGCGCCGCACTCTACCGCTACCCGGCACAGTCGGTCTCGATCGCCATTCTCTGCAACGGCGCCTCGGCCAACACCACGGTCCTTGCCGGTGGCGTTGCCGCGATCGTGCTCGGTGATGCGCTCGCTCCGGTTGCGACAGCCACGGCGCCGGCAGTCACCGTCACTGCCGACGCGCTGGCGGCAATCGCGGGGCGCTATCATGCACCGCGCACTGACGACGTCTTGATCCTTGAAGTTCGCAATGGACGGTTGGTCGACAGCCTCTCCGGCGCGGTATTACACCCACTCAGCAGCGACCGGTTCCGTCTCGGGGCCTCAGAGTTGACGCTGCGAATCACGCAGACCACGCCTGCCGTCACGCTCAGCGTGGAAGCGCCGGGTTCGCGCGGCGTTGACTTCGGGCGCATTGAGGCCCCCCTGCCTTCGAAGGCCGGCTATGCCGGTCGCTATCGCAGCCCGGAACTGGATGCCGTCGCAACGCTCGCGATGCGCGGCGATACGCTGGTGATCGATCAGGGATGGCGGGGCACGATTGCACTGACTCCGATCTTCCGCGACGGTTTCGCGATGCCAGGCGGCGAGCGCCTCCGATTCACACGCGAGGCGCGCGGTCGTGTGTCCGGGTATGCCGTGTTCTCAGGACGGGTGCGACACTTGCGATTCGAGCGTACGAACACGAGGTGACGTCTCCGGATCCATTCCGCCAGCTGCAGAACACACACCAGGAGCACCGACCATGACACACGCCCGACCGCACGGCCGGCGCATCGGCACCATCATCGGTACGCTCTTGAGTGCGCAGCTGACGGTGGCGGCGACGATGAGCGCGCAGACACTCGATCTGTCGCGATTCACGATGGTGGACCTCACGCACGAACTGTCATTCGATGCGACCGCCTGGCCAGGATCGCGCGAACCCTTCAAGCTGGACACGCTGGTGGCAACGCCCACCACGGCGATGTTCCGCCTCACGTTCAACGAGCACTTCGCCACCCATCTCGACGCACCAAGACACGCCTCGGGCACGGGGTGGACGAATGAGCGCATTCCACTCGACCGACTGATTGCACCGCTGGTCGTGATCGATGTGCAGCCGCAGGCGGCCGGGAACCGCGACTACGCATTGCTGCCTGCGGACGTCGAGAGTCACGAGCGGGAGTTCGGTCGCATTCCACGCGGCGCCATCGTGATCCTCCGCACGGGGTGGGCGCGACACTGGGACACGGCGTCCAGGTACTTTGGCGCGGACACATCCGTGCGACCCACCGTACTGCACTTTCCCAGCTTCGGCATCGACGCCGTGCGTATCCTCATCGATCGCGGCGTGGCGATGCTTGGCGTCGACTCGCCGTCCACTGACATCGGCAAGGCGCCAGCCTTCGTCGTGCATGGAGCCCTCGGCGCGGCGAATGTGCCCGCGCTCGAGAATCTCGCCGACTGCAGCGCGCTCCCGCGCACGGGCGCAGTGTTGATGGCCCTGCCGATCAAGACCCGGGGAGGCTCTGGCGGCCCGGTGCGCGTCGTCGCGCTCGTGCCGCGGAACGCGCCGTGACGTCGGCACTGTCGCGTGCGTGCGGAAGGCGCATCCGGCTGATCGCCTTGGTCGGCACGATCTCACTGCTCAACGGATGCAGTGGTACGCAACAGGTGTCGATCGCTCCCGCGACGTCTTCCCGCCTTTCGCTGCTGCTGAAACCGGCCGATCCGGAGTGGCGCGTTGCCGCGCCAGCGGTTTCGCACCTCCGTTTCGAAACCACGAAGGGTGTCTTCGTGCTCGAGCTGATTCGCGCCCAGGGACCGATCGGCGCCGATCGACTCTACAATCTGGCACGCCTCGGCTACTACAATGACACGCGATTCCATCGCGTGCGGCCAGGCTACATCGCACAGTGGGGCCTGCATGGCGACTCGGCGGTGAACGCCGCGTGGAAGCAGCAGTACCTCGCCGACGACCCACCGCGTTCACGCAACGCGCGTGGTACCTTTGCGTTCTCGTACGAAGGACCGGGGCGCGAGAACACGCGCAACACGCAGCTCTATGTGAATCTCGCCGACAATCTGCGCAACGATGCGGAGCCGTTCACGATCCTTGGCACCGTCATCGAAGGCATCGCGGTCCTGGACAGTCTCTATGGCGGGTACGGCGAGGAATCGGGGAGTGGCGTCCGTCAGGGCCGACAGGGCCCGCTCGAGCGTGGCGGCAATCGGTTCATGGACCGGGAGTATCCAAAGCTTGATCGCATCCGGACGGTCACGGTACAGCAGAGGAACTGAGGTCCAAGCAATTCGTAGCATCCGAGTGGCCACGATCGATGTCGCTCGTTAAGCTCGACACTATGACCACCCGCAACCGCCTCGCAATCGTCCTCGCGCTCCTCTCGCTGGCGCTCCTCTGGCCCGGGCTCACTCAGCCAGCGCTCACGATCCGCGCCACGATGGACCTCTTCGGCGTAACGCGACAGCTGACCAACGAAACACGGAGCGTGGTCGGCGCGATCCAGAGTCTGCGTGCGTCAGGCAACCTGTTCGTCGCAGGCCTGATCCTGTTGTTCAGCGTGCTCATTCCGCTGATCAAGGCGGCGCTGCTGATCCCGATTTTCGCGCTGAGCCGTTCGCCACTCTCGCATCGGCTCTACGTCCTGGTGCAGGCAATCAGCAAATGGTCGATGGCCGATGTGTTTGCAGTCGGCATGCTGATCGCGCTGCTCGTCGCCAAGGGCACGGCCAATCTCTCGGCCATCGCCGGGCCCGGCTTCTACTACTTCGCGGCGTATTGCCTGGTGTCGAATGCCGCGTTTCAGCTGCTGCGCATCGATCCGCCTTCACCCGATGCCGCTGAGGTGTCCGCGCGGCGCTGACGTCACTTCGCCGGCGGTACGGCCTTTCGCGGCGTGATCCGGAATTTCGCGACCGGTTGGTTGTTCATGTTGACCATCCCTTCGATCACGCCGTCGCCTGAGAACTGGCCGTCGTGTTCGAGCAGCTTGCCTTCAGGCGCCGTGACGCGAAACCGCAGCCGGTTGCCGTCCCGCACGACGTTCCCGATCGGTCCGGCCCCCTGCCCCGGCACCATGGCGGTGCCGGCGACCGTCGTCCCCGTCTGCGTGAAGGTGTAGGTCACTGGCACCACGATCGTGCTGTCGCCGAGGGGGACGGTTGCCGATCCGCTCCAGATGCCTACCAGCGCGGGCTCTGGCGGAGAAGCGGCGGCCGAGGCCTTCGCCTTGGGTTGTGCAGCGAGTGGGAGCGCACAGACGACCAGCACGGCAGCGGCGCAAAGTCCGGCACGAATGGAGTTTACTGTCAATCGACAACTCCGAAACAGGGAGGCAGACCAGCGTTGTGATGGCGCCGGTGGCGGAAGGTAGCGTGCAACGACGCGCAGCCGAGGTCCGCCGCAGATTGGGCTTCCGTACGACGGCAGCTCCGGAAGGTTCCAGCCGCTCGCGGCCCCAGGGGTCTTCCCTGCTCGACCGAAGGCATGACATGCCGACGAGGGCGGGCGCTCGGAGGCGCATCGCCAAGGCATCTGATCAATATCCGACCGCAGACCCGCAACGACGCAGCGGGCTGAGCATTTCGTCGCGTTGCAGTTGACGCGGCGAACCCGCAGCTTGTCAGCATCGAATCACGATTCGGGAGGCGCAGATGTCCGTTCTCGACGAGTTCCTGCACGGCGTACAGCCGGAGCACCGCGACATCATCCGGGAACTCGATTCCCTCATCCGCGATGCGGAGCCGGATCTGGTGGCAAGCCTGAAATGGGGCAACCTGACGTATCACGACAAACGCAACGCCTGCGCGCTCGTCAATCACGTGCGCCACGTGAATCTTCAGGTCTGGGGTGGAGCGAGCGTGTCGGACCCCGCGCACTCGCTGCAAGGCACCGGCGTTGACATGCGCCACATGAAGTTCGTCGCGGGATCGACGTTCGATCACGCGGCCGTGATTGCGATCGTCCGGCAGGCAGCCGAGGCCGCGCGGAGCTGACGCCCTGGTTTCCTCCAGCGGACCGCGCTGGTCACCGCGGACGTCTGCAGTCTCATCGTCAGCGGCAGCGCGGACCGCCATTGCCGCAATCCGCGCTGCCGACCGGGAGGCACCGGACTCAGTCGTCGGCGCGATGGTAGTGATGCTCAACCATGCGACTCCACCCCTTCTTCGTCTTCGCCTCGACGACCCAGCAGAACCCACCGCCGATCTCCGGCCAGTACGCCATGCGCGCTGTCCCCGCGGGCATCTCGGCTTCGAACCCGATCGCCTCTGCGTGCAACGCCGTGACATCAGCCAGGGTACCTGCCGACCGCTTGCCATCAGAGGTATACGACCAGAAGGTGACTGCGCCATCGTCGCCCACACCGATGATGGCCAGCTCTTCGTACGCCTTTGCACTGAGCTTGCCCGCCGCCCCACCGAATTCCCAGCGTGCGGTCAATTGCAGATAGGCGCCGTTCAGGATCGGCAGCAGCGATCGGATGCAGCGCACGGGCCCCATCGCTGATTCGGCGGCGGCGGTCCAGCGTCCATGCAATGGCAACAACGGACCGAGTTTGCCACGCCCTTTCTTCCAGAGTTTTGCCACGCGGGTGGTCTGCGTGAGGCTCCGCCGTCACGGACGCACACGCGTCCCGCAATTCGTGAGCGATGATGCGGCACACGTTGGCGCTGGGGTGCCAGTTTCGCAACAGGCGCCGGGTCGGCGTCGGAGCTTCGCTGCCGGGGGCACTCGCGACCGGCGGAGTCGCGCGGTACGGCTGGGAGGCCTACGACCGCTCACGCCATTCACGCCCTCGTTCGACCAGCGCGTCGAGCGACAGTTGCAGCTCGTCCAACTTGGCGTGGACCTGAACGTCGTCGGCATCAGAGGGCACGTAGATCGGATTCCCCGCGAGCACCAACGCCGGCGAAAACGGTCGCGTGATACAGAGCCGGTCCCAGCCGCGAAGTGTCCAGTGGTGCTTCGCCTCCACGAGGCATGGCAACACCGGATTCCCAGTGCGCATTACAAGAATGACCGGACCGATCTTCGCCGAATACCGCGGCCCGCGTGGTCCATCGACCGCGAACGTCGTGGCATGACCCGCGTGAGCGTGCCCAGCACCCTGATGCTCGCCGAGAAGCCGACGGTGGCGAGGCGTACGACGATTCGCCCTTTCAGCGTGAAATGGCGCAGGGAGGTATTGCGAAACGGTGATGGCGGGTCGTCTGACATAGTCAGCGCGGCAGGTATGCGCCGGCCTGGAAGCCCGCGGAACACGCCGTCTCCAGCCCGAGAACCGTCTCGACGGAACCCCCGTCCGCACAAACTCTGATGCGGGGCACATTGGGGCCCGGGCGCATCGCGTTCCCGGGCGCATCGCGTTCCCGGAGCCGTGCGCATTGCGCGTCAGGCGCTGCGCCCTCGGTGGACCGACTATCGCCCTGCCAGACGGGACGGCACCTTGCACTGGTCCACACCCGGCGTCGCGTGACGCGTGGCTGGGCCGATCACGGAGCAGACGATCCAGCACGCAGCTCACGGAGACCACCCGATGTCCACCGACCCCGAATCCGCCCGACTGTCAGAGGCGCGATCCGGTACCGCGGCGTGGAAGTGCTGGGGCCCCTATCTGAGCGAGCGCCAATGGGGCACGGTTCGCGAGGACACCAGCCAGCATGGCGACGCATGGCGGTCATTCCCGCACGATCACGCACGCTCGCGCGCCTACCGATGGGGCGAGGACGGTCTGGCGGGCATCAGTGACGATCAGCAGCGACTCTGCTTCGCATTGGCGCTCTGGAATGGTCAGGACCCGATTCTGAAGGAGCGCGCCTTCGGACTGGACAACCACGAGGGCAACCACGGCGAAGACGTCAAGGAGTACTACTTCTACCTGGACTCGACGCCGACGCACTCGTACATGAAGTATCTGTACAAGTACCCGCAAGCGGCCTACCCCTACAACGACCTCATCGCCGGCAATGCCCGCCGCGGCAGACACGAGGGCGAGTACGAACTGCTCGACACCGGCATCTTCGACGACGACCGCTACTTCGATGTCTTCGTCGAGTATGCGAAGTCGGCCGTGGACGACCTCCTCGTGCGGATCACCGCGTGTAATCGCGGCCCTGACGCGGCGCCGCTGCGTGTGCTGCCAACGCTCTGGTTCCGCAACACCTGGTCGGCACCGGGCACTGCGGCCAGGCCAGTGCTCACCGCGCACGAGGGGCCCACGCATTCCGTGGTCCACGCGCGTCAGTCAGTGCAGGCCAGCGAGGCGCCACTCGATGACTACTTCCTGCATTGCGACGCCGCGGTGCCGCTCCTCGTCACGAACAACGAGACCAACACCGCGCGACTCTTCGGTGCTGCCAACACCACGCCGTGGGTGAAGGACGGCATCAACAACTGCGTCGTGCATGGCGACGTCACTGCCGTGAATCCGGCGGGTGAGGGAACGAAGGTCGCCGCGGACTATGCGCTGTCGATCGGCGCCGGCGAGGAGCGGGTCATCCGGCTTCGGCTGACGACGCGCAATCCCGACGCGGGGTACGACGCGTTCGATGATTTTGACGAACTGTTCACCAGGCGTGAGCAGGAGGCCGATGCATTCTATGCGTCCGTCACACCGCCGGCCGTGCGCGACGATCCTGAACGAGCGAGGGTGCTGCGGCAGTCACTGGCAGGGATGCTCTGGTCGAAGCAGTTCTTCCACTTCGACCTCGGTCAGTGGCTCGATGAACACGGTGTCGGCCCGCACCTCCCCTTTCACCAGCGTCAGCCAGGGCGCAATCGCGACTGGGCCCACCTGTATGCCGCCGACATCATCTCGATGCCGGATACATGGGAGTATCCTTGGTTCGCGTCATGGGATCTCGCGTTTCACGTCATTCCGTTGGCGACGGTGGATGTCGATTTCGCGAAGGACCAACTCGAACTGCTGTTGCGGAACGACTACCTGCATCCGAGCGGCCAGCTGGCTGCGTACGAATGGAACTTCGGTGACGTCACGCCCCCGGTGCACGCCTGGGCGACGATCCAGCTCTATCTGCTCGACCGGGAGCGTCAGGGTGGCGAGGGGGACCTCGAATTCCTCAAGCGCGCCTTCACCAAGCTGCTCGTCAATTTCACCTGGTGGGTGAACCAGAAGGATCGCGATGGGGCGAACGTCTTCGAGGGCGGATTTCTTGGCCTCGACAACGTCGGGGTCTTCGACCGATCGTCCGCACTCCCGACCGGCGGGCACCTCGATCAGGCCGACGGCACCGCGTGGATGGTATTCTTCAGCCAGCAGATGCTGCGGATTGCCGTCGAACTCGCGTTGCACGAGCCGTTGTATGAAGAGTTCGTCGAGAAGTTCTTCCGCCATACACTGCTGATTGCCGGCGCGATGGACCGGCTGGGCGAACAGCAGGATGAGATGTGGGATGAGGAGGACGGGTTCTTCTACGATGTGCTTCGGCTGCCGGATGGGTCGGCACAACGGCTCAAGGTGCGATCGATTGTGGGCCTCTTGCCGCTGGCCGCCGTCGCCGTCTTCGAGGAGGACATCTACGACCGCCTGCCGGGATTTCGCGACCGCAGCCTGCAGTTCATGGGCCGACGTCCCGAACTGACGGCCAACATCCACTTGCCCGACCAGGCCGGCGTGGCGAATAGGCGCATGCTGTCGATCGTCGACGAAAACAAGTTGCGCCGAATCCTGTCACGCATGCTGGATGAGGACGAGTTCTTCTCTCCGCATGGGATTCGCTCTCTCTCGCGCCACCATCTGGCGCATCCGTACGTCTTCACGCACGAGGGCAAGGAACATCGCGTGGCGTATGTGCCAGGCGACTCTGACAGCGCGATGTTCGGTGGCAACTCCAACTGGCGCGGTCCGGTGTGGATGCCCATCAACTACCTGCTGTATGGCTCGCTGCTGCGCCTCTATGCCTACTATGGCGATGACTTCGAGATCGAGTGTCCGACAGGGTCAGGTCTGATGATGACATTGCTCGAAGTTGCGTCCGAGCTTGGCGAACGGCTGTGCCGGGTTTTCCTGCCGGACCGAGCTGGCCGCAGGCCCGCGCACGGACGCAACCACCGGTTCGCTGACGATCCACACTGGCGCAACCTGCTGCTCTTCCCAGAGTACTTTCATGGCGACAGCGGGGATGGTGTCGGTGCAAGTCACCAGACCGGCTGGACGGGATGTATTGCGCAAATCATTCAGACCAATGGTTTCCTGTCCAAGGAGCTGTTGCATACGCCGGGAGGGATGACGGCGGCGATCCGGACCTTGCACACACGGGGGCGTCACGCACCATGACTACCAGGCTATCCGCGGTCGTCTGGGCCGCAATCACGCTGTCGGCAGCGTTTCCGCCGCTAGGTCTGTTCGCGCAACCCGCGGCCGTCGCACCACTGCCGGCGCCGCCACCTCCGATCGGCCCCACCGTGATCCTCGCGGATCGTCTGCACGACGGCCGAGGCAACGTGTTCGGTTCGAGGCGCATCACCGTCGCGAATGGACGCATCACCTCACTCTCGTCCGAGAGCGCTCGCGGCACTGTCATCGATCTGCGCGGCTATACCGTCATGCCCGGCTGGATTGACACCCACGTACATCTCGATTCCCACTGGGACAGACGCGGGCGCATCGCGACCGACAGCGAACCGCCCATGGAAGCCGCGCTGGGAATCGCGATGGCCGGATGGGAAACGCTGATGGGTGGCTTCACCACCGTGCAGTCCGTCGGCGATCCGACCGAAAGACCGCTCCGCGACATGATTCGCGACCACGGCTTCCCTGGCCCTCGTGTGCTCACCTCCCTGGCGTGGGTCGAAGGCAAGGGCGACAGCACCGGTACGCCCGAGCAGATGCGCGCGCTGATACGGCAACGCAAGGCGGAGGGGGCAGACCTGATCAAGATCTTCGCCTCGACCAGCCAGCGCGTCGGCGCCCGCCCGACGCTCACGCAGGCGCAACTCGAGATCTTCTGCTCGGAAGCGAAGGCCATCGGCCTCCGCTCGATGGTCCATGCGTATCGCTCGCAGGTCAGTGCGGCAGCGCTCGCCGGATGCAACCAGGTGGAGCATGCCACCTATGCCACCGCTGACGACATCGCCACCGCCGCGCGCATGGGCACGTTCATCAGCCCGCAGGTCGGGCTCGTCGTCCAGAACTACATCGCGAACACACCGCGCTACCTCGGCGTGGGCAACTACACCGAGGCGGGAATGCAGACCATGAATGATGATCTGAAGCTCGACTTCGACATCTGTCGCATCGCGGTGCACACCCCGAATGCCAAGGTCGTGTTCAGCACCGACGCCACCGCCGGCGCACATGGCCGCAATGCCGAGGAGTTTCTCGGGAGGATCGAGCACTGCGGGCAGACGCCGCTCGCCGCGCTGGTCTCGGCGCAGTCGCTGGCAGCGAGCGCGCTTGGGCTCGGGGACCGGATCGGATCACTGGCGCCAGGCTACGAGGCGGACATCATCGCGCTCGACGGCGATCCATTGAAGGATCCCACGGCGGTGCGGCGCGTGGTGTTCGTGATGCGGGGTGGGGTGGTGTACAAATGGGCCGGGTCGCGCACAACGCGACGCTGATTGTCCGATGGCATCGACCGACAGTGCCCGATGCTGGACGGTTTCCACCGGACAAGGCGCATTCCGCCTGACAGACTGTCCGGCGATACCCGGACAGCGTTCGGCAGTCATCGCCGCATCTTCAGGCTTGACGCGGCACCATTCCGGCGCTGCGCCGCTGCACCACCGCGGACGGAGCACGGATGATCCACGACGTGCACGGCGATATCCTCTTGACGGACGCGCAGGCCATTGCCCACGGCGTCTCGCCAAACGATCACTTTGATGCAGGGCTGGCGCGCGCCCTGTGTGAGCTGTGGCCGTCGATGGCGAAGGACTTCCGGCACTACGCCCATCAGACGCATCCGAATCCAGGCGAGCTCTGGGCGTTTCACAATGCAGAGGGCCGGACGATCTACAACCTGATGACGCAGGAGGGCGAGCATGCGTCGCAATCATCCGGCCGCGCCACCGTGACGCATGTGAACCACGCGCTCAAGCGCCTCCGGCACGAATTGGAGAAGGGCGGTGTCCGGAGCCTCGCGCTACCGCGCCTGGCCACAGGTGCCGGCGGGCTCGAGTGGGCAGATGTTCGACCGCTGGTGGCGAAGCACCTTGGCGAACTGAAGCTTCCCGTCTTCGTGTATACCACGTACCAGAAGGGGCTCAAGGCGATCGAACCCGGCGCCTAGCATGAGGGATCACAGCGGGCCAGTGCCACTGGGCGAGGACAGCGAACTACGTTGCGCAAATGCGCCACTCGTTGCCCGGAATACCCAGCCAGCACCCGGTCTCGGTACCGCGTTCGATGCTGGACGTGCGCCTGATGATCGTGATCGCTGCTGCGGTGCTCCAGTGGACGAGCAGCGTCGGCAACGCGCAGGTCGTGCCCGCCCTGCCCGTGCCGGTCTCGAATGCTGCTGTTGCCAGCGGTTTGATTGACGGCGAGGCATGGGTGTTCTCGGCGTTGGGCATTGACAGCACCAGGCGCTGGTCCGGCATCACGCGGCAGGCGCATGCGTGGTCGGCCGGCAGCGCACGGTGGCGCAGCCTGCCCGATGTGCCCGGCCCCGTCGGACGTCTCGCCGCCACCGCGCAGATCGTGCGTGGACGACTCTTCGTCTTCGGCGGCTACACGGTGGATTCGGCGGGGGCGGAACGGTCGGTTGCGAGCGTCGACATCTTCGAACCACGCCGCAACCTCTGGTCGCGAGGGTCTGACATGCCGGTGGCGGTCGATGACGCAGTCAGTGTCGTCTATCGCGACTCGCTGATCTACCTGATCTCCGGGTGGCACGATACCGACAACGTCCAACTGGTCCAGATGTACGATGCGGTGCGCAATGCGTGGTTCCCGGCATCGCCGATCGTCGGACGCGGCGTGTTCGGGCACAGTGGTGGAATCGCCGGCAACACGATCGTGTATGTGGACGGAGCGGTAAAGCAGGACTCGGCCACGAAGTACGTGCTCGAGCAGCAAGTCTGGATCGGCACGATCGACACCAAGAACCCATCGGTGATCGACTGGCGCGTCGGCATCGCGCATCCCGGGCCGCCGCTGTACCGCGCTGCTGTCGGCCGATGTGGATCACTGATCGTCTTCGCCGGTGGCACCGACAATCCATACAACTACAACGGCATCGGCTACGATACCCGTCCGTCACAGCCCAGCGCACGGGTGTTCGCGTTCGATACACGGCGCGGAATCTGGCAGACGCTGCCTGCGCTGAGTGCGGCAACGATGGATCACCGCGGACTGGCGATCGTTGGTGATATCGGGTGGTTGATCGGCGGCATGGCGGCACGCCAACGGGTCAGCGCAGGCGCAGTCGGCATTCCGATGAAAGACTGCCGGAAGTGAACCTCTGGAACGGTTTCGGAGCGCGATCACCAGTGTCTCCGCTCTAGCTAACCTCGCGCTGCGAGCGCGCCCTGCACGTGGCCTTTCAGGCGTTCTGCGTACTTCTCCAGGCTCATCTCGCGCTCGACCAAGGCACGACCGGCCCGCCCCATTCGCTCCGCTGCGGCCGGATCGTCGAGCAGCGACTGAATTGCCGCGCGCAACGCTGCGGGATCTCCGGGCGCCACATACAGGCCCGTGTCCCCTTCCACGACCACATTGGTCTGTCCTGGTGTGCGTGAGCAGATGACCGCACGACCCATGGCCATCGCTTCGAGGATCGCCGTGACGCCTGCCTGAAAATCCACGTTGTACAGCGGCATCACGAGAAAACGACTGTCGGCATAGAGCTGCCGGAGGTCGTACTGGTTGAAGCGCTGCACCGTCACGTTGGGCGGAATGACCTGCCCCGCTGTGGTATCCGGCTGCTTTGCCCACGGACTGGCGGCGGCGATCACGGCGTGGACATCGACGCCATCCACCGCCGCCAGCAGCGTCGGATAGTCGCGTCGCTCCAGACCGACCGAGCAGATCGTCCGCGACGCCTCGGGGTTTGGAGTCGCCCTCTCGGGAGAGAAAAAGTGCGTGTCGACCATGAAGGGCGTGAACGACACCCGATCGGCAGGTATGTGCCACCGCTCCTCGATGAAACGCTTCTGCCACGTCGCGTAGACGAGGAAGCGATCGATGTGGCTCTGCACGCGCAGCCAATCCAGGAACACCATCTTCTTCGGCACCGAGATGATATGGGTGATCATCAGGTGTTGCGGACGCCTGCCGAACGACAGCAGCTTGAGCATGGCCGCCAGCGGCAGACCGACCTGCTCACCGTCGGTCATGATCACGCGGTACCGATGCCGGCGCGCGAAGCAGGCCCACGCCAGCAGCAGGTTCGAACCGCCGATGCGCTCGAGCAGCTTGCCCTGCCAGCCGCCCTCGGCACGTGCCGTCGCGTAGTCGAGCAGGTCCGCATCACAGGCGCCTGCCAGCGCTGCGTAATCGCGGCGCGGCGCACGCCCCGCCTCCGCTTGCGCGGCGTGATCGGGCGGAATGGTGCCGGATACCGTCAGCAGCACGTGGTGGGTCATGACGCGGTCACCGAAGCCACGAATGGTTGGGCGGACAGCGAATCAGGGTACGGAAGAGTCCGCCCCGCGACGTAACCGATCTGCCAGTCCCCCATCAACGCACCTGCTTGTTTGTCGTTCGAGAAAGTGGCTCGCCGCCGGCAGCGCGTGCCGGGGCCGCCACAGCGTGTCCGGTCTGCACGGGAAGGTATCGCCCACCCCGAGCCCCGGACGCTGGAGGCACCCCCTCCGGCCGTCGCCGGACCGCGGCCGACTCTCCGCCGCACGCCGCGACGCAAGACGATCGGCGCGGCTGGCTGGCACAGGACACCCTGCCCACAGCGTCGCTCGCCACCAGGTCGGCGCTCATTCGTCCAGCGGCGCAGTCGTCCAACCGTAACGGCGCGACGACACGATTCCTCTTTCAGATCGTCAACTCACGTGCCCTCTCCGAGCACCCGCTGGCGCGGAACCTGCACACAGGCGCGCTGAGATATTTGCTCCCCCCGAGATTTGGTCAGTATATGAGCGACGCTGCTCACTTCAGCTCCCACGTCAGGCCCATTGGCCGCGGTCGTCTGTTGCTGCTTTGCGCGATCGTCGCCTGTGGCGATGCGAGCTCAACCGAACCGACCCCAGTGCCACCCGTCAGCATCGCACGGGCTACGGCCATCGGCCTCGTGACCCCGTTCGATTCGGCCACCCCGCTCATCCGGCTGGCGCACGACAGCCAGCCGAGCGCGCTCTCGGTGCAGCTCCGGGACGCATCGGGCCAGAACGTGAAGCAGGCTGGACGGGCGCTGACGCTGACCGTGCGTGACCCGGGCGGCTCCCCGAGTACGCAGATCCAGATCCGCCGCGGTGCGACCGCGCTGACCGATACCGCCGGAATCGCCCGCATCACGAATCTGGTCCTCGCCGGCAGAAGCGGTGCCGCGGTTCTGTCCGCCGCAGTTGACAGCTTGCCGCCGTTGGCGATTCCGCTTCGCCTCGAGCCCGGCGCGATTTCCGCAGGGGCATCGGCGGTCGCCGTCGCCCCTGATACGATGGCCGTGGGCGGCGTCGCGCAGGTGACGGTGGTCCCGATGGATGCGTCGGGCAACAAGCGTGGCAGCGGTCAGCAGGTCAGTGCAACGCTCGACGGTGATCAGGCTCTCGCGACGGTGAGCACCTTCACCTTCTTCCCCGCCGACTCGTCGTATCGAGCCAGCATCACGGTCAATGCGCCAGCGCCAGCGCGCGCGCTGCGGACGAACGTGAACGGAGCGCAGCTGACCATCGCACCACTATTCACCGGTGTGGTGGCCCCACCGCCACCGCCGGTGCCTGCCACCGCACTTCGGATCTCGACCCTGCCGGGCGATACCACCCCGGCGTTTCAGGTCGTCAGCGGTGCCCTCTGGCCTGGCGCGACGGTGCAACTGGTCGATGCGACGGGTGCGCCAGTCCGCCAAGCTGGAATTTCGGTGACCGCTCGCGCGCTGAACGTGACAGGGAGCGCCCTCGCGAACGCAACGCTCACCGGGGCCGGTCCCGTCAGCACGAATCCGTTCGGTCAGGCCACCTTCCCCGCGATTGCATTGACCGCGCCCACCGGGTCGGCCCGCCTCCGCTTCGAGGCGACGAATCTTGCCGCCAGCAGTCTCCCGGTTCGCCTGCTGCCCGGTGCAGTTTCCGCGTCGCGCAGCTCGCTCACCGCGTCGCGCGATACGGCCATCATCGACAGTGTCGTCAGCCTGCGCGTGACACCTCGGGACGCGTCGGGGTCGGCGCTCGGGAGCGGCCAAGTTGTCGCGTTGTCCGTCGGCGGCGGCACCAGTGCAGGAGTGCTCAGTGCCGTCACGTACGAGGCAAGCGATTCTTCGTATCGCGCCACGCTGACGGCGCGGACGGCTGGGACGACGAGTGTGATTCGAGCGACGGTTGGCGCGACGCAGCTATCCACGTCAGCGCCGATCACCGTCATCGTTGCTCCAGGTGTGGTGTCAGCCGCCAGCCCGGTCTCACTGACGCCGGATACGATCCCGGTCGCGGGTGTGGCGCAGCTCGTGACCACGCCGCTGGACGGCGCCGGGCGCAAGCTGGGCAACGGCCAGAACGTCTCGATTGCATTCACCGGCGCTGCAAACACGGCGGCCGCCGGCGCCGTCACATACTCCGCTGCGGATTCCTCCTATACGTCCGGCATCACCGGTATCACCCTCGGCAGCGTGACGGTGACGACCACGATCAATGGTGTCGTGCTGGCGGCAACACGGCAGCTCGTTGTCTCGGCCTCCGCACCACCACCTCCGGCTCCCGCCACGGCACTCGTCATCACCACACTCCCCGGTGACACCACCGCTGGCGGGTTGGACGTGCCGAGCGGCTCGTTGCTGAATGGCGTGACGATCGCGTTGCGCAGCGCGGCGGGGACCCCGGTGCTGCAGGCCGGTGTGGCGATCACCGTCACCGCGGTGACCAACGCCGGTGCACCGTGGACCGGCGCCACACTCTCCGGAGCCGGACCACTGAGCACCGGTGCCGACGGTACGATCACGTTCCCGGCACTGCGACTCAGCGCAGCGGTCGGCAGCGGTCGGCTCCGGTTCTCGGCGACGAACCTGACACCCGCGAGTCTCCCCGTGCGCGTGCGCGCCGGCGTTGCGTCCACGTCAACCAGTACCTTTACACTGAGTACGGAGAGCATCGCCGTTGGCAACACGAGTACGGCGACGATCGTGATCCGTGACGCCAGCAGCAACAAGATTGGGAGTGGTCAGACCGTCGCGCTGGCGCTCGGCAGCGGCACCAGCGGGATCACCATCGGTTCGATATCGTTCACTCCGCCTGACAGTTCGTACCGCGCCACGCTGACCGGTGTGACCGCCGGAACGACGCGCACCGTGCAGGCGAGTGTCGGCGGTGCCACGCTCACGACCACGCGGCCGTTGACCGTGACAAACGCTATCAGCGCGGACATCACCGCGACCGTCAATGGCGCGAGTACGTACCCGATCTCGCGATACATCTACGGCGCGAACGTGGTCAACGAAGCGGAATCGTATGGCAATGCCACCATGCCGTCCGAGTTCACCTTCAACCGGCTCGGCGGGAACAGGTCGACGGCCTACAACTGGGAGAACAGCTACAGCAACGCGGGCGCCGACTACTTCTACTGGAACACGGCCGACGGCCAGGTGGGGACCGTACCCGGTGGAACAGTCCGACGCCACGCCGATCCGACCCTCGCGCGCGGCCAGGCGTTCATGGCCACCGTGCCAATGAGCGGCTACGTCTCCGCCGATGCGTGCAACTGCAACGTCGGCATCAGCGACGCCGATCGCGCGAACCGCCTTGCCACCCGCTTCCGCGTCAGCCGCGCCAGGAAAGGCAGTGCGTTCACGCTGACGCCGAATTCATCCGACGGGTTTGTGTATCAGGACGAATTCGTCAACTGGGTCGAGTCGACCTATCCTGGTCGCTCCACGCATCCGACCGCGCCCGTCTTCTTCTCGCTGGATAACGAACCGGACATCTGGAATTCGACGCACAAGGAGATCTTCAGCGATCTCAATGACAACCCGGGAACACCCCGGCTCCAGACGTACACGGGTTTTGCGGACACATCGGTCGTGTATGCAAGCGCCATCAAGAGTGTGCTGCCCAATGCACTCGTGTTTGGCGCAGCCACCGCGACGTACACCGGGATCACGCTGCTCGGTCGGTATCCGACGCCCGATCCGGCCTACGGAACACAGAACTTCACCGACGTCTACCTCGATCGCATGCGTGCCGCCGAAACCGCCGCTGGTCGTCGCCTGCTCGACGTCCTCGACGTGCACTTCTACTCCGAAGCGGGCACGAATGCCGGCACGATCTCGAACGACTACGCGACACAGGATGCCGCGATGATCGAAGCGCGCATCCAGGCCCCGCGCTCGCTCTGGGATCCGACGTACAACGATGGCAGCTGGGTGACCGGCGTGACGGGAGGCCCGATTCGCCTGCTGCCGCGACTGCGCGAACAGATCACGGCGCACTATCCGGGGACGCGGCTGGCGATCACCGAGTACTACTACGGGCGCGGTGGCGATATCTCCGGCGGTATCGCACAGGCCGACGTCTTTGGCATCTTCGGCCGTGAAGGAGTGTTTGCCGCCTCGCTCTGGCCATTCGCAGGGCTCAATGCCTCGAACTGGAATGGCAACGGCAACCTGGCCTACGCCTACATCTTCGGCGCGCTCAGAATGTTCCGCAACTACGACGGTGCCGGCAATTCGTTCGGTGACACCGGGCTCCAGGCTACCACGTCGAACGTTGCGCAGAGTTCGATCTACGCCAGCCGCACGCCGAGCGGTCGCACGGTGCTGGTCGTGATCAACAAGACCACGACGCCGAAGGTCACACAGATCACACTCACCGGGGCCGGGGCCGCAACAAGCGCGCAGGTCTACCTCATGCGGGATGGCACGCCGAACCCGACACGAGGAACCGACGTGACGGTGAGTGGCAATGTGCTGACCTACACGATGCCGGCCATGAGTGTCTCGACTCTCGCCCTCAATCCGTAGCACCGCGATCTCCATCCGCATCCGTCTGGCGCCGCCGGGAACACCGCGTCGCCAGACCGCACATGACAGCGCGCACGACAGCTCCCACGCGCGGCAGCTAGCCGATGCGCTCCGGCTCCATCGTCCGTTCAACGACCGTCCCATTGACCACGCTGACGTAGTAGGCCTTTGCCTCAGCGCGCGTCGACACCACGCGCTTCACGGCGGTGTCCTCGAAGTAGATGCCAGCGTCATTGTCGCAGGCATATCCCGGCGTCATCGTGCCGGCGCCGATCAGCTGATGATAGAGCGGGCGTCGCCCCGGCTCCTTGTCGTAGTGCGGCGAGTGACTGCCCGGCAGAAAGCCGAGGCATTTCACGATCGAGAGGGCTTTCGGGCGCGAATCGGTGGTGCCCTCCTCGAACCAGCAGAGCGACCCCGCGCTGGCGCCGCCGAGGACGATGCCCTTCTCCCACGCGGCGCGCAGCACGACGTCGATCCCCTGTGCCTTCCAGATCGCCTGCTGGTTGAGCGTGTTCCCTCCGGAGCAGACGATGGCATCCATCGAGAGCAGGACGTCGTCCCAGCCCTGTGTCTGGCTCAGGCTCTCGATGAAGCTCCGCTGCACATGCGGCTCGACATCCAGGCCCGCGCACTCGCGATAGAAGTTGATGATGCCATCGGCGTTGTCCGCGGAGGCGGTCGGGAGATAGCAGATTCTCGCGCGTGGCTTGGCCGTAAGCGTGGCCATGTAGCGGATGAAGGCGCGGTTGAAACCACCGCCGGCAATCAGGATCTTGCGAGTCGGAGCGGGCATCGAAGCGATGGAGGGAGCGTCTGACATGTCGTCTGTGTCGGCGTGAGCGCCTGGCACCCGGCCTGCCCCCAGGCCCGCTGCGCCAAGCGCCGTCGCGACGAGGAATTCACGGCGTTGCATCGCGTGAAACTGGCCGCTGCCGCCGCGATTGCACAGGGGCGAGGCGGTGGACCACCTCCCGCCGACGCCCGGCGCCTGCGAAGTTGTCTCGACGACCGATACGGCGGCTCCCCCGACACCCAGGCGCATCGATGACCGGCACGGCCAGGCACACGCTGTTCGCAGCAGGGATCGCCCTGCTCGCTTCTCCCGCAGGCGCGCAGCGGTTCGACGTGATGGAGGCGACGATCCCCGGTGTGCATGCGGCGCTGGACGCACGGCGGCTTACCTGTCGCGCGCTGGTGCAGGCGTATCTGGACCGCATCGACGCCTACGACAAACGCGGCCCGACACTGAACGCCGTTCAACACCTGAACCGGCGTGCACTTGCCGAGGCAGATTCGCTGGATGGCGTGCAACGCGCGAAAGGGAAACGCGGGCCGCTCCACTGCGTGCCGGTGCTGCTCAAGGACCAGATCGAAACGAAGGACATGCCGACCAGTTATGGGTCGGCCCTCTTCAAGGACTTCGTACCGACGCGCGACGCGACCGCCGTACAGCGACTGGAGGCGGCGGGCGCAATCATCATCGCCAAGACCACGATGGGCGAGTTCGCGGGGCGCTACGTCGGGTCAGCGGCGGGCATCATCCGCAATGCGTACGATCCGACGCGCAATCCGAGTGGCTCGTCCGGTGGGTCGGCATCGGCGGTCGCTGCGAACTTCGGACTGGTCGGGATTGGTGAAGACACCGGTGGCTCGATTCGCGGGCCCGCCGCGGTGAGCAGTCTGGTGGGCCTGCGCCCGACGTTGCCGCTGGTGAGTCGGTTCGGCATGCTGCCGGCCAACCCGACACAGGATACGATGGGCCCGATGACGCGCACGGTGGCCGACGCCGCGCGCGTCCTCGACGTGATCGCCGGATACGACGCCAACGATCCCATCACGGCATATGCGGTGGGCCACGTTCCGACGACCTACACCACCGCGCTGGTCGCGACGGCCCTGCGCGGTGCACGAATCGGCGTGCTCCGGTTTCCGCGGGATTCGACTGCCGCGGCCGGCCGCCGCGACACGACGATCTCGGCGGACTCCATCGCGAAGCGCGATTCCGCCGAGCGTGTGATTCGCGCAGAATTCGCGCGGGTCCGGGTGGTCTTCGATCGCGCGGTGAACGATCTCCGCGCGCAGGGTGCGGTGGTGGTGGACTCGCTGGTGCCGCCTATCGTGCCAGGCAGTCGCGTCGACAATGACTTCGAGACCGAGGAGGCGACCGACGCCTACTTCGCGCAGCACGCCAACGCTCCCGTGAAGACGCTCAAGGAGATCATGCTCGCCGGCACCGTCAATCCGTGGCGTGCGCGGACGATGATCGGTCTGGTCGGCAAGTCGACGTCCGACCCGGCGTATCTGACCGTGATGAAGTCACGCGAGGCACTGCGCGTGGCGATCCTCAAACTGATGGCCGACCAGCGCCTCGACGTGCTGGTCTACGCGACCTACGACGCGCCGCCGACACCAATTGCAATCGACGTACTCACCAATCCGCGCCCGGTGGATGGATACAGCCGTGGCGACAACCGCAGCCTCAGTCCCTCGCTGGGCTTCCCCGCGCTGACGGTACCCGCCGGTTTCTCTGACGATGTCCTGCCCGTCGGTCTCGAGTTCCTTGGGCGGCCGTACAGCGAGGCGCAGCTGCTCGGGTACGGCTTCGCGTTCGAGCAGGCGACCAGGCATCGTCGTCCCCCAACGACCACACCCGCGCTCAGCAAACCGTGAGTGCAGATCACGTCGCGAACATTCGTGCGCGCCGCGCCGCGTCGAACGCTGCCATCGCCGCGCGCGACGTGAATGGCGTGATCGCGCTGATGCTCGAGCACATCACAGTGACAGTGGCAGGCGGACCGATACTCGTTGGACGAGCCGCATCACTGGCGGCCTTCATCGAGCAGTTCGCGGATCCAGCGTTCCGCGGCTACGTCCGCGAGCCCGGGACAATCAGTGTCCATGCTGGGGCCATCACCGCGACCGAGCAGGGACGCTGGGTGGGTCGCTGGCAGCATGGCGTGCGGCACGAGGAGCTGCGCGGCATGTACTCTGCCGAATGGCGCCTCGCGGAAGCGGGGTGGCAGCTGGCGTCCGAAGTCTTCGTCTCCGGACCCAGCTGATCCCGCCGCCACGCCGGGGTCAGCCAGCCAGCACCGGCAACTGCCGGATCTTCTCCGCCCACTCACGCGGCCCCGTCTCGTGCACGTTGCTCCCCGCGGCGTCGACGGCCACGGTGACCGGCATGTCCTCGACCTCGAACTCGTAGATCGCTTCCATGCCAAGATCCGCAAACGCCACCACACGCGAGGAACGAATGGCCTTCGAGACGAGGTAGGCGGCACCACCGACCGCCATCAGATAGGCCGCCTTGTGCTTGCGGATCGCTTCCAGTCCAGCGGGCCCACGCTCCGCCTTGCCGATCATCGCAATCAGCCCGGTCTTCTCGAGCATCATCTCGGTGAACTTGTCCATGCGCGTCGCGGTCGTTGGTGCTGCCGGACCGACCGCGTCATCACGCACCGGATCGACCGGGCCCACGTAGTAGATCACACGATTGCGGAAGTCCACCGCGTCGGGAAGCCCTTCCCCGCTCGCGAACAGATCCGCGATGCGCTTGTGCGCGGCGTCACGACCGGTCAACAGCTTGCCGTGCAGCAACAGCCGATCCCCAGCCTTCCAGCTGCCGACCACTTCCGGCGTCAGCGTGTCGAGATCGACACGCTTTGCGTTCACGTCCGGCTGCCAGGTGACGTTCGGCCAGTCGGAGAGCTTCGGAATCGGCAGCGCCGCGACCCCGGTGCCGTCGAGCGTGAAGTGCGCGTGGCGCGTCGCGGCACAGTTCGGGATCATCGCGATCGGCTTCGACGCAGCATGTGTCGGGAAGTCGAAGATCTTCACATCCAGCACGGTGGACAACCCCCCCAAACCCTGCGCGCCGATCCCAAGTGCATTGACCTTGTCGCAGAGTTCAATCCGGAGCTCCTCGATCTTGTTCTGCGGGCCACGCTCCTTCAGCTGCGCCATGTCGATGCTCTCCATCAACGACTCCTTCGCCATCAGCATCGCCTTCTCCGCCGTCCCGCCGATGCCGAGCATGCCTGGCGGGCACCACCCGGCGCCCATCGTCGGCACGGTCTTCATCACCCAGTCCACGATGGAGTCGTTCGGATTCAGCATCGCGAACTTCGACTTGTTCTCGGAACCGCCGCCCTTGGCTGCAATGCGCACGTCGACCGTGTCGCCCTGCACGATTTCGCAATGCACGACAGCCGGCGTATTGTCGCGCGTGTTCTTGCGCGAAAACGCCGGGTCCGCGACGATGGACGCGCGCAGCACGTTTTCCGGCAACAGGTACGCGCGTCGCACGCCTTCATTGACCATCTCCTGCACCGACATCGTCGCGTCCCAGCGCACGTTCATGCCAACCTTGAGGAACACGACCACGATGCCGGTGTCCTGGCAGATCGGGCGGTGACCCTCCGCGCACATCCGGGAGTTGGTGAGGATCTGTGCGATGGCATCCTTGGCCGCCGGCCCCTGCTCGCGCTCATAGGCGTCGGCCAGCGCGTGGATGTAATCCAGCGGGTGGAAGTACGAGATGTGCTGGAGCGCGTCCGCGATGGACTGGATGAAGTCGGACTGGGAGATGGTCGGCATGACTCAACGAAGATTGGGGGCACTCATCGCACCACAGGCGACACGCCGGGAATATCGCCAGCCGACGTCGCCGCCACCACGACGTGGCACCCGCCGGCCAGTGGCGCCCCCCATCGCTGCCCCGGCCCGGCGCCGGGGCGACAGCGGGACGAATTGCCGCGTCTACCGCGTCGCCAGCCGGACCGTCACGAACAGCGAGCGTGGCGGCAGGATGAAGAAGTTCGGCACGCCACCCACGGCGTAACCGCTGCCGAAGCGCGTCGAATTCGCCAGGTTGGTTGCCCGCACACTGATGTCATTCGCTCCCAGCGGCACGCGGAGTACGGCGTCGACCATCCAGAACTCCGGCAAGGTCAGGGTCCGGTCACCATCATTGCGGAGGAAGCTCACGCCCTGGTAGCGCACCTCCGCCCCAAGATCGAGATGACGCGCTGCCCGCCAGTCGATCCGCTGCGTGGCCGTGACCGCGGGTGAGAGCAAGGGCGGTACGTCGCGCCGGGCCACCGGCACCACATCGCTCGAATCCACGAACCCGCGAATCCGGTTGTGGCTGAGCGATCCCACCGTGGTCAGCACCACCGACGCGACGGGCGTGCTCCGCAGGTCGAACTCGATCCCCTGCCTGACACTGGCGCCGACATTGCTCCGCAGCTCGGCACCCAGCGCCGACAACGCGCCGATCCTCGCGATTTCGTTGCGGAAGTCCATGCGGAACAGGTTCACCTCGAGCTGCGTCGTCGATCCCCGCAGCCGCACACCCACTTCACTGCCCGTCACCCGCTCCGGACGCACGCGGCGCAATCCGCCCAGGTCGGCAAGCACGGCGCTCGAGACGTCGTCGTTTCCGCCGAAGATGTCGCTGCGGGCCGGCTCCCGCGTGGTGCGGCCGACCGAGGCGAAGAGGTCGGCCTTCGGTGTCAGCGCATACGTGACGCCGAGCCTTGGATTGACGAACGTCCACGAGACGGCGGGTTCCTCACCGGCGAATCCGGCGCCGGTGTCCGGTGTGTACCGGAACGTCGCACGCCGGAGCTGAAGATCGCCGAACCAGGTCAGCGGACCGCGCACGACGGACACCTTCGAGAACGCGCTGACGTCCCGCTTGTGACCGGTATTGGTGTACGTCAGCGTGCGTCGATCGGGATAGACCGATGCGAAGTGATCGCGCGCGTAGGTGTTGGCGTTGACTCCGGCGCTCGCGCGCAGCCCGTTGCGGTCGACGGTGACTGCGCTGGTGAGACCGAACCAGCCGAAATCGAGGCCGTAATTGCCAATCGTCGTGCTGTCGAACCGCACGTCATAGTTGCCACGGGCCGCAATCCGGTACAGCGTCGACGCATACGCCACACCGGTGCCGAGTTGCCGCGTATGAGACAGCGACACGAGAGACTGACTGAAGCGGTCCTGTTCCTCAGGGGTCAGCGGATTGATTCGCCGATCGCGCTGCAGGTCCGTCACCGGCACCGCCAGATACGACAGCGTATCGCGCAGGCGGCCGGCGAGGATCATCAACTTCACGACATCGCGCGAGCCAAGCCACGCCACCTGCGCCAGTCCCGACAGCCCCTCGACACCGGCATTGCGCCGGAAACTGTTGCTCCGCACCGCCGAGAGTCGCACCGAGGATGCGAATCCCCGCGAGAGCAGGCCGCTGCTCGCTTCGAGCATCACGCGACGCGCCCCGTACGAACCCAGCTGCATCTCACCAACGGTACGACGCGGCATGGCGAACACCGGTTTCGTCTCGAAATTCACCGAGCCGGCAAAGCTCGCCGTGCCAGCACCAGTCGTGCCGACCCCGCGCTGCACCTGCACCGACTGCACGCTCGACGCGAGATCGGCGAAATTGGCGAAGTAGAACACCTGATCCTCGGGATCGTTGAGCGGAATACCGTCAATCGAGAGGTTGATCCGTGACTGATCCATGCCACGCAAGCGGAGATAGGAGTAGCCGAAGCTGGTCCCCGACTCGGAATGCGCCGTCAGTGACGGGGTGGTGCCCTGCAGCAGCAGCGGGACATCCTGCGCGAGGTTGCGGCGTTCGATGCGGCGGCCGGTGACGATCGTCTGCGCGATCGGTGCGGAGCCGCCGGCGCGAACGGCGCGCACGAGCACGCCTTCAAGGGATCCGGCGCGCGCGAGGCTGTCGCGGCGGGTGGTATCGGTTGGCACTTGTGCATCGGCGCTGCCGACGACGAGCACGAACGCGGCGACTGCCGCGGTAGCGTGACGATTCATGCATGACTCCCTACGCCGGTATGATCCGGATCAGGTTCGGCGGGACTCTCTCAGCCGTCGCGCCAGAAGCGGCACGGGGCACCCCGGTCTATGTCCTGACAACCTAACCTTGCTGGGACGTCGTCCGGTACCGCCCCGCCCACTGCCGGTGCGTCTGACGCATACCGCCCCGAGCGCGTGCAGATCGGAAGACTTCTCTTGCGTCGGCTCTGACGGCCGCGCACCCTTCTCGCGGACCGACCGTTTACGCCTCACCACCATCACGCTCATGCGCGCACTTCGCACTGTCACGCTGGCCGTAATGGCCGTGGCCTCGACCCTGCCACTCATCGCGCAGGACACACCCACCGAGCGCGAGGCAGCCCGTGAGGTGCTGCAGAAACTGGCCGTGCTGCAGCGCACCGTGGATGTCGCCGGCTGGACCACGCGCCTTTCCGCCGCTGATGCGGTGCGAGATCGGATCGCCGCGCGCGCAAAGGCGTTGATGGACACCGAACTGATGGCGATGGCGGATGACATCACCAATCACCCGGAGATCGGTTTCCAGGAGGTGCGGTCGGTGAAAATCATCACCGACTGGCTGAGGGCGCACGACTTCGATGTGACGATGGGTTCGGGTGGTTTTCCGACCGCCTTCGTGGCGCGGCATCGCAAGACCACCAGTGGTCCGACACTCGGCATCATCGTCGAATACGATGCGCTGCGCGGGACGACTGGTGACTTTCACGGCGACCAGCACTCGACACAGGGCCCGGTGGGCCTGGCGGCGGCGCAAGCGATTGCCGAGTGGCTGATCACCTCGAAGACGCCCGGCAGTGTGGTCGTGATTGGCGCCCCCGCGGAGGAGATGATGCCGCCGCCGGTGAAGACTGTCATGCACGAGAAGGGCGTGTTCGACGGGCTCGATATCGCAGTGCGCAGTCACTCGAGCGTTGCGTCACAGCGCGCAGCGCCGGGTTTCGGCAGTTGCTGCCTGAACATCGACGGCGTCAAGTTCACCTTCTCCGGCGCACCCGCGCACCAGATGTTCCCGTGGGATGGTCGGAATGCACTCACCGCCGTGCGGCATCTGTTCGACAACATCGACGCCTTGCGCGGTACGTTCCGCCCCGAGACGCGCATACAGGGGATCATCACGGAAGGCGGGAAAGCGCCGAACGTGGTCCCCGATCGCGCGGTAGCGGATTTCTACATTCGCTACCCGGACGCGGTGTACCTGGCGCAGATACGGCAGCTGGTCGACGATGCCGCGCGCGCGGCGGCGCTGGCCACCGGAACGAAGGTGAAAATCGAGACCTATGGCTCGATGCGCGACGGCATTTCACTCGGTACGCTGAATAAAGCGGCATTTGCGCACGTGAAGCGGTACGGCGGCGGCAAGGTGCTGGCCGAGCCGGGCAAACCGCAGGGATGGGAGGAAACCGGCAGCGTCTCGAGCGCCATTCCCGGCGTCGGCATCAGCGCCTGGAAATCGAATGGCGGCTTCCATACGTACGAGATGCTCGCCGATGCCCTCGGCCCGGTTGGGCACGCGGGATTCACGGTCGATGCGCAGGCGATGGCCGCCCTGCTCTACGACTTCGCGTCGAAGCCCGCGTTCCGCGCCGCGGTGAAGCAGGAGTTCGAGGGTCTCAAGCTGCTGTACGCCGAGTATCAGGCGTCGCTGAGCAAGACGTATGTGCTGCCGGTGGTGAAAGACCCGCAGTAGACCGCACACACCGCGCACGCGCGTCGTGCCAGCCCGCCTGCTGCCATCGGTGCACGGGCCGTCTATCGCGGGTCGTCGGCCGCTCCTGTGCGGAGCGATTCCTTCAGGCTGATGAAGTCCGACAGCATGAAGATCACGGTCACGAACGCCAGCACGATTTCCGTCAGGTTCACGATCCTGGCGGGAATTGTCTGTGGCAGGATGTCACTGTAGCCGAAGAATGAGAAGTTGAGCGTGCTGAGGTAGAAGAAGTCGAAGAGCGCCTCGCCGTTGGAGACGCCAGCCGCGACGCCCGAAAAGCTGGCCGGATTCATCAGATGCAGCAGATGGAAGTCGAGAGCGTAGGCCAGGATCATCTGCGACATGTTCACGCCCATCAGCAGCATGAAGCGATGATGCGGCTGGTTCGTTCGGGCTGCCGCGAAGAGCTGTCGAAGGTTCTCCACACCAAAGAGCCCCGTCTTGCACCAGCAGACGAGCACGACGATGACGCTCATCGTCTCGGCACCGACGCGCCCGCTCGACCACAGCGCGAGCAGGGCGCCCCAGCAGGCGATGATTCCCACGTATTCAGCGATGTTTCGCGCGATCGGGATCGCAGGGGATGCAGCGGGCATGTGACTCGGGGCGGACGGGGTGGGACACCGGATCACGCCGCATGTGACGCGGCGTCCAGGTTCGCGTCTGGTCGGTCAGCATCAATATGCGGTCCCGCCCTGGCGAGGCGGCGCGCTATGTGCCGCGACGATACTCCATGTAGTGCGCCGTATCATCGGCCACGCTCGTCCCATGTAACGCCTCAACCACCTCGAGCGCCATGTCGATCCCGGCAGAGATGCCGGCCGAGGTGATGATGCCGTCATGCACGACACGCGCGTCAGGCATGACGGCGATGCTCGCATCGATCTCCGCCAGTGCGTCGAGTGCACCCCAGTGCGTGGTCGCACGTTTTCCTGCCAGCAATCCCGCTTCCGCCAGCAGCAGGGCGCCGGAGCAGACCGACGTCACGAGGCGCGCGCGAGCCGCAGTGGCACGGATCCAGTCCAGCACCGGCCCGTGCTGCAGCAAGGGTCGCGTGCCCCAGCCACCGGGGATGATCAGCAGGTCGATCGCCGGCGCCGTGGAAAAGTCATACGTCGGCGTGACGACCAATCCACCGGTGGCAGTGATCGGCGCCCCGCGCTCGGCGAGCGTGAACACCGTGAACGGCGCATCGTCGTTGCTTCGCCTCGATGCCAGCCCTGGCGTGAGCCGTGTCCGCGAGAAGACCTCGAACGGACCCGCAAAGTCGAGCACTTCGACGTCATCGAACAGAAAGATGCCAACGTTGTGATGCATGGTCACGCCGCGGAGAGAATGGTGAGAAGGCCGGACGCGACCGACTGACGCTCATGCGAGAAAGCGCCAGTAGGGTCTGCCGGCACGCGTGCGCGGCGAACTACCGCTGAAACCGACGCGCCAGTTGCTCGAGGCGTTCGTCGCCCGCCGCTTCCGCCTGAATCCGGATCGCTTCGGCGTACGGACGCAGGCACGGCTCGCCCCAGTAGTAGCCTGTCGCGCGCTCGGCCAGCTGCGTCTCGTCGGCGCGCGTGGCCTCGAGCAACGCCTTGGTCGCCGCCCGGTCATAGTCCGGGTCATCGCGAGCCGGCAGATCGTAGAAGCGGCGGGGCATCTCCCCTTCCGCATCGTCCCGCAGGAATGCCATCGACATGATATGCTCCTTCAGGAGTGGCGGTGGAGCAGGCGGCACATCTCTAGTACCGCCCGTGGCCCCACCCGCCCGTCGGGGTACCTTCGACGTGGTCGCGGTCGTCGGTCGAACCATCAACATAGCGTCGCGCTCGAGGCACCTCCATGAGCCGGGAACGTCCCGCACGCAGTTCGTTCCCGCTCATCCTCGCGCTGGCGGCGTGGCCGGTGGCATTGATCGGGTTCTCGACGACCTTCTTCTTCCCGCTCGCGAGCGGCTCGTTTGTCGCACCGTGGATCGTCTACGTGCACGGCGCGCTGTTCTTTGTCTGGCTTCTGCTGCTGACCGGTCAGATACTGCTGGTTCGTGCCCGCCAGGTGGCGTGGCATCGTCGCATTGGCTGGGCGGGTGCATGCCTGGCGCTCGGCATGGCCGGGTCCGGCGTCGCGGTCGGCGTCTATGCCGCCCGACGGGATCTGGCCGCCACCCACCTCGATGCGGTGTTCGGCCAGTTCACGAACATCGTCATCGAAATGCTCGTCTTCGGTACACTCGTCGCCGCGGCCGTGCGATCGCGCCGCGATCGGGCGAGTCATCAGCGCCTTCTCATCCTTGCCACGATTTCCTTGCTTGGCCCAGCCTGGTTCCGCTGGCGCCACGTCTTTCCGAACGTCCCGAACCCACTCGTCGTCTTTTCGTTGATTGCCGATCTGGTGCTCGTGATTCCCGTCGTGCGCGACTGGCGCACCGATGGCCGGGTGCATCCGGTCTACAAGTGGCTTGGCAGTGCCATGGTTGCGGTACACATCTCGGAATTGCTGCTGAGCGAGAGCGCTGTCTGGGTGTATACCGGTCGCACACTTCTTTCAGCCATTCCGTGGTGATGCCGGCGTGCTCAACTCACGTCTTCTCCCAGGAAGCGCGCTGTCTCGTCTTGTCCGGGCACACCGCGGACGGACCGTCGGCGGACCTCAGCACGCAGCGGCCGGTATCATCATGAACCTTCTTCGCACCTGAGCGCTCTCATGCGACACGCCCTGGCTCTCGTTGGATTTCTCGCCCTGCTCTCCGCACCAGTCGTCGCGCAGCAGGTACCCGCGCTGCGCGGCACGGTGCGTGACTCGACGGGCCGTCCGCTGCCACGGGTGCAGGTGTCGCACCGAAACACGCGCACGGTGTCGGATGCTGTCGGCAACTTTGTGCTGACACCGGTCCCGAGCGGGCGCATCACCGTGCAGTTTGCGCTCGACGGCGTGGTGCTCGGCACCGTCGAAGCGGATGTCACCGCCGACACGACGTCTGCGGTACAGGTCGACGTCTTCGGGGACCGCTCCGAGCCGCGGTCGCTGCTCGGCAGCGTGGTCGACAACGCAGGCCGGCCACTGCCCGATGTGACGGTCGAAGTGGTGACGGCGCTGGTCGAGACACGCACCGATTCTCTCGGACGCTTCGCCATCCGCAATCTGCCCCCGCGGCGCCACATCGTGCGCGTTCGCCGCGTGGGATACGCCCCGACCTATCTCACCGCCGATCTCACCGACAGCACCTCCACGCGCGCGCGCATCGTGATTCGGGAGTTCGCCGGGCAGAATCTCGGATTGGTCGTCGTGCGGGCGAATGCCGTGCCGGCTCGACTGCGGGCCTTCGTGCAACGCGCAGAAGGGAAGACGGGCTGGGGGAAGTACATCACCGCGGCCGACATCGACGCACGCCGTCCGCTCCGCACCAGCGACATGCTGCAGGGGCTCGCCGGCATTCGCGTGAATCAGGATGGACGCGGGGGAAGCCTGCTCACAGGTCGCGGCAGCTGCATCCTGGCGCTGTTCATCAACGGATTTCCCGCCCCGCAGATGCGCGGCTCAGGCATTGACGACCTGGTTGGTGCCCTCGATCTGGCAGGGATCGAGGTGTACAACGGCATCGGCGGTGTGCCGCCCGAACTGACCACCGCCCGACCGAATTCCTGCGGCACGATCGGAATCTGGACGAAGTAGTCGATCTGCGACCGGAAGCTGTCTCGGAGAATTCCTGGCATCGCCATCGTGACTCACGACGGGTCACGTCCCACTTCCTTCGCCTTTCCTGAAGCCAATGCCGGCCATCAATCTCGCCGAGAAGCTCGCGACCTTCACCGAGTACTACCGGCCGCGCGTCGTGGGTGAGTTCAATGGTCACGATCTGAAGGTCGTGAAGGTGAAAGGGCCATTCAATTGGCACAAACACGACCACACCGACGACTTCTTCATGGTGCTCGAAGGGTCGATCACGATTCTGTTGCGCGACGGTGATGTGCGGCTGGGCCCGGGGGAGGTCTACGTCGAGCCGCGGGGAGTCGAGCACTGCCCGATCGCCGACGACGAGGCGCATGCGCTGCTGATCGCGGGGAGCGGTCAGGAGCGCGGCGGACCGTCAGGGTGTTTCTCACACACCGGCGGCTGTTCGGCGCTCCAGACCATGGTCGCAATCCGCCAGCGTCCGTCGGCACGGACCATGGTGAACACGTCAACGCCGCAGTGCGACCACGCACCGTCCACGTAGAGGTCGTAGGGATACCAGACCATCGCGACGCCGCCGTTGATCCGGACATCCGGACGAAACCCTCGCTCAGTGACCTTGCCGCCCATCGGCGATGAGCGCTGCTCTGCGCGCGGCCGCACCCGGTAGACCGTTACACCGTCTCGGGTGCGCGTGGGGAAGAGCACCGCTTCGGGAACCATCAGGTCGGTGAAGCCGGACATGTCGCCCCTCGTGATGGCAGCCAGCGCCGAATCGGCGATCGCGAGCACGGCCCCGCGTTGTGCTGCATCCTGCGCACCCAGCTGTCCGGCGGCGATGCCAATCAGCGCGCAGGTGAGCCGAAACCCTCGAATTCGGCAACGCGTCATGTCGCTCCCCTCCAGTTGAGATCGTAACCGCGCCGGATGCCGGCGGCTCCAGCCCGAAGTTCGTTTCCAGTCCACTATCCTTGTAGCGCAACGATAGCCCATTCCAGGAGCGGTGGGCACAGCGGCCAGACATCCCTGCGCTTCCTCCCTCCACCACCGGACCATGCGATCCACGTTCCGCGCCCTCTCACTCGCGACCGCGCTCCCGCTTGCCCTGGGTGCACAGCCCGCCGCCCCGTCGTCCGTTCCCACCGGCAGCGCACGCAGTTTTGCACCGCTGCGGCTGGCGCGCATCGACTCGATGGTCGACCGGCTGATCGCTGACCGACGCATTCCTGGAGCAGTCGTGATGCTGGTCCGTGATGGGCGCGTAGAATATCACACGGCCTACGGATACCGTGATCTCGGAACGAAGGCACCGATGCGCCGCGACGACATCTTCCGCATCGCGTCGCAGACCAAGGCCATCACCTCGCTGGCCGCGATGATGCTCTGGGAAGAAGGGCGCTTTGCCCTCGATGACCCGATTGCGAAGTACCTCCCGGAATTCGAGAAGCAGCGTGTCCTGACGAAGTTCAACCCGGCCGATTCGAGCTACGAGTCCAGGCCCACGCAACGGCGCACCACGGTTCGCCAACTGTTCACACACACGTCG
>JANPFJ010000073.1:0-4959 GCA_031423355.1 Gemmatimonadaceae bacterium | reverse complement strand
CAGCAGAACCCCGTTTCGTTAGGCCGCTGCTCGCTGGGCAATATCGCGGTAGTTTCACCGGATGAGCCTCGCGTTCGAGTGGGATCCCGAGAAGGCCGCCGCCAATGCCCAGAAGCATGGCGTCCGGTTCGAGGAAGCGGCAACGGCGTTCGCGGATCCCCTGTCGGTCACGATCAGCGACCCCGACCATTCTGTCGGCGAGGCGCGCTACATTTTGATTGGACGCTCGCTGGTCTCCCGGATGCTTGTGGTAGTTCACCTTGAACGAGGCGCTCGTGTGCGCCTCATCAGCGCCCGTTTGGCGACGCGGCGCGAACGTCGAGTCTATGAAGAAGCCGAGTAGCAAGCCCACCGCGGCTCCCGTGGAGCCGGCCGACGACGGAATGCGCGCGGAGTATGACTTCAGTCAGGGTGTGCGTGGGAAGTACGCGAAGCGTTTTGCCAAAGGCACCAACCTGGTGCTCCTAGAACCCGATGTCGCCGCGGCGTTTGGTGACGGCGCTGCGGTGAACCGGGCGCTACGTGCCCTCTTGGAGATTGCGCCCGGACGGCGCCCGGTGCGCGCACGCCGCCGCCCGGCCTAACCCGCGGTTGCTGCTGCCACGGCGACCGCGGTAGTGTGAGCAGGAAGACTTTCCGTGCGGTCGCCGTGCAGCAGAACCCCAAGTCGTTAGGCCGGTCGGAGCGCTTACCTAGGAGGCACGCTTATGAACCACACGAAGCGGAACAAGCACAACGTTTGCGCCTTCTTCGATCTGATGTTCAACCACTGCCGACCAGAGGAAGCGATTCGACTGTACGCTGGTGACACGTACATTCAACACAACCCAGCGGTTGGAGATGGCAAGCAAGCCTTCATCAACTACTTCGACCGCATGGCACGTGAGTACCCCGGCAAGAGAGTCGAGTTTAAGCAAGTGATCGCGGAAGGTGACTACGTCGTACTCCACTGTCATCAACTCTGGCCAAACGATGGCGAATGGGCTGGCATCGACATCTTCCGTCTCGACAACGATGGCAAGGTCCTTGAGCACTGGGACGTCCTGCAGCGGATTCCCCCCGACGCTGCGAACTCGAACACGATGTTCTGATGCCCGCATACGCCTACACTTCGGCGGAGCTTCGGTTTTTGCGATGCGTCGAGCGGAAAGCGAACGGCATACCCTGCGCTGGAGCAGACGTCCGAACAGTGTATGCGCGCTGGGCGCGCACTACGTCCTACGGCCGCAGTTCGGCTGCAACGTGAGGCCCAATCAGTACTCTCTCGTTTGCCGGTGATGAAGCTTTCAATGAGATCTGCCAAGGCGAGCAACGGGGTCGATCGCGGCGAGCCAACCGCGCCGCTCGTTCAGGGCATGCTCTCGTTTTTCTACGACCGTCATGACGGCTCGGATGCACCGTGGCGGCGTGAGGCCACGCAAACGCTCGTCGGTATGGTAGAGGCGGATACCTCGGAGATCCTGGCACCCGGGTATCTCAAGCATGTCGCGCGTGCGCGGGGGTTCGAGTTTCCGTCGCGCGCGCTTGACCATCGTGGCGCCGTGGCATATGCGAAGGGTGCGCTCGTCCGGGGATGCAGCGGAACGGTTGCTCAACAGTGCCTTGGTGACTGAGCGCGATCGCGTGCCACCACCGCGGTCGACGTGGCTCGCGGAACGCTTGCTCTCGCCTGACGAACTGGCGCACGCTTGGCGCAGAGCGTGCGGAGCGGCGTGACACAACATCGTAGCACGCGAGGAATCGCGGCCGAAGGAGAGTCATTGGATAGTGCGGCGTTCGTGCACGGGCCTAACCCGGGTTGCTGCTGCCACGGCGACCGAGGTATTGTGAGCAGCAGCGACTTTGGTGCGGTCGCCGTGCAGCAGAACCCAGTGTCGTTATGCCGAACTAGCTAGGAGGCCTGTGATGCAACAAATGGTAGGCTCGCATCGATATAGCCGCATTCCCATCTGTGGCCTTGTGTTGATCATGGCCGTGATGGGATGTCGACACACAGTGTCGACCAGTCCCGCGCCGGCAGTGATGGCATTGCGAGCGGTTTCGGAGGACTTCAACGGTTCCCCCGCATCAAGGGACGCAAACGCGATCGTGAAATATTTCGCTGCTGACGTCGTCGTCATGTCGCCACAGGGAAGAGCGCCGGTTCGCGGAGTCGAGGCGAATCGTACGGCGTGGGAACGATTCTTTCGCGGTGCGAATCCGATCCACACGATGACGACCGACACGGTGGTCGTTGCTGAGGGCGGTGACATGGGGTACACGCTCGGCCATTGGACCGTTGGCGTCGATACACCGGGGGGCCGAGCTGAGGCCGCTGGCGAGTACCTGGCCGTGTGGCGCCGACGGGGCGGGAACTGGAGGATCGTTGCGTTTACCGCCTACACCTTTCGTTAGCGGTGCTCAAAGGCCGGTGGCGGACGGCATAACAAACGGTTGCAGCCGACAGCCGGTCTATTGTGTGCGCGCTTCGCGCGCTCTATTTCACTCGGCTGCAGCAGAACCCCGTCTCGGTAGCTGGCTTCTTCGGTGTGTTGGTCATTCTGTCGAGAGGTGCATGTCCCGCCTGATGCTCGCGAGTGTGATCGCCCTCGCCTCTGCTGACTCGTCGCTCCATGCACAGTCGACGTGGCCTGTTCGCGCAGGTAGTGAAGTTCGGATCGAAACATCGACCGACCGGGTGTTTCGCGGTGCGCTGCTCGGTGGGTCGCCGGATACGATTCGAGTGCAGCAATCCATTCGCGACTCCGTCATCGCGGTGCCACGGATAATCGTGCGAACCTACAGCGTTTTGCGGGCGGATCGGTGGCACGGCGCGAAGCGCGGGTTCCTGCTCGGCGGCGGTGTAGGCTTTGGCTTGGTTGCGGTGCTCACGGCGGCAAACACGAACGGCGACGCATCGCACGTCCCAATTGGCCTTCTGGCACTGCCCGTGGCGTTGCTTGGTGGCGGGATTGGTGCGGGCGTGGGTGCGTCGCTGGCGACGCCCGAATGGAGTACACCCGTTCGGTTGTACGCGAGTCGGCGCGACGGGCTGTCACTTGCGGTCGGCTACCGATTCTGAGGTCCGTGCGCACGTGTGGCACCAGCTGACCCACGTTGCGGCTGACATTGCGACCGGTGGTTGGTGAGCAGGAGTACATTCCATGTGGTCGCAATGCAGCAGAACGCATTTTCGTTATCGGGTGGCTGCATCGTTCGTCTGGTGTCGCCATTGCCATCGAATCGCACAGCGCAACATTCGGGTAGCGCGCGCGTCCTTCGGGTGTCCGGACCGGTACCACCACCGCGCGGCGGTGGTACCTTCGGGGCATGACGCGCCACGGTAAGTTCCTCATCCGGCTGCCTCAGCGGCAGCGTCGATCAGGCGCTGCGGTTCGATGAGCTGCGCGCCCTGCTCCGCCGCCTCGGGTTCGCGGAGCGGCACCGGGGCGGCAGTCATCATATCTTCACTCGGGACGGCGTGGCCGAGATCCTGAATCTCCAGCCACGATTCGGGGGCGAGGCGAAGGCGCTATCAGGCGAAGCAGGTCCGTGACATTATCTTGCGCTATCAATTGGCAGCGCCACTACTCAGTGAAGCGGAGCGCGACGACGATGAAGCCTGACCACCGCTGCGAAGTCATCCTGTACTGGTCCGAGGCGGATCAGGCCTTTATCGCGGAAGTCCCCGAGTTGCCCGGCTGTGCTGCCGATGGCCCGACGTACGCGGCGGCGCTCGAGCAGGTGGAAGGTGTCGTCGCGGCCTGGATCGCCACGGCGCACGAACTCGGACGGCCGATTCCGATCCCAAAGGGGCGACTCCTGTTCGCCTGATCAACGGTCGGTGCGCAATCGACGCCCGCGCTACCACCGCGTTGCTGCAGCCACTGCGGCCACTGGTCGGTGAGCAGGAGTGAGATCGTGCAGCCGCAGTGCAGCAGAGCGCATTTTCGTTAGACCTCACTCGAATCGCAACAGCACCAGATCTTCTACGCATGACGAGCCGACCGCTTCGACTGGTGCGACAGTACGGTGTCCTCGTCGCGGTCACCACGCTGAGCCTGTATTAGCTACACCGCGCGGTCCACTACCGGTTTGTGTTGCCGGATAGACTTGGACCTAGCCTGTTCAACAAGCAGGTGTGGTATGTCTCCCATCTTCTTTTCGCGGTGCCCGTTGTCCTCGGCGCGTCGTTGCAGTTCATCGTGCCGCTGCAACGACGAGCGCCGCAGTGGCATCGGGCGATCGGTAAGTGTTACGTCATCGGTGCGTCCGGCGCAGCCGTTTTGGCGGTATACCTCGGGGCGATTGTCGGCGAGTATGAAGGCTCGCGGCTTTCCATCGCGCTCACGGGACTCCTGTGGTTGTTTTTCACGCTGGCCGCATGGCGGCTAGCCGTCGCGAAGAACTTCGCTGCTCATCGCGCATTTATGATTCGCAGCTTTGCGATGGCGCTCGTGCTTGTGTGGTTGCGGGTGATGTACGACTGGCAGGACCTCCTTTTTTTCTACGTCACGAACCCGGAATTGCGCGACGCGACACGCGAATGGGCATCGTGGGTTTTGCCGCTTCTCGCGGTCGAGATGTGGCCGGCCTGGTACCCTGCCATCCGCAAGAGCCGAACGGCAGGTCCGACACCGGGGCCGCGTGAACAGCCGGGGACATAGGTGACAGATCAAACCGGGTACATGGGTGACACTCGGGTGAGTGGGTACCGGGTGATCGGCGGATGATATCGTCCCGTTCATCGAAGCGGGCGAGCAGGACCGACCCGAAGTAGATCGACCAGATGCCGTCGTCGACCTCTTCCATCCCGATGTGATCGGTGTCGAGGGCATCGGCGAGGAACAGCAGCCGGCGCTGAAAGCGAATGGTGCCGGCATCCGTGACACCTTCACGAGGAAATGCGCGGGATACTCGAGGGGCCGCCGCTTCGACGGATACGGGCGTGGCGAGGGCGTGTAGTGTGCGCCCGGTGGG
>JANPFJ010000072.1:0-69347 GCA_031423355.1 Gemmatimonadaceae bacterium | reverse complement strand
GCCTTGCCGAGGTCGGCGAGGGTCGCGTTCTCGAGCTTGAAGCCCACTTCGTCGCTGATGACGTTGCCGGCGGTGAGCACGGCGATGTCCTGCAGCATGGCCTTGCGGCGGTCACCGAAGCCCGGCGCCTTGACGGCGGCGATCTTCAGCGTGCCACGCAGCTTGTTGACGACCAGCGTGGCGAGTGCCTCGCCCTCGATGTCTTCCGCGATGATCATGAGCGGCTTGCCCGTCTGGGCCACCTTCTCGAGCACCGGGAGGAGTTCCTTCATGGAGCTGATCTTCTTGTCGTGGATCAGGATGAAGCAGTCTTCCATGACGGCTTCCATCTTCTCCGGATCGGTGACGAAGTACGGCGAGACGTACCCGCGGTCGAACTGCATGCCGTCCACAGTCTCGAGCGTCGTCTCGAGGCCCTTCGCCTCTTCAACCGTGATGACGCCGTCCTTGCCGACCTTCTCCATCGCGCTGGCGATCAGCTCGCCGATTTCCTTGTCGTTATTGGCCGAGATCGACGCGACCTGCGCGATTTCCTTGCGACCATTGGTCGGCACGGAGATACGCTTCAGCTCTTCAACGACAGCCGTCACAGCCTTGTCGATGCCGCGCTTGAGGGCCATCGGGTTCACGCCGGCCGTCACGTTCTTGAGGCCTTCGCGGAAGATCGCCTGCGCCAGGACCGTCGCCGTCGTCGTGCCGTCGCCGGCATTGTCGGACGTCTTGGTGGCGACTTCCTTCACCATCTGGGCGCCCATGTTCTCGAGCGGGTCGGCCAGTTCGATTTCCTTCGCAACCGTCACGCCGTCCTTGGTCACGGTCGGCGCACCGAACTTCTTGTCGATGACGACGTTCCGGCCCTTCGGACCGAGCGTGACCTTTACCGCGTCAGCCAGCTGATCGACACCGCGCTTCAGTGCTGCGCGCGCGTCGACGTTGAAATGCAGTTCCTTGGCAGCCATTGGTATCTATCCTCGAAAACGATTAAGCGAGGACCGCGAGTACATCTGACTCGCGGAGAATGAGCACGTTCTCGCCTTCGATCGTGACTTCGGTGCCGCTGTACTTGCCGTACAGGACACGGTCACCGACCTTCACGGTCATCGGAGCCAGCTTTCCGTCTTCGTACTTGCCCGGACCAACGGCCACGATCTCGCCCTGCTGGGGCTTTTCCTTGGCGGTGTCGGGGATGTACAGCCCGCCGCGCATCTGCTCCGCTTCTTCGAGCGGCTTCACGACAACGCGATCGGCCAACGGGGTGACCTTGGCGCCGATGGCACTCTTGGTGGTCATCGTCCTTCCTCCAGACCTGACATGTGACTGAGAGAGCGCGCGGACCAGGACACGTGCGCCTTGTTAGCAGTCGACCCGCTTGACTGCTAACGGACGGAAGATAGTCAACGCGACAGGCCAGTCAAGCGCGAGAGGACCAGGCAGCAGACGCCCGACGAAAGCACATAAATGCCTTCACCACAATGCTTTACGCAATTGTTGCGTCCCAACCTACGGCGGCGACTTTCCGGCTTAGCCTGCCAGATCGGCGGACAGAAGGTCGTGGGCGATCTGGAGTCCGCGGAGCGTCAAGTCCGCGTCGAGGATCTCGAGCGCTGGGCAGAATGGCGCCAGCATGGCGGCGAGCCCACCGGTGCCGATGACCAGCGGCACACGCCCCGTCGGCCATTCATCCCGGATCCGGGCCACGATCCCGGTGATCGCGTCGACCGCGCCGAAGACCACACCCGAACGAATGCACTCCTCGGTCCGCCGCCCGATCACCCTGCCAGGCGCATGCAACTCCGTCGCCGGCAGCTTGGACGTGCGTCGCGTGAGTGTGTCGAGCGATGTCAGCACGCCCGGCGCGATCACGCCACCAAGAAAGACCGCATCGCGCGTGATGCAATCGTAGGTCGTCGCCGTACCGAGATCGACCACGATGCAATCACGCTCGTAGATCCGGCTCGCGGCGAGTGTGTTGAGGAGGCGATCGGCACCGACCGTCTGCGGCTCCTCGACATCGAGCGTGAGCGGCAGCGCACTGTTCGCATCGATCACCAGCACCGACACGCCGAAGCCGATCGCAATGCCCTCGCGCAGTGGCGCAGTCACGGACGGCACGACGGAGCCGATGGCGGCACCATGCACGCTGCTGACCGCCACTTCCTCGAGCGCGAGCAATGACCGCAGCAGCACGGCAAACTCGTGGGGTGTCCGTGCCGCGCTCGTGATCACGCGCCAGTGTGCAACGATCCGGCCACCATCCGAGAGTCCGATTGTCGTTTCGGTGTTGCCAACATCACAGACCAGCAGCATCGCTCAACTCCGCCGGAGAAGTGCTGAAAATGAGTGACCCGGACACAGCAACACGCTCACCTGCGGCGGTGCGCACGCGAAGCCCGCCTTGCCGGTCGAGCCCCGCCACGACGCCTGGCACCGGCGATGTCACCTCCCGCCCGAGTGCAAGATCCCGGCGTGCAAACGCCGCCAGTTCGTGCTCCGTGAGCGCACCGCCGATCGAACTCGCCTGCAGCACGGCGCGTACCACGTCAACCAGCACGGCGGCCGCCGCAACGCCGGGACCGAGCGTCGCCACAGCAGGTTCCGCTCCCGCATCCCGCAGGTTCACACCAACGCCGACAACAATCCACTCCAACCGGGTACCGCGCCACCGCGCTTCGCTGAGTACGCCGGCCAGTTTTCGTCCACCGAGCAACAGGTCGTTGGGCCACTTGAGCTGCGTCGACGCCGTCGTGTACACGTCGAGGGCATCCGCCAGCGCCATGCCGACGCGGAGACTGAGGACCCCCGGCGGTGCGGTGGCCGCGCGGCGCAGGAGCACGCTAGTCCAGACGCCCGCGCCTCGAACCGACGTCCACGACTTCCCTGAGCGCCCACGCCCTGCCCCCTGCTCTTCTGCCACCACGACCGACCCGTCTGGCGCCCCATCCACAGCGCTCGCATGCGCGACGTCCATCGTGCTCAGGCAGCGATCGACCGCCACCAGTCGCGCGGCGCCCGCGCGCAGGGCGAGCACCCCGCACGCGACGCCATCATACGCCAGCCGTTCCGCAGTCGCGTGACTCATCCCTGTCGCGTGTAGATCAGCGTGAGGATGAGCAGACCAAGGATGACACGGTACACCGCGAACACACCGAAGCTTTTCGACGAGACATACTTCAACAGGACGGAGATCGCGAGCCATCCGCTGATACCGGAGGCCAGAATGCCGACGATGATCGGCATCGTCACTCCCTCGCGGAGCGCCTCCGGCACCTTCACGACGGCGGCGGCCGCGGTAATCGGCATCGACATCAGAAAGCTGAACGTTGCCGCACCAGTGCGATCGAAACCGAGCGCACGTCCGGCAGTCATGGTGGCCCCCGACCGCGATACGCCGGGCACCAGCGCACAGACCTGCGCGAGACCAATCAGCAACGCATCACTCCAGCGGAGCCCCGTCAGCGGCCGCCTCTGCGGTGCCCACCGATCGGCCGCCCAAAGCAGGACGCCGAGCACGATCAGCGTGAACGCTGTAATGAGTGGATTACGAAAGACGGTCTCGGCGTACTTCTGCAGAAGCACGCCACCGATCGCACCCGGAATGGTCGCGATGATGATGTAGACCGCGCGCCATTGCTGGTCTCCTTCGATACGTCGCGTGCGCAGAATCTGGATGGCGGCCTTCGTCAGGTCGATCCACTGCTGGCGGAAGTACCAGAGCACGGCGGCCAGCGTACCGAGATGCAATGCGACATCGAATGCGAGGCCGGGATCCGTCCACCCGAAGATGAACGGTACGAGGCTCAGATGCGCGGATGAGCTGATCGGCAGAAATTCGGCGAGGCCCTGGACGATACCGAGTACGAGCGCTTGAAAGAGGTTCATGGCTGGGATGGAGGAGACTGCGCGATCGGTACCTGTCGCCGGCGGGCGGAGAGACTAGCGAACATTGAGCGCCTCTACCGCAGCGGCCCGGACATGTCGGCGCGAGGCCGCCACCGCCAGCGCATCTTCGTACGTTGCCTCGTACTGCCCGATCACTCGGCTCTCACTGAACCTGAGACGCGCGTCGGCGGCCGCGGCCACGCTCATCCGGGCCCAGACGGTGTCGTCCGACAGAATCCGGGTCGCCGCCGCAGCCATGCCATCGATATCACCGACCGGCAGAAGTGCGCCGGTCACACCCGACTGAATGACCTCCGGGATACCGCCAGCGTTGGATGCCACCACCGGGACTCCGCACGCCAACGCCTCGAGCGCCGAGAGTCCGAAGGATTCGTGCTCCGACGGAAGGAGGAAGAGGTCGGCCGAGGAAAGCAGCGGAGCCACGTTCTCGATGCGGCCGAGAAACTGCACCCGGTCAGCCACCCCAAGCACCCGTGCTTCCTCCTGGGCCATCCCCCGATCCGGCCCGTCGCCCACCATCACCAGCGTCGCTGGGATGGCAGCCGAGACCTTCGCAAAGATCCGTATCACATCGACGGTCCGCTTGACCGCGCGAAAGTTGCTGATGTGCATCAGCACCTTGCCAGGCGCGGCGACCATCCCGGCCAGCGCGCCGGGATACCGCCGGCGGTCGTACACCTGCGGGTCGATGAAGTTGTGAACCACATCGACCGTACACCCGGCACAGCCAAACGCATTCACCGTCTCCCGTTGAAGGTGTTCCGAGACGGCGGTGATGCGATCCGATTTTTCGATCGAGAACTTCGTGATGGCGCGGTACGACGGATCCTGACCAACGATGGTGATGTCCGTTCCGTGCAATGTGGTCACCACCGCCACGTCATCGCCAGTTTCCCGCAGCATCTCGCGCGCGATCCATGCACTGGTGGCGTGAGGAATTGCGTAGTGGCAATGCAGCACATCGAGCTTCGCGGTGCGAACCACTTCATGCATGCGCACCGCCAGCGCCAGATCGTACGGCGGATACTCGAAGAGCGGGTAGCGCCCCACGTCGACTTCATGGAAGAACACACGAGGCAGGAATGCGGGCAATCGGAATGGCTGCGCATACGTGATGAAGTGGATTTCATGCCCGCGAGCGGCAAGTGCGATGCCCAACTCGGTCGCCATCGCGCCGGAACCGCCGTACGTGGGGTAGCAGGTGATACCGATTTTCACAGGTGCTCCGACAGAGTGATGGACTCCAACCAGGTCGCCGCACGCGACAACGCGTCCGCGGCAGCAGGATCGATCGCCATGACGCGCGTGGCTGGCAGCTGATGGCGGAACCACGTCCGCTGCCGTTTCGCATATTGTCGCGTATCGACGATGGTACGCTCAATCGCGTCGCGACGAGGCATCCTCCCGGCGATCGCATCGCGGAGCATCGCGTAGCCGCACGCATTCCACGCCGGAGCGTCCGCAGGCACTTCTCGGTTGAGCTGCTCGATCTCCGCCTCCCATCCAGCCGTCAGCATCTCACCAACCCGGTCAGCGATCCGCTCACGCAGCGACGTGCCACGATCCACCACCAGATAGTGACCCCTGAAGCGCGCTGGCCTTGCTCGCTCGTCCAGCCACAGGCTCAGCGGCCGGCCCGTGAGTTCATGGATCTCGAGGGCACGCAACAGCTGCGTACGACCGAGATGTGCCCGACCGGGATCGACCGAGGCACAGCGCGCACGCAGCAGGTCGGTGCTGAGTGAATCGAGTCGGCCCAGCACCTCGCGACGATCATCCGGATCCAGCGGTGGCGATTCGAACAACGGTGATTCGAGCGCTCGCAGGTAAAACCCTGTTCCCCCAACGATGATCACGGGGGTGCCCCTCGCTGCAGCGTCATCGAGCCAGGTGATTGCGCTTTCGCTCCATTGCGCGGCGGAGTACCGCTCAGTCGGGTCGATGATGCTGACCCCGCGGTGTGCCACCCTCTGCAGGTCTGCCTGTCCTGGCTTGGCTGTACCGACGTCGAATCCACGATAGACCTGGCGCGAGTCAGCGCTGATGAGCACCGCACCAGAACGCTCGGCGAGCGCCATGGCAATCGCCGACTTGCCGGCCGCTGTGGGGCCACAGATGATGGCGACGTCACGCACGTCCGAACCGCCGATCCAACTCGTCCCAGCTGAGCTGGACGATCGTGGCGCGACCATGCACATCGTGCGCCGGGAGGGTGGTTCTGGCAAGATCGGCAAACAGCGCGCGCATCTCCGAGGCGGAGAGCACATCGCCCGACTTGATGGCAGCCTTGCATGCCACCGTCATCGCCAGCCGCTCGTGCCGGGTTGCGGTGCTCGCAATCCGATCCCCGGCGAGGGAAGCGAGCGTCTCGCGCAAGGCCCGCTCGGCATCAAAGCGATGATGCGGCATCGGCACACTCTGCACCACCAGCGTCTGCCCGCCGAACCCTTCGATTCCGAAACCAAGCGCGACGAACACATCGCGATGCGCCTCGAAGGCATCGGCTTCGGCACCGCTGAGATGCAACGTCAGCGGAAACAGCAGTGTCTGGATGCTGACATCGCCACCGTTGAGCCGCGTCATCAATCGTTCGTACAGCACACGCTCGTGCGCCGAGTGCTGGTCGATCAGGACGACGCCATCGTCCCGCTCAAAGAGCAGATACGTGCGCCGCAGCTGCAGCAGTGGTGGAACCTCGAACGGCACATCCGGCTCGGCGAAGTGTTCAACGCTGTCGTCGATGGCCAGCGCCGCCTCGGTAGTTGCGAAGAGCGGCGCCGCCGCGGGCGCGGCGCGAAGGGCACCGACGTCCATGGTGGCCACGGCTGGCGACCACACACGCTCAGCGCCGAATCGCGACGGGAAGAGCGGCGCCGACGCGGCAACGCCGAGCGCACGGCGCACCGCGCCTTCCACCACCCGTTCGATCCCCCAACGGTCGTGGAAGCGCACCTCAGCCTTGGCCGGGTGCACGTTCACGTCCACCGCGTCGCCGGGAAGCCGGAGATCAAGCGCGAGCGATGGCCGCGTTCCGGCTGCGATGGTGGAGAGATACGCGGCTTCGGCGGCGCGAACGATGCCGGTATCCCGGATCGCCCGTCCGTTCACCATCAGGAAGACACGCCGCGCGCCGATCCCGACATTCGCGGGCTGCTCCACCAGGCCACGGACATGAACGGCGCCCTGCACATCGTCCACATCGAGCATCGTCGCTGGCGTGATGCCCGACCAGACACCCGCGAGTCGTTCGCGCCAGGTGCGGGCAGGTACGGCGGTGAACGCCGTCTTGCCGTCGTGGGTCGCCGACAACCGGACGTCGCGGCGCACCAACGCAATCGACGACAGCAGCTCAGCGATCGCGCGCCATTCTCCACGCGCGCTCTTGAGGAACTTTCGTCGTGCCGGGACCGCCTGAAAAAGTTCAGCGACCGTGATCGTCGTACCGCGCCGCCGCGCAATCGGTTCGGTGCGCTGAAGAATCCCTTGCGAGACGCAGACTCGTGTGCCGCCGCCATCGACTTCGGACGTCTCGAGCACGAGTTGCGAGACTGAGGCAATTGCCGGCAGCGCCTCACCACGAAAACCGAACGTCGCGACACCGACGAGATCCTCCGCACTTCGGATTTTCGAGGTGGCATGGCGTGCCAGCGCCAGCTCGGCCTCGGCTGGGGACATGCCGAGGCCGTCGTCACGGACCCGGATCAGCCGTCGGCCACCGTCCTCGACCTCGATCGTTATCTCGGTTGCGCCCGCGTCGAGCGCGTTCTCGACCAGTTCCTTGACGATCGATGCCGGTCGCTCGACCACTTCGCCGGCGGCGATCTGGTCCGCGACGGCGGATGCGAGGATGGCGATGCGGGTCATGGAGCAAATCTACTGCTCGGCGACCGACTCGCCGGCAGCGCGCGCTTCGGCCAAGGCAACCGCTCGCCCGTCCCCGAGTGCGAGCGATCGGACGGCATCCGTCTCGACCCAGCCACGCCGCCCACCCGACACTGCGACCTGCAGCCAGGCGGCGCTCGAGTCGGTGACGAACGCCAGCTCTCCTGCGCGCGCGCGCGCCGCCGCGTCGCCGGCCAGAACGGGTTCGGCGCGCAAGGCGACGTCCCGGCGGATCACGACCAGACCATCGGCGAGTGCAGAGCGTTCCGCAGCGACGGCCATCGCGGCGCAGAGGCCCACGGCGACGGTCGCGAGCACCAGCGCACTGTTGCGGAGGTTCCTGTTGCTCCACCGCCAGGCAGCGCCAGCAATCGAGAGCACGATCGCTACGGCGAGAAGCAGCGACCACGCGGCATTGGCCGTCATCGGCACGACCACGAATCGCAGGTCGTTTGAAGCCGATATGTTGCGAAGGCGAGCAACAACCGGATTGCCACGCGGCGCCAACCGGGCACTGCGCTGCCACGCGAGCACGGCGCCAGCGGTGTCGGCGCGCATCCAATGCGCCATGCCGAGATTTGACCACACGGCTGGATTGGTCGGCGACTCGGCCGCCGTTTCTGCGAATCCGATGGCGGCCTCGGTGTAGCGTTGTGCACGGTAGTCTTTGGCAGCCTCGGAGTAAGGGCGCGGCTGGGCCGCCACGCCGCCGGCGAGCATCGCGCCCCCTGCCGCAAGCAGCACGATGGCTCGCGCGGTCTCCTTGAGCCGACTCCTCACCTTCGCTGACAACTCGTCTCTCAGCTGTTCGGAGACCGCGTCGGATTCACCTGCAAGCAAGTGGAGCACGTCATCATTGACCTCCGCGGGATTGCCGAAGGTCAGCCGATCGAGTCGCATCAGCAAGGCGCCGGCCGCCTCAGCCGCGTCCGAGGTCACGCCGGCACGACGGAGCCGCCGCACCACGTCGACAACCTGGAACGGCTCATCACTGCGCAACTGGACCAGTGGTGCAAGCCGTTCAATGAATGCGCGACGCACATTGGCGCACGTCGGCGGAGCGCCAGCGGGAAGCCCGCGGGGCATCTGACGACGTTCGCGTGGTTCCCGGCGCGGGAGCAGCCGCCATACGCGACGCGCGACGAGCACCAGCCACGGCAGGCCGACGGCGGCGAAAAGCAGTCGGTACCACCACCGCTCAGTGACGTCCGATTCCGTTTCAGCGCTCCAGACCTGTAACGCAAGCGGAACCGGCGCTGCCTCGTCCGTCGCCTCTCCGATCGTCGTCCCAGGAGCCACGCGCACTGCGCCAAGTGCAGCTGTTGCTTCCTCGTAGACGGCTCGAACCGGATTGAAGAACGCATACCGCAGCGTGCCGAGCGGAATGGTGCCCTCGCGTCGAGGCGTCAGCAGAGAGCGGAACGTCTTGCTGCCGCGCACGAGCAGGTCCATGCTGTCGACCGAGATTGATTCACCTGCCGGACTCGTGGTGACATCCGCGATCACGAGCTTCGGCGGGGGCAGCATCTTCACGTTGCCTGCGCCGTCAATGCGCACCGCGAGCTGCACGGCATCACCGACACGGCCCGCGCTCTTCTCGACACTTGCGGTCAGCGTGTACACGCCGACCGCACCCGCAAACGACGCTGGTCGGCCCTCGGACGGCAACTCGCGTACCACGACCGAGCGTGACGGAGTCGACGTCGACTGGCGTTCCTGACGACCCAGCATCGTACCCGCGGCACCGAGCGAGTAGCTCAGCCGTGCCGGTGGAATAACCAGTTGCCCCGCGCGCAATGGAAAGAGTGCGCGGGCGAAGATGAATGGTCGATAGCGAGCGCCAGACACTTCGCGGGTCGGGAGCGCGTCATTCGCGACCGGTAGATCGTAGGCGACGGCGCCATCGACCGACGGGCCAACGTACTCCGGGTTTCGCTGCAGACGTGACCGAAGCTCGTCGTCGATGAAAATGCCGACCTGCAGCGTCACCTGTTCTCCCGCCCAGACGGTGTCAGGCGTGACGAGCGAGTGGAAGTTCACCAGCGTGCTTCGCGACACTGGAGCACGCGTCACAATGGCAGGCACGGTGTTAGTCGGCGGCGGGCGGACGATCAGCGTCTTGCTCAGACTGACGGCCTGCTGCGTCCCAAGGGTTGCGACGACGGGTGAAAGCGTCAGCGCACCCGGCCCTGCGGCGCGCAGCAGATACCGCGTTTCTCGTGTCGCGATGGCTTGTCCAAAGCCGCCGCCGAGACGCGTGACATCCGCCACGAGTTGAAAGACTGCCCCGCTGGCACTCGGCGTGGAGAGCCTCGGCGCCGTGTTTCCGGGCGCGGTTGCGCGCACCGTCAATGGCACCGCAGTCCGTGCTGGAATCGTGTCGGCGACTTGCACCGAGACCGCGATCTGCAGCAAGACACCGAGTGGTATGCTCACCAGTCGCGCCCCACCGCTGCTTCACGCCGCTGCCCGTCGCGCTGGCGCCGAGTCTGCACGTCGCGTTCGTCGCGCGCGGCGCTGTTCAACACGGCCTCGGCGCGCTGCTTGTCGAGTTCCTGCTGTCCCTTGCTCGGTGGTGGCATCGGTGGTGGCGGTTGCTGGCCGCCGCCACCAGATCCGCCACCAGATCCGCCGCCGCCACCGCCGCCACCCTTTTGCTGTTCGCGTATCGCCAGTTCGAGATTCCACTTGGCATCCGCATCATCCGTTCGCGTCCGCAAGGCTCGCTTGTAGGCGGCGACGGCCGCCGCGAAGTATGGTGCCGCACCACTCTCCGGCATCGACCGAGCACGGCGCAGATTGGCGAGGCCGAAATTGAACAGGGCCCGGTATCGCAGTTCGGCATCCGGCGCGATTGTCATGACCCGATCAAGAACGTCGGATGCGGTTGCGAGCGAGTCCGCTTCAAGCAGCGCCGTTCCGAGGTTGTACTGACTGCGCAGCGTCCGATCACCATTCCCGATTCTGTCTCGTAAGACGCGCACCGCATCGGTGAATCGCCGCTGCTTGAAGAGTCCGATCGCATCGGACGGTTCTCCAGGCGACTGCGCCATGAGGGACGTCGGCGCGAGCGACAGCGACGCGATGGTCACCAGCGCGACCACCAACGTTCCGTTCGCCGCCCGACGCCCACGCTCCGCGAAGATGGCGTCACACAACAGCAGGAGGAATGCCGGCCAGAGGAAGAGGGCGTACCGCTGAATCGGCGACGTGCCGGCATTGTAGACGCGCTCTGTTTGCCGCAGCCGACGCAGCGCGGCACGGATGCGTCCCGGACGATCCGCCGAGCCGCCGTCGACAAAAACACCGTCCGCCAGTCGTGCGATGCCTTCCAGGGTTACGCTGTTCGCGCGCGTGATCACGGGGCGATCATCAACATCACGCTTGAGGCTCCCATCACCCAAAGGGATCGTTGCCCCAGCCGCACTGCCGTAGCCAACGGTGACGACAGCAAGCCGGGCATCACCAGCCGCCTTGGCAGCGGTCGCGATCGTCCCTTCGTCGTCCCACGTCTCGCCATCACTCATCACCACGATCGCCCGGTCACCCCCATCCGGACTCACGCCCAGGAGTTGTGTCGCCTGCGCCACGCCGGCCGCGAGAGCGGTCCCTCCCTGACTGACCATCCCCGGATCGAGCCCATCGAGAAAGAGGCCAAGCGCGTCATGATCCGGCGTCAATGGTGTGAGTGTATAGGCACGCCCTGCCACGACAATCAGCGCAACTCGAGCTCCCGGCATCGTCGCCAGCAACCGGCGGACATCGACCTTCATGCGATCGAGACGTGACGTGCCCTCGTCCATGGCCAACATCGATGCGGACACGTCGAGCACCAGCGCGATGTCCACACCAAGATCTCGCCGACGCTCAGCGCGCGTACCCCACCGGGGGCCAGCCAGTGCTGCGCCAAGGCACACTGCAGCGAGGCCAAGCAGGATCGCGCGAGCTGCCGACCCGAGGCCGGCCGCCCTTCCCGGGACCAGGCGTTCGAGCACCGACACGTCGCCAAGTTGCGCGAGCCTCGAACGTCGCCGGGCGTCAATGCGCCACCCAATCCAGCCGACGGTCAGACCCGCGGCCAGCGCAAATGGCAGCATCCAGACGCGGGCGAACAGGTCGAGTCCCTGCAGCACGAACGAGTTCATGGGAGTGGCCCCCGGCGGAGCAGCAGCCATGCCTCGAGCAGCAACGCACCCAGGGCCATCGCCGCTGGCACCAGGTACCACTCGGACCGAGGAAGTGATCGGCGAGCGAGCGTCGGTGTCCGCTCGAGGCGGTCGATCTCCCGTGTGACGCGCGCGAGGCCTGCCGCATCCTTCGCCCTGAAGTACCGCCCGCCGGTTGCCGTGGCCACCTCGGTCAGCAGCGCATCGTCGATTTCGACGCGCTGCGTCTCGTAGCGCAAGCCGAACAACCCGCGACCGACGGGTACTGGCGCCATTCCCTCGGTGCCCACGCCGATCGCGTAGATGCGGATGCCAAAGGCGGCGGCCGCGCGTGCCGCCGTGCGTGGGTCAACCTGCCCGCGATTGTTCACGCCATCCGTCAGCAGTACGAGTACGCGTGATCTGCTGCCGGAGGCCCGCAGGCGATTTGACGCCGTCGCAATCGCAGTCCCGATCGCCGTACCATCCTCCAGTTGACCCGGCTGCAACTGATCGATGGCGGCCAGCACGAGCTGATGGTCCGCCGTCAGCGGCACCTGTGTGAGGGCTTCACCGGAGAAAGAGACAACGCCGATCCGATCCGACTCGCGCAGCGTGACGAACTCTTTCACCTTCGCGCGCGCCACTTCGAGCCTGTTCTGCGGCTGGAAGTCCTCGGCCAGCATCGAGCTCGAGATGTCGAAGGCGAGCATGATGTCGATACCGTCGCGCGTCTCGCGCCGTTCGCCGCCGCGGCCATACGGATGTGCGAGTGCCAGTACACATCCAAGCAGCCCGGTCAATCGCAGCCGGAGCATCCACCGGCGGACGCGACTTGGCTTCGGCGCCGCTCGCACGACGATGTCGAGTGACGCGAACGGCATCGCGCGCACGGCAACCGTCCGCCGGACCCACCAGACCAGTGGCAGTGCCAGCAGGGCCAGCAGCGCCCAAGGCGCGCCGATGGCGATCCCGAGGCCGGACAGCCATTGCTGGAAGTTCTCCATCATGGCGCAGCCTGCTCGGCCATCGCGGACCGCACTCGATCAATATCCCGCACCAGGGCGCGGGACAGGCCACCGACACGCTGCGCCGTCGCATCGTCGGCACGCGTGCCCCCGAAGCGAACGGCATCCACCTGATCCAGCAGCTGGGCCAACTGGCGGTCAGGCATACCCGGAATCGGAGCGATGGCATCCAGCAACTCAGCATTCGTGAGCGCCAGTGCCAACGTTGGCTCGACGCTCGCAAGGTACTGGCGCACGATCTCCGCCGAGAGCGCAACGTGCCGCCCGCCTTCACCCGCGCTGAGCAATCGTCGCGCCTCGAGCCGCGCAAATGCCGCCTCCGCCTCGGCCAGCGGCGATGCCGTATCGATGACCGGGGTGCGCTCACGGCGGCGCCACCGCTCGAAGAGATAGACCGCAGCGACCGTTGCCATCAGCACCAGCGTCCACTGCCACCACCGCTCCCACCAGCGCGCGGACACGGGAAAGAGCTCCCGCGCATTCCGCGGCACGCGATTGGCTGCTTCGGCCGGAAGGACCGACGCGACCACCACACGGACATCGACGGGCACCGAGACTTCATTGGAGTCGAGCCGCATCAGGACGGGCCCGAGCGGGATGGTCAACACGCCGGGTTCCCACGCGATCAACCGATATCGCACCAGGAGTGTGTCACCGCGTCGCGTGACGTTCGCGGGATCGAGGGGTTCCACCAGTCCACCGGTATCCGGCACGGCGGGTGCGACGGCCTGCCGACCCCTGGGAGGAATGGCACGGAGAGACACCACGAATGGTTGGCCGACCGTCACGGTGTCGGGGATCACCCGCGCCGTCACGCGCCCGAGTGAATCCACTGGAGACTGCGCCCCGGCGCTCGTCGCCAGTGCGGCGAGCGCCACCCCGATCACGACCATCCGCGGATCAGGCATGTCGGCGCGCGCCGGGCCGGGCACGGCGGAAGAATTCCCGGAGCGGCTCGACGATACCTTCGTTCGTGTGCAGCCGGATTGTCGTGACACCGCTGCGAGCAAACATCGCGGTGCGCTCCATCTCGGCGGCATTCGCGGCGGCGGCATACCGTGTCCGGAAGGCGGCGTTGCCCGAGTCGACTTCGAGGCGCTCGCCGGTCTCGGGATCGGACAGAACGAGCACTCCGGCGGCCGGAAGGGCACGCTCGGCCGGGTCATCGACCGTGATGACGACAACTTCGTGCCGCGCTGCGAGACGACGCAGCGCACTCTCCGCCTGTGCATCATGGAAGTCGGAGATCACGAAGATCAGCGATCGATGCGACAGATGGCGGTGGGCCTGTTCACATGCCAGCGTGATATCGGTCCGCCTGCCAACGGGTCGCAGTGACAGCAGGTCGCGCAACAGACGGAGCCCATGGCGGCGTCCCTTGCGCGGCGGAACGGCGTGTTCCACCCGATCCGTGAACGCCACCACACCCACGCGGTCATTGTTGCGCAGCGCGGAGAGCGCCAGAACGCCGGCCACCTCCAGCGCCACATCATCCTTGAACCGGGTTCGGGTTCCAAAGTGTGAGGACGCCGAGCAATCGATCAGCAGCAGCACCGTCAGCTCACGCTCCTCGACGTACCGCTTCACGTAGGGCTTCTGCAGTCTTGCCGTGACGTTCCAGTCGATACTGCGCACTTCGTCGCCGGGCTGGTACTCGCGCACTTCCGCGAACTCCATGCCCTGCCCCTTGTAGACGGAGCGATAGTCTCCAGCAAAGCGGGAATTGACGAGTCGGCGCATCCGCAATTCGAGGCGGCGCACCTGCTCGAGAAGCTCGAGCGGCGCTGGCGCCCCAAGGGCCGTCGTGGCGGTCGCAGCCGGCGGTCGCACCGCGGGGGCGGAGCGGCGCCAGGGCAGGATCACGGCGCCGCCACCGCCGCCAGAATCCGGCGCACGATCTCGTCACTGGTGATGCTTTGCGCCTCTGCTTCGAACGTCGTCACCACGCGATGCCGGAGCACATCGGGCGCGATCGCCTTGACGTCGTCCGGCAGCACAAAGGTGCGACCACGCAGGTACGCATGCGCACGGGATGCTTGCGCCAGCGCGATGGTCGCGCGAGGCGATGCGCCGTATTCGACCAGCGGCGCGAGCGCGGGGAGTCCCGCCTCGGCTGGCACGCGGGTCGCGTGCACCAGTTCGACGATGTAATCCATGATGCGTTCGTCGAGATGCAGTGCCGCAATTTCCTTGCGGGCGGCAAGAATTGTCTGTGGCGTGGCCGCAACCGCAATCGGGATGTCTTCACCAGATGACATCCGTCGCATGATTTCCTTCTCTTCCGCGCGCGTCGGATACTCAACGCGGAGTTTCAACATGAACCGATCGACCTGCGCTTCAGGCAGCGGATACGTCCCTTCCTGCTCGATCGGATTCTGCGTCGCCAACACGAGGAAGGGTTCGGCCAGCGGGTACGTCGTGCCACCGATCGTCACCTGGCGCTCCTGCATCGCCTCAAGCAGCGCCGCCTGCACCTTGGCCGGAGCACGATTGATTTCGTCGGCGAGCACGATGTTCGCGAAGATCGGACCGCGCTTGGTTCGGAACTCCCCCGACGCCTGATCGAAGATCTGCGTGCCGACAACATCGGCGGGCAGCAGATCAGGCGTGAATTGAATGCGGCGGAAGGTGGTGTGAATGGTTTCCGCCAAGGTTCGCACGGTGAGCGTCTTGGCCAACCCTGGTACGCCTTCCAGCAGCACGTGTCCGCCCGTCAACAGTCCGATGAGCAGACGCTCGACCATGGCGTCCTGCCCCACGACCCGTCGTGCCACCTGCGTCAGAATCGCCTGCACCGCTGCCACCCCGGTCGGGGCCGTCGCGGGAAGTGGCACCGCCGTCATGCTCGCGTTCTCCAGCCTGAAAGTGAGGATCTGTGTCCGGCCCGGCCGCGCACCTATTTCTGCACGCCACCACGGATGGCCAACCCGCGCAACTCGGTCTGCGTCAGTGCGCGCCACTTGCCACTCGCCAGATCGCCGAGTGCGACCGGCCCGAACTTGACCCGTGTCAATTTCTCGACGGACAAACCAACCGCCTCACAGAGACGACGAACCTCCCGGTTTCGTCCCTCATGGAGCGTCAGCGTCAGCAACCACCGGCTGCGGCCCAGTTTGTCCACATGCGCTGCATCTACTAACACGAGCCCGTCATCGAGTTCCACTCCGGCCTGCAGCTGGTCCAGCGCAGCCATGGCAGCCCCCTGTACGACGGCCTCATAGGTGCGGGACACTTCGCGGCTGGGGTGGGTCAGGACGTGCGCGGCTCGCCCATCGCTCGTCATGACCAGGACCCCGTCGGTCATGTAATCGAGCCGGCCGACGTAGGTGAGGCCAGGAACATTCGGGACCAGATCGAACACCGTATCGCGCCCCTCGGGATCGGTGCGGGTCGTGACGACGCCCGCCGGCTTGTTCAAGACGAGCCATGTCACGGTCTCCGACATGCGAACCCGCGCACCATCAACCATGACGATGTCCTGCATCGGATCGACGCTCGAGCCGAGCGTCGCGACTGTCCCGTTGACCGTCACCTGCCCGTTCGCGATGAGCGTCTCTGCCTGACGGCGCGACGTCACGCCCGCCCGTGCGAGGAAACGCTGCAACCGCATCGTTTCACGGGCGTCCTTCGGCGTCTTGACGACGGTCGGTGCCAGCGGAGCTTCCGCGCGCGGCCCGGGACCCGCCGGCTTCTTCCGTGGGCTCCGCTTGCGAGGGTCGCGCGCTTCCGGTCCGAGCGGCGTGCGGGTTCCCTTCGCCGGCGGGCGGCCTGGCGGCTGGACGCCGCGCGGCTTGGGCGGTGCCTTCCCGGTGCCGGTGCGGCGCGGCGGACGGCCGGTCACAGCGGCTGCGGCGACGGCCGCAACGCAATCGCCAGCTCATCGGCACGCGGCAGCTCTTCCAGATGCCGCAGTGCGAACTGTTCGAGAAACAGCGACGTCGTGCCGTACAGCAACGGTCGTCCGAGTCCCTCGGCCCTGCCTACGACGTCGATCAGCGCGCGCTCCTGCAAGGATTTGAGTATCGAGCCCACGGCGACGCCGCGAATCTCTTCCACTTCGGTGCGGCCAATCGGCTGGCGATACGCGATGATTGCGAGCGTCTCGAGTGCCGCCGCTGACAGCCGCTGTGGCCGTGCCGCGAGCTGTGCACGTTCGATCGCCTCCGTGTACTCGGCGCGTGTCAGTATCTGCCAGCCGCCGCCAATTTCGGCCAGTTCGACTCCGTGCCCGTCCACATCATAGTGCTCACGCAACGTATCCAGCGCAGACGCGATTTCGGCTGGACTGGCTTCCGGCGCCAGCGCACTCAGTTCATCAGCGGGGATCGGTCGTGCGCTCGCAAAGAGCGCCGCTTCAAGCAACTTCGCCAGTGGAATCATGCTCAATCTCAACGGACGCAAAGGGGCGCGGCTGGGCGAGTCGCAACTCACCCAGCTTCGCCAGTTCCAGCAATGCCAGCAACATGGACAGGATCTGCCACGGCTCCGCATCGCGTGCCACCAACTCGCCCCAACGCGCATTGCGCCGGGTCGCGATCAGACTCCGCACCATCGAAATCGCGCCCGCCACATCGAGGGTCCGCGCGACCACGGTATGCACCGTGGGTTCCTTCGTGACCCGGAGAATACGGTCAACCGCTGTCAGCAGTTCGCCAAGCGAGAGCGCCAGCGGCGCCAACGCGAGCTCACCGGACTCCGGGAGATACGCACGCGCAAACCGACTCCGACGCTCGTCGCCGCGGCGCTCGAGAATGTCCACCACTTCACGCATCTGCTGATACTCGAGCAGGCGCCGCACCAGCTCCGCGCGCGGATCCTCCCACGTCTCCGCTTCACCATGCCGCGGCAGCAGCATCTGCGCCTTGATGCGCAACAGCCGCGCAGCCAGCTCGAGATACTCGGCCGCATCGTTCAGCTGCAGCAGACGGATCCGGAGCAGGAACTGTTTCGCGATCCGAGCGATCGGAATGTCGTAGATGTCAACCTTCTCGTCGCGAATCAGCGACAACAGCAGGTCGAGCGGCCCGGAGAACGCGGGCAGGTCCACGAGAAAACCCACCGGGGCCACCGGCTCGGGCGCCAGCAGGCCGGGTGCGTCCTGCTCCACAGCCGGGTCTGGCGCTGTCCCGTCCGCCTCCACTTCGGCCATCGTCGTGGTCTCGGTGCTCATGCCGACCGCAACGCCCGCGCGACGGTCACGCCGGCGCACGCGGGGGAGCTTGGATGGGCGTCGAGGGAGGAGGGCACGAGGAACGGCTCGGGGCAACGGGGGGCGGAGGCGCAGCCGTGCCCCGGCGACAGCGGGCCACAAGCACGAACCAGACCAGCATGGCAAGCTAAGAGGCCCTTGCCTCCGGGCCAAGATCGCCGGGAAGATTGACAGCTCGTTGCTGCCGTCTATCTTTAGCGGTTCGTCCAACACGGGCGAATCGTGTTCATTTTCTGAATTGGAGTCTTCGGTGCCGAATATCGCCTCCGCGAAGAAGAATATGCGGAAGTCGCGTGCCGCTCAGGCACGCAATCGCGCGCAGCACTCCGCGCTGCGCACCGCCCTCAAGAAGGCCAAGGTTGAGGGTGCGTCGGCCGAGGTGCGTGGTGTGGCTACCACGCTGCTTGATCGTGCAGCCCGCAAGGGATTGATCCACAAGAACGCCGCTGCCCGGCAGAAGAGCCGGATGGCAAAGCGCGCAGCTGCAGCCGCGGCCTGATTCGAGGAAGCGGTGCAGTCGGAAATGCAAACGGGCGAACCAAATGGTTCGCCCGTTTGCATTTCCGAACCCGTCGTGATCCGAACGCTAGATCACGGCCAACTCGCCACCGCACCGCTCGCAATACCACTCAGTCACATAATTCATCGTGCCGCATTCGGCACAACGCAGCGTTTTCGCGGCGTCGACAGCCGATGCAACCGGTGCGGCTGAAGCAGGTGCGGCGGGGGCTGACTCATCAGGGACGATGCGAAGCACTCCTGGCTCGATCGGACGCGCGGCAACCGCGGTGGGCGCCGATTGGTAGTCGACGCCATTTTCTTGCGGCGCGGACCGCGGCGAACTCCGGAGGAAGCCCAGGTCATCCAGCTGTGTGCGTCGATCCATCAACTCTGGCGGTGGGGCTGCCGGCGTTGCGCGATATGTGTTCGGCGTCATCGGAGAAGGCGCAGGGATCGCTGGCGCGCTGGCGGTCTCCTGCATTGCCGCCAGAATCGCCGGAGTCGGCGATTCATCGCGCGGGGCGAAGGCTGGTGCGACAGCGTCCCCGCCGAGTGCGCGAAGACGCTGCGCCGCTTCGGCAGTGCCGGCGAGACTGCGCTGGACGTTCGCGAGGTCCGCTGCAATCCCCTGTCGTTCACTCGCGAGGCGAGCGAGCAGCGCTTCGTGACCGATTCGCACCTGATCCCACTGTGCGCTGTCGTATTCGCCGACCATGTGACGGAGTTCGCCCTCTGCATGCTCATCGCGACACGCCTTCTCCTGTGCCGCAAGCGAGGCGTCGCGCGCCTGGTGTTCGGCGAGCGCCGAGTCGAGGGCGGGCGTGTGTGCACTGAACGCCTGCAGCACGGTTCGCAGACGACCGATGTAGTCAGCGCGCACCTTCTCGAGCACATGCGCAGGCACATCACTCTTGCTGGCGAGCGCGGCGACCCAGCCTTCGAATTTCGATCGCTCGCCGAGCAGTGCACCGACTGCTTCGAGCGCGTTCGTCACGTCAGTCATTCTGTCGTCTCCTTGAGCGCGGCACCAGTCGCCGCATCGTCGCGCGCCCTGCGCCGGGCCGCCCGCAGCGCGTCGCACGCTGCAGTATCCAACGTAACCACCCCTCCGAGTTGTCGCGCCAGATGGAGAATCCGCGCCCCGTGTTCGAGACTCTCCATGGCGAAGTGTGCCGCGTCCAACGTTCGCCCGAGCGTCACGGCGCCGTGATTGGCGAGGAGCACGGCGTCGTGTCCGATGAAGTGCGGCGCGACGATCGTGCCGAGCTCTTCGGTACCCGGCTGCGCGTATCGTGCGAGGGCGACGGGGCCAACGGAGAGCATCAGTTCAGCCAGGACCCCCTCCGGAATCGTCTCGCCGACGAGAGTGAACGCAGTCGCAGCGATGGGATGGGCGTGCACCACGGCTGCGATGTCAGGCCGCGCACGGTACGCGACAAGGTGCAAGCCGAGTTCGCTCGACGGACGATGGCGACCCGCGAGCCTCGTGCCGTCCAGCGAGACCTCGACCAGATCGTCCGGATCGAGCCACCCTTTCGCGAACGACGCCGGCGTCACCAGAATCCGGTCCGTATCGATGCGCACCGAGACGTTGCCGTCCTGCCCGGCGATCAGCCCTCGTGCCGACAGCGCGTGGCAGACACGGACCAGTGCTTCCCGCGTTGCAAACGGCGCCTGCAGACGCGCGCCGCGCGGTGACGTCGACGTCATGCGCCGGTCACGCACTCACGTCGCGGACGTGTACCTGACGCCCGCCGACAATGCACCGCGCGACCCGACCCGTCAGCGTTGCACCGAGCCAGGGTGAATTGCGTCCCTTGCTGCGGAAGTCGCCGCCCTGCACGGTCCATGATGCCCCCGCGTCGAGCACCGTCACGTCCGCAATCGCACCGCGGCGCAAGGTTCCACCGGGCAGGCCGAAGACACGAGCTGGCGCGCACGAGAGTTTCTCGACCAACTGCGCGAGCGAGATCGTCCCCGGTGCCACCAACCACGTCATGAGCACGGACAGCGCCGTTTCGAGGCCCACAATCCCGTTGGGCGCATCAGAGAACTCCCGATTCTTCTCGTCGTTGTGATGCGGCGCATGATCCGTCGCGACACAGTCGATCGTCCCATCCTTGAGCGCCGCAACGAGCGCGTCGACGTCGCGCTGGGTACGCAACGGCGGGTTCATTTTCGCATTCGTGTCATACTGCCGCACACGTTCCTCGGTCAGCGTCAGGTGATGCGGGCAGACCTCGGCCGTCACCGGAATTCCCCGTTCCTTGCCCCAGCGAATCAGTTCGACGCTGCCCCACGTGCTCATGTGGCAGAGATGCACGCGCCCTCCGGTGCGCCGCGCGAGAAGAATGTCACGGATCACCATGATTTCCTCACTCTCGGACGGGATGCCCTTCAGTCCAAGCCTGGCGCTGATCACGCCTTCGTTCATGACGCCGCCATGCGCGAGCGTCGGTTCCTCGCAGTGATCCGCCACCGGGATACCGAACGTCCGGGCATACTCGAGCGCGGTGCGCATCAGTTGTGCGCTCACGACCGGTCGGCCATCGTCGCTCACCGCGACGGCGCCTGCGGCAACCATCTCACCCATCTCCGACAGCTGCACACCGTTCATCCCGACGGAAATCGCGCCAATCGGATAGACGCGTGACGCCTGGGCCTTGGCCGCCTGTGCGAGAATGAACCCGACCGCGGCCTGATTGTCCGTCACCGGATCCGTGTTCGGCATCGCGCAGACCGCGGTGAAACCGCCTGCCGCCGCCGCGCGGGCACCGGTCGCGATCGTCTCGACGTCTTCGCGGCCTGGTTCACGCAAGTGACAGTGCACATCGATGAAACCGGGCGTGACATGCAGGCCGCGGCAATCGATGCGCTCAGCATCCTCGGGTCCGGCGATGTTGCCGCCGACGGACGCCACGGCACCATCGATGAGCAACAGGTCGCCGACGCCATCGAGGCCGATCGACGGATCGAGGAGGTGGCCGCCAGTCAGCAGCAGGGGGCGTGTCGTCATTCGCTCGTCATTCTCCCGCGGCCGAACCGGCCGCTGCGAGGTCGGGGCGACCGCCCCGCAACAGGTAGAGCACCGCCATTCGAACCGCAACACCATTCGTCACCTGATCCAGGATCAGGCTGTGCGGTCCGTCGGCGACATCGGAGTCGATCTCCACGCCGCGATTCATCGGGCCTGGATGCAGGATCAAGAGGTCACGTGGCGCGCGCTCGAGCCGCTCGCGCGTCACGCCGAAGACACGATTGTACTCGCGCAGGGAGGGGATGTATCCGGCGGTCATGCGTTCCAGTTGCAGTCGCAGGATGTTCAGCGCGTCAGCCCATTCGATGGCAGCTTCGATGCGATCAAACACCGTCACACCAAGCGCATCTTCCGCACCATTCGGGAGCAGCGATCGTGGACCGCAGACTGCGACTTCGGCGCCGAGCTTGCGCAAGCCGTGAATGTTCGATCGTGCCACGCGACTGTGGAGCACATCGCCACAGAGACACACGCGCTTACCCTCCAGCGACCCCCACCGGTCGCGCAGCGTGAGGAGGTCGAGCAATCCCTGCGTCGGGTGTTCATGGGTGCCGTCGCCGGCGTTGATCACATTCGACTCGATCCGCTCAGCCAGGAAGCGGGCGGCACCACTCGCCTGATGGCGAATGACGACCATGTCGATCTTCATCGCCTCGAGATTGCGCGCGGTGTCGACCAGCGTTTCACCCTTGCTCACCGACGAATTGCCGATCGCCACGTTGACCGCATCGGCCGACATCCGCTTCTCGGCGAACTCGAAGCTCACGCGCGTACGTGTCGAGGCCTCGAAAAACAGGTTCACGATGGTCGCGCCGCGCATCGTGGGCACCTTCTTGATCGCACGGAGGCTGATCGCCTTCAGTGGTTCCGCGGTATCGAGAATGGCAGTGATCTGCGACGCACTCAGCGATTCGAGGTCGAGCAGATCCTTGCCGAGTCCCGTCATGCGCCGCGCGACCGGGCCGGGCTCACGACCACCGTATCGTCACCATCCAGTTCAGCCACCCGCACGTCGACCTGCGACCCGGCAGGCACCGTGACGACTTTCCCGATCACGTCGGCGCGAATCGGCAGCTCCTGACCACCACGATCGATCAGGACCGCCAGCAGGATTCTCGCTGGTCGGCCGAAGTCCGCCAGTTCGTCGAGCGCGGCGCGAACCGTCCGGCCGGTGTACAGCACGTCATCGACGATCACGACCTGCTTGTCATCGATGTCCACTGGCAGCTCGGTCGCGCCAACCAACGGGCGCGGCCCGACGGTCTGCAGGTCATCCCGATACAACGTGATGTCGAGTGCTCCACGCGGCACCGGTTTCCCTCCGCGCTCCTCGATCAACGATGCGAGTCGTGCTGCCAGCTGCACCCCGCGGCGTTGAATGCCCACGAGGACGAGCGACTCGGTGCCGTCGGTGCGCTCGACGATTTCGTCGGCCATGCGGCGCAACGTGCGCTCGCAGGCTCGCGCGTCCAGGATCGTGTGTGAGGGTGTCATCAGCGAGCAATATGCCAATCCACGGGCCGGAACTGAAGCCGCGACCGTCAGCGCATCGCGCGCGCGGCCCGCGCGGCGAGCATCAGTCCGGGGACATCGGTCAGGATTCCCGTCACGCCAGCATCCCACAGGCGATGCGCATCGGCCGCGTCGTTCACGGTCCAGACGTGCACCGGCACGCCGATCGCCCTGCCCCACGCGGCAAATCGCTCGATCGGGAGCCTGAGCCCCGACGACACCTCGGGGAGGCACATCGCTGCAAAGGGCACCCGCCTCGGTGGCATCCGGGTGATGCCGCGAAGCATCATCCCGATCATGTCGCGCCGAGATGCTCCACTCGGTATGGCTGCGGCACGAACGAAACGCATCGCACCGTTCAGGAAGCTCCCGACGACGGCGCGCTCCGTTGCTCCATGCGACCGCAGCGCATCGACCACGGCTGGAGCTCCCTCAGCGGTCTTGCATTCGATGATCACGGGGACCGCGCGCGTCAGATCGAGCACCTCGTCCAGCAGCGGGATCGGCGTCCGCCGCGAGGAGCGAAAGTCTCCGTCAAAACATGCGGCCGCGTCCAGGCGACGGAGCGCGCCGATGCTCGCATGCTCGATCAGCAGGTGATCACCGCACGTCCGCTGCGTACTGGTGTCGTGGTGCACCACCGCAACCCCGTCGCCGGTGACACGCACGTCGAACTCGACCGCATCGACGCCGAGATCGAGCGCGTGCTGGAACGCGGGCAGCGTGTTCTCGGGACGTACGCCCGCTGCGCCGCGATGTCCGATCACCAGCGGCGATCCTGGGTGGAGAAGCAGCGACATCGCCGGCGTAACCGAAATGGGGTGTTGCGCTGGGGGGCGGTTCGCGACCAGCGAACCGCCCCGCGCGTCCTGAACCGAAGCACTCAGAACGTATACGACAGCTTGGTGAGCGCCAACCGGCCGAGGGCCGGAACACCAACGAATGTGGCAACCTTGTTGTCGAAGATGTTCTGGACGTTCAGGCTCCAGATCACGCCCTTGCCCACGGTGGCGAAGCGCTTCGAGACCTGCACGTCGAACTGGTTGCTGACGGCGACGGGCGGATACTGGAACGGGCCGGCACCGCTCGGGTTCAGCACACCGCTCTCGTACACACCGGAGTTGACGGTGAACGCGTCGGTGTAGCGCCAGCGACCCTCAAAGCCGAGACCGCTCTCGACGCCCTGATAGCGCGCGGTGACCGTTGTCTTGGCACCCGGAGCATTGAGCGACAGCGGAGACGTACCGACCTGCAGCTCATCGAAGACGGTGCGGTTGACAAGGCTACCGGTCCAGTCGATGGCAAAGTCATTCGTGAACTGGTACGACAGTCCAACGTCCGCGCCCCAGACGTTGATCGTCTTATCCACCCGGCGGTAGGTGGCGCGGAGGTTGTAGTTCGTGTTGACCGCGTCCGTGAATCCAATGGTGCCGAGCGGGATGCCGGCGAGCAACGGTGTCAGGTTCGTGGCAGCACCACCGGCGAGCGCGGGGACAGACGCGCCGAGCGCGCCGGCAAGGGCGGTCCCTTGCGCCGGCGAGAGGCGCCCTGCGGTGACTTCGGCTGTGATATACGCCGGGATCGCTGCGGCCAGTGCGGCGCCAGCCTGCGCGCCGACATAGGCACCGGTCTGCGCCGGGTTGGCGAAGATCCACGGCGTCGCCAGTGACGCCGTGATGGCACCACCGCCGCGCTGCTGGCCCCACGCGCTGACGTCGAACGAGAGCTTGCCAGCCATACCGAGGCCCTTGTAGCCCACCTCGAACGTGTTGTCGAAAGATGCGTTCAACGGCGTGAGATCCGTCACGGCACTCGGATCGATCAGCGCGCTGCCGAGACGACCGACGGTTCCAATCTGTGCGTTGGTCGGAACGTTCGTCGCGAGGCGCGATGCCACTGCGCCACCGAGCGTCTGAGCCAGACCGGCGATCGCGGTTGGTGAAAGACCAAGGGCCGACAGGCCGGCGAGCGCCGGTGCGTAACCCTGGGCGAGTGCGCCGGCGAACACCGGCTGGCGGAACGTGACGAACGCCGGCAGTGTTGCCGCCGCGCTCGCACCGACCACCGTGCCGCCGTTGTTGATGAACGGCGAACGCATGCAGAGGCTGCCAAACCCACTGGTCGCGCCGCAGGTGCGATCGAACTGCATGCCGACCTTCGGCCGGTTGCCGGTCGCGATGGCATCGTACGTGGGCAGGTTGAACGGCGTCAAGCCTGGATTGCGGCGGAAGCCTGCAATGTCCGGCGTTGCCGCGAGGTCGAGGAAGAACGAGAAGTTCGCCGGTGTGTTGAACGACCGATTGAACGTGAAGCGCAGCGACTGATTCTCCGTCGTCCGGAACGTCAGTGCCGCACGCGGCGAGACGAACTGTCCGTCGATCACGCTGGTCTTGTCGACGCGCAACGCGGCCAGAAAGTCCACGCGGCTGCTCAGACGCGCCTTGCCCTGCACGTAGCCTCCGAACTCGGTCACATCGTCGACCTTTTCATTGTTGCCGTTAATCGTATTCTCGGTCCGCGGATTGGTCTTGATGAAATCGCCACCGTAGGTGAAGTCCAGTGCGCCATTATTCAGCCCAAAGCCGTGCTGGAGCTGACCGGTAAAGACACGCGACTTGTCGACAATCGGCTGGCCGTTGCGCAGCAGGAAGGTTCCGCGCGAATCCAGGCCATTTTCATTGCCCGAGTTGCTGATGTTCGCAAAGCCCTGGGCGAAGAACCGGCCGATGCGCACCCGCTGCTGGTAGTTCTGATAGGTCCAGTTCCGAATCTGCGACGCACCATTGGCGCCCGTCAGCTCGATCGCGCTCGGAATCTTCGTCATGCTGACGGTGGTGATGAACTCCGAATTGTCGGTCGGACGGATATCCATGCGGGCTTCGCCGTTCAGCCGCTCGAAGCCAAAGTCGCGCTTGTTCGCGACCAGCTGCCGCGTGCCGCCCGGCGTCAGGGGGCGCGAGATCTGCACCGGCTCGCCGGGGTCTTTGTACTGAAAGTCCTCGCCGCTCATGTACTCGCCGCTCAGCTTGTAGCCGAAGCGCTTGCCCGCCGTGCCCGCATGCCGGATCGCGCCGCGGAAAATGCTCTGCTGGCCACCCTGCACCGACAGCGTCGTGCCTTGGGACGAGAACGGCGACTTGGTGATGACGTGCAGCACACCGGCGCCGGAGTTGGGGCCGTAGAGTGCCGACGCGGGACCGAGCAGGAGTTCCACGCGCTCGATGTCTTCCGACTGGCCGAGTGACAGATACGGCACGTTGACGCGGAGCGATGGCACGCCGGCGAACCGGTAATCCTGCAGCATCAGCAACGCCCCGCTGAATGCGTTATTGAAACCACGCGCCACGATCATCGACTGTGCAATGCCACCGTTCGAGACGTCAATGCCGGGCTGACCCTTGACCAGATCGGCGACACTGATCGACGGCTTGCGCTCGATCGTTTCGCGCGTCACGACCGAGAGTTGTGCCGGTGCGTCGAGCGCCTTCTCCGGCTTGCGGGAGGCCGTCGTGACGACCTGGTTCAGCTGGGTCGGGATTTCGTCGAGGACCGCATTCAGCTGTGTGGGCTGCCCGGCACGGATCGCGATGCCGGGAAAGCGCTGCAATTGGTACCCGATGCGGCTCACCGTCACCGTATACGTACCGGCCGCAACGTTCGGGATCGCGTAGAGGCCGGTCCCTCCGCTGGTCGCGACGCCCGTCGTCCGGGCGCCATCCGACAGTGAGATTCTGGCATTGTCGAGCGGACGTCCCGCATCCTTCGTCGTGACACGACCGGTGAGGGATCCGCCCTGCGCGGCTGCGGCTGCGGCGACAATCAGGCTCGCAATGGCAGGCAGGAGACGGCGTACGGAGAAAATCTGCACTCAGCACCTCTGGGTGTGGGTGAGGCAAGCCGGTTCACTGCGAGAGTGAGCACGCCACACTAACGCGTCGAGTCGGCCCGCCCACGAGATCCGTTGGGTATATCAGGGCCGAAGCTCGCCGCCGGAACGGGCCGCGTCAATAGAGCGAGGGAGCCAAACTGAATCGTAATCTGCCGCCAATCGACGACATGAGGCACCGGACGCGCTGGAAAACCGGCCAAGGCCCCGTCAGCCAGGTGCGCCTTGTCGTCAGCGCATTGCCGCGGGTGGGCCTTCCGGGACGCGCACTGTGATCTCCCGACGGGCGGGCGACGCGCCTGGCGAAGTCACGTCGATCGCCAGGCGGTAGCGGCCGGGTTTGACCTCTGGCATCGTGAGCGTCAAGCGTCGACCAGGGCCGCCATCGGGCTGCGCTGGATCAGGAATCCGCAGCGAAGCCCCGCCGCCAGCAACGCCACCGAGGCGAAAGAGCGATCCGAGACGACGGAAGCCGCCGGCCGTATCCATTGGCGCAATGGAAATGGTCACCGTTGCCCCCGGATTCCCGTAGTACTCCCAGAAGACGCCGAATGACTGACCATCGCCGATGTTCGTGCCACCAAGTGCTGACGTGAGCACCGATTCGAGCGTGGCGACCCCCGCCAGTCCAGCCGACGCCGCGTCGGACGCCTTCACGGACAAGAGCAACAGGTCCGACAGCATCGCATTCGGCTCGATCGCCACGACCCCCGTCCGGAAGCGGCCGGCGAACTTCCGCGTCTCGCTGAGAATCTCGATGCTCGCGAGCAGCGTGTCGCGAAACACCCCGGCGTTGGTCTCGATCGCGCCGCGCAACGGCTGCCCATCCTTCACAATCCGCGACACGCGCTCGGCCGGTCCGCGCTCGAGGACGAGGGCCGCGCGGGTCTTTCCACGCTCGTAGCGCGCCTTGCCGTCAAGGACATACGCGCCGACGAGCAACGTCGAATCACCACGCCGAAACCGCACCACCTGTCCGCCAAGGTCCTGGAAGCCACCCGGTGCGTAGCGTGGTCCGTAGCGCATCTGCGCGTACCGGGCATTGAACGGGTAGTCTGCTGGAGTCGCAGTCAAGGGATTGGCGAGCGCCGCCGGGCTCGGCATGAAGTCGTGACTCGGCGTCCGCTCATGCCCGATCGTGCTCGAGACCATCTGCCCTGCGCGGCTGACGATCGTGTTCTGTCGCGACCATGCGACCGGCCAGCCGTACCGGAGCTGGGAGTCGCCAAACTCAGGCTTCCACGGGCCATAGACCGTGGCCGTGTTCACCTCGATTGCGTTGTAGGTGCGTCGCGCGAACAACTCGTTTCGCAGGTCGTTGCCGTCGCGGTGTGCAAAGGGCTTGGCCAGCCAGAACAGGCGCTGAGAGTAGGTAAGGCGGTCGGTGCAACTCTTCGCAAGAAATGCGAGGCTGTCCGCTTTCTTCAGCCACGGCGAGATATCCTGCCACTGACACCGTTGGGCGTCCGGCATCAGCGCCAGTGCCCCATTGAATGCTCGCTCAGCACCCGGTGCGTCATTCGCCTCGTGCTTGACGAAGCCGGTCAGCGCAGCACACCACCACGGTGTGCCCTTGCACTCGGTGACGGCGGCGGTCGCGGCGGCCATGTCCTTCGCCTCGACCGCGTACTTCACGCGCTGACCAGCGACCCAATCATCGGCGGGTACGGCCTGCCCGGCTGCCTGCAGCGCTTCGAGCAAGCGGCGGCGGGCCGTGCCGATTTCGGGACGCTCCGGCCGCGGGGGCACATCGTTGTTGTTGTTCCAGTAAAAGATGCTCCCGAACTGGACGTCAGGTTCGGACGTGGCACCGCCGGAGCTGAAGCCCAGACTCTCGAGCCTCGCGCGTTCGAAGTCAGCCTGCGCCTTGCGCGCGTACTCGACGGGCGTGGTTGGGCCCGCGGAGGCGGTCACGGCAGTGACAGGAGGCGCCGCGGTCTGCGCGCCGCTCGAAAGCGGACCAGAACACGCCAGCAGAATCGCCAGCCAGCGGGCCTGGCGCGGCGTCATCGTCAGTTGTGCGGAGAGCATGATGCCTTGGTACGCGCGTCACCGACGGAAGTGCCCCGGCGCGCCGAACCAGCCGAGACGCCGGGAAATGAAGGAACACGGACAGGGTGGGATTCGAACCCACGAGACCCTTTCGAGCCCACACGCTTTCCAGGCGTGCGCCTTCAACCGCTCGGCCACCTGTCCTCATCAGATACAGCCCTGAAACACACCAGGCGCCCACGCCAATGCGACGCGGCGCCCGGATCCAGCTCGACCTGCGCTCCTGCACGGACAGGGTGGGATTCGAACCCACGGTACCGTTTCCGGCACGCCGGTTTTCGAGACCGGTTCCTTCAACCACTCGGACACCTGTCCAACAACGCTGACGAACCAGCGCAGCCGCTGAGTCTAGACACTTCCGGGCAGCGGGTCAACGGACGCGACCGCATCCCCCGACCCGCGCCGACTGATGAAGAACCGGCGGAGGAGCTCTCCGGCCTCGTCTGCAAGCACGCCAGATGCCACTTCCGGGCGATGATTGAGGCGAGGATGCCGCAACACGTCACCGACCGATCCGGCCATGCCGGCCTTCGGATCCCACGCCGCAAACACCACCCGATCGACGCGCGCCAGCACCAGCGCCCCCGCGCACATCGCGCACGGCTCGAGCGTCACATAGAGCGTGCACCCGTCGAGACGATCCGCGCCACGCGCCGACATCGCAGCCCGCAACGCGCGAAGCTCGGCGTGCTGCGTCGCGTCGCCGTCCTGGCGCATGGCATTCGAGGCCACGGCGACCAACGCGTCGCCGGCAACCACGCACGCGCCAACCGGTACTTCACCCGCCTCGGCGGCGATCCGTGCCGCCGCCAGTGCCACGCGCATCCACGCTTCGTCGCCGGGACGCGCGAACTGACTCACGCCTGCCCTGCCGTCGCGGGGACCGTCGCAGGCTCCGCGACCTGCCGGGTAAAGACGAGGGTGTTCCCGTCCCCAGGCGATGCCACGACCACGTCACCATCGTGCAGGGTGCCGTTGAGCAAGGCGAGCGCCAGCGGATTCTGCACCATGCGTTGAATCGTACGCTTCAGCGGCCGCGCACCGAAGGCCGAGTCGTACCCCTCGCCGACGAGCATCTTCTTCGCCTCCGGTGTCAATGTGATGCTCAGCTTTCGCGCCCCGAGCATCGCATCCAGCTTGACCAGCTGCAGGTCGACGATTTCCGCGATCTGTTCCTCGCCCAGGGGCCGGAAGACCACCACGTCATCGATGCGGTTGAGGAACTCCGGACGGAACTGCTGGCGCAGCATGCCCAGGACCTGCGCCTCGACCAGCGCCCAGTCCTCGCTGTACCGCTCCAGAATGACCTGGCTTCCGATGTTGCTCGTGAGGATCACGACCGTGTTCCGGAAGTCGACCGTGCGCCCCTGTGAATCGGTGAGACGACCGTCATCGAGCAGTTGCAGCAGCACATTGAAGACATCAGGATGGGCCTTCTCGATTTCGTCGAAGAGCAACACCGAATACGGTCGGCGACGCACCGCCTCGGTCAACTGCCCCCCTTCGTCGTAGCCGACATACCCTGGTGGCGCACCGATCAGGCGAGCCACCGCGTGCTTCTCCATGTACTCCGACATGTCGAGGCGCACCATCGCCCGCTCGTCGTCGAAGAGGAAATCCGCCAGCGCACGAGCGGTCTCGGTCTTCCCCACCCCGGTTGGGCCGAGGAACAGGAAGCTGCCGATCGGGCGATTCGGATCCTGCAGCCCGGCCCGGGAACGTCGCACGGCGTTCGCCACGACCGACACGGCCTCTCGCTGCCCGACGACACGATGCGAAAGCTCGTCCTCGAGCTTCGTCAGGCGTTCACGCTCGGACTCGAGCATCCGCTGCACCGGGATTCCCGTCCACTTCGCCACCACTGCGGCGATATCGTCGTCACCCACCTCTTCCTTCAGAAAGCGACGACGACCATCGCGCACCGAGACTAGTGATTCCGCTTCCGTCAGGTCGCGCTGGAGCTGGGGAATGCGCCCGTACTGGATTTCCGCCGCCAGTTGCAGATCGCCGCTTCGCGCGGCGTGTTCGGCATCGGTCGTCGCCTGATCGATCGCCTGCTTGATGCGCCCGACGTCGCCCAGCGCCTGCTTCTCCTGCTGCCACTGCGCCTTCATCGTCGCGCTCTGCGTCTTCAGCTCCGCCAGCTCACGCTCCAGCGCCACCAGCCTTTCACGCGCTGCGGCATCGGTCTCCTTCTGCATCGCCTGCCGCTCGATCTCGAGCTGCATCACGCGCCGTTCAACTTCATCAATCGGCTGAGGCAGCGAGTCGATCTCGATGCGCAGCCGACTGGCCGCTTCATCGAGCAGGTCGATCGCCTTGTCGGGCAGAAAGCGGTCACCGATGTAGCGGTTCGACAGGGTCGCGGCCGCCACGATCGCACTGTCGGTGATACGCACCCCATGATGCGACTCGTACCGCGCCTTGAGCCCTCGCAGAATCGCGATGGTGTCGTCCAGCGTCGGTTCCGGGACCATCACGGGCTGAAAGCGGCGCTCGAGCGCCGCATCCTTCTCGAGGTGCTGTCGGTATTCGTCGAGCGTGGTGGCGCCGACCACGCGGAGTTCACCGCGTGCGAGCATCGGCTTGAGCATGTTGCCGGCGTCCATCGACCCTTCCGCCTTCCCCGCCCCGACGAGGGTGTGCAACTCGTCGATGAACACCACGATTTCACCCTGGCTATCGACGATCTCCTTCAGCACGGCCTTGAGCCGTTCTTCAAACTCGCCACGGAATTTCGCGCCCGCGATGAGCGCGCCGAGATCGAGCGAGAGCAGTTTCTTGCCGCGCAGGCCTTCCGGCACATCGCCGTTGATGATCCGCTGGGCCAGGCCCTCCACGATCGCCGTCTTGCCAACGCCAGGCTCCCCGATGAGTACCGGGTTGTTCTTCGTCCGACGCGACAGCACCTGTATGACGCGCCGGATCTCGTCGTCCCGACCGATGACGGGATCGAGCTTGCCGTCACGTGCGCTCTCGGTGAGATCGCGCGTGTATCGTTGCAGCGCCTGATAGCGATTCTCCGGTGACTGATCCGTCACCTTGTGTGTGCCACGGACCGCCTTCAGCGCGGTGGCGAGCGCTTCACTGGTTGCACCGAGGTCGACAAGGAGTGCGCGGCTGTCGGTCCCCTTCACATTCGCCAGCGCGAGGAGAAAATGCTCCGTGCTGACGTAGTCATCGCCAAGTGCCTTGGCGTCGGCATCGGCACGATCAAACACCTGGTTCAGCTCGCGTGACACCTGTGGCTGCGCATCGCTCTGCTTGGGATACCGGGCGGCGTCGACCTCCGCGCGCTGTTTCAGTTCAGGTACCTTGACGCCGGCCTTCTGGAGCAGGGGCACCACGATGCCATCCGTCTGCGCGATCAGCGCCAGGAGCAGGTGCAGATCGTAGACCAGCGGATTGCCGGCGCGGCGCGCGAGCGCTACCGCATCGTTCACGGCCTCGCCGGATTTGATGGTAAGGCGATCAGGATTCAGCATCGGGCAAATAGGGGCTCAGGGGTGACGCGACACGATACCTGTATGTGCAAGGCTGCGTGCAACCAGAAGGCCATGCGGGCCTGCCGGACACGGAGCACTACGGCAGCCACCATGGCAGAGGTTCCGCCGGGCTGGCAGGCCTTGCACTGCGGTGGGTGTCGTCGATACGCTCACCGAATGCCGATCGCACCCCGTGTCACCCCAGTCTGCCTGTTCTTCCTGCTCAGTCTGTCGGCGTGCCGCAGCCGAACGGCAGATCTCGGGATGTCCGACAGCGCGTTCGTGCAGGTGATGGGTGAACTCAAGGCGGTCGCGGACGCCGCGAACCTCGCCGGACCACTGCGCGCGCAACGACGGGAGGCGGTGCTGCGGAAGCGCGCCGTCACGGCCTCTCAACTCGAGCGACTGTCGGGCGAGCTCACCGCACACCCCGCACACGCAAGGCGGCTCTGGAGCGCGATTGAGCTGAAGGCGCAGAAGATTCTCTCTGTGCGCAACTGAACGGGACACGAAAAGAGCGCGCCCGAATCAACGGAACGCGCTCTTATCGGCGTACTCGCAACTTCTTGACGATCGCCCTGCCGTTCACTTCGAGCCGCAACAGGTAGATGCCCTCGGGCGCATCCCGTTGCGTGCCTTCCACTCGTCCATCCCAATACCCCTGATACTGACGACAGGTCAGCATCACTCCATTCAGCCGCCGCGCTCCTTCCAGCTCGCCATTGGGTCCGGCGAGCGTGGCAACAGCAACCTCCTGGGCGAGGAGGTTGTAGATCCGCAGCGTCACCCTGAATTGACGCTTCGTATCCCGGCAGTCAGGCGGATCCCCGACGAAAAAGGGGAATCGAGTCTCGCCAGCCGTCGGATTCGGAGAACTCTGCCCGAGGTCGAACCCGTCCGGGCGAAGTCGCACCGGCGGTTGAGCCGGTACAACCAACGTCTGGGCAAGTCCGGCTCCAGGCAGTGCGGCGGCGAGGCACACGGCCAATAGCCGCGCGAATCTCCGCCAAGACATGCCACACTCCAAACGAACGAGAGAAGGTTGCTGATCGACCTCGAAAACGGGGGAAGAGAGCACTGCGCCTCAGGAGGAGCCTAGGACAGCGCGGGGCCCTCGTCAAGGAACCGACGGCTCCGGCGACTGATCCGTCTCAGCGGTCCACTCTGGCGCGCGCGCGGACACGGTGCAAGCGTCACACCGCGGCCCAGGCATCAAACGCCCGAAGGGGCCTCCCATCCGTCAGGTGCGCATGCACGAAGATCCGGAGCAGTCGCTTGTGCGCCCGCTCCGTGGGCTGATCCAGCGGCCTGGTGGGGGCCGAGTTCGCCTCCAGCCACTGCCGGATCTGCATGCGCGCATGGGCCGGTAGCGGACGAGACGGCACCGCCTCCGCGCAGACCGGACAGAGAATGCCTCCAGCCTCGGCGCTGAAGGCGACGTCACGTTCGGTCGGCTGTTCCGCGTCGCACCGGACACAGGCGTCGAGCCCCGGGCTGAATCCGAGCGTTCCGAGCACACGCCACACCGCCCGGACGGTCGCCACGGTTGCGTTGTCGTCGATCGCAATCGCATCCAGACCGTCCCGCAACGCGTCAAACCCATACTCGGGTGTGTCGTCCTCGCCGGCCACCCGGAGCATGACCTCTGCCAGGGCCGACGCCCCCTCGAACCGCGGGAGCGACGTGCCAAGTGCAACCCGAGACCGGACGACATCGAACCGCGCCAACGTGTGCAGGTCTCGCCCCGCACGAGACTCGTACTGGACTTCACCTTCGGCAAACAGGTCGATGGCGGAACCGAAGCGGCGCTGCGAGGCACGCGCGCCGCGAGCGAGGACTGATTGGACGCCGGCCGCGCGCGTTGCGAGTCGCAGGATACGCGACGACTCGCTGTAGTTGAACGCGTGGAGGACGATAGCGGTGGTGACGATGGGGGGCACAGCCAGAATCTACCGCAATCGGACCGCCTACCGGCGATCAGCCGGGACGACGCAGCGGCACCAGCGTCGGGGCGCCAACTGCCGGATCGTGAGACACCACCAGCGGCCAGCCGTACACGGCTTCGAGCGTCGCAGCGTTCATGACCTCGCGTGGCGTTCCCGCCGCAGCGACGCGCCCGTCGTGCATCAGGATCATCTGATCCGCGAAACGAGCCACGAGCGTGAGGGTATGGCTGACGAGCACAATCGTCCGCCCTCCTCCAGCCTCTCGCGCGAGCGTCTCGAAGGTTGCCATTTCGTGTGCGATATCGAGAAACGTCGTTGGTTCATCGAGCAACAAAATGGGCGTGTCTTGCGCCAGCGCGCGAGCGAGTCGTACGCGCTGCCACTCGCCGCCGGACAGTTCATCGGTGCGGCGGGCAGCAAAACCGGCAACATCCGCGCGACGCATCGCACCCTCGATGAGTGATGCGTCATGATCCGCGATCGCGTCCCACACCCCCTGAAAGGGTGATCGCCCCAGCGCGACGTAGTCGCGCACGAGCATCGGAAACGCCAGCGACTCACGCTGGGGCATGACGGCGACCAACTGACTGACCGCACGACGCGGTGCGCGCAGCAGGTCGACCGTCCCGACCAGTATGCGTCCGCTCCGTTCCGGCATGAGGCCGAGCACCCCACGCACGAGCGAGCTCTTGCCACTGCCATTCGGGCCGACGATCGCGGTGATCCTGCCTGGCTGGGCGACGAGTGACACGTTCTTCACGACGTCGGCCCCACCGCGCGAATACGCGAGCGTGACGTCAGCGAACTCCAGCCCATGCGTCTCGATCACCGCAGCCGCCGCAGGCGCGTCAGGAACACCGGTACACCGATCAGCGCGGTGATCGCGCCGAGGGGGAGCTCGAGGGGCGCGCGGACGAGTCTGGCAAGGAGGTCGGCCAGCAAGACCAACGCGGCGCCAGCGAGCGCGGAAGTCAGAATAAGCGATCGATGCCGAACGACGCCAAAGGCACGTGCAATGTTCGGGACGACCAGCCCCACGAAGCCGACCAGCCCAGCGGCTGCGACGCTCGCCGCAGCGAGCAGGGCACTGACAAGGAAGACCTCACGCGTCGCCCGGCCGACATCGACGCCCAGTGCCGACGCAGAGTCCTCTCCCAGGGACAACACGTCGAGGACGCGGCCGCGGGCAAGCAGGAGTGTCAGACCGACGAGAACGTAGGCGAGGAGCCATACAACGCGTGACCACGACGCATCGCTGACGCTCCCCGCCATCCACCAGACCGCACCGCGCACCTTCTCCGGTGACACATCAGCCAACATGATCATGATGATCGCGTTCGCGAAGGCGCCGATCACGACGCCCGCCATCAACAGCGTTCGCGGATCACGCACCGCGCCAGCGGCCCGGGCAAGGCCGAGCACCAGCGCGACAGCAGCGACCGCTCCGGCAAACGCCGCGAGCGGCACGATCCCGGCAGCGGTCACGCCGAGCGTGAACGCGATCACCGCGCCAACCGCCGCACCGCCCGATACGCCCAGCAGATAGGGCTCCGCCAGCGGATTGCGCAGCGTGCCCTGAAGCGCTGCACCAGCGCTGCCGAGGGCGCAGCCAACCAGCACCGCCAGCGCAACGCGCGGCAGGCGCAGCTCGCGCACGATCGTGATGGCGAGAGGATCCCCGTTCCCAGCAAGGGCGGACACGACTTGCATCGGCTCGATCGGCACCGCCCCGAGCGCCAGACTGGCGACGATCAGGATGATGAGCGCGATCGCGGTACCGACCCACAGCACCGCTGGCCGACGGTGCACGGCAGGCATGATCAGACGGATGTGGCGCGCACTGACATCACCGCATCTCGTCGCGGCTGATCAGCGCCGAAGTCAATGCGCCTTTCAACCGCGCGCGCTCGTCTTCGTAGACCGTCCGTTCCGCGTCATCCGGGTCGCGGGCACGCTCGAACTTCGCATCGAGATCGGCGATCTGCCGTGCGAGGCGTTCGGCCTCGCGATCGGCGGCGGCCGCCGCCGCGGCTCCGCTGCCGGGACGCGGGGCCGTGCGACGACCGAAGGCACGCGCCAGCGACACCAGCATCGCAAGCGAAATCGCCGCGATCAGCGAAATGACGATCCGTGTCTTCTGCGCCTGGCCGCTGCCTGGCAAGTCCATTTCGAGGACGCCGGAGGCCGGAACACTGTTCCCGAGAAACCTGCGGAAATTACGACCATCGATCGATGCCGGCGCCGTCTCCGCAATGCGCGGCGCGCTCACCGTCGCCTGCGGGTCTTCGGCCAGCACTTCGAGCACACCGGTCGCGAACTGCACCGGCAGCTTGAGTGGGAACGCATCGGCATCGACCGAGTAGGAGAACGAGAGTCGCTTCAACCCCGGCGCGAACGGCATTTGCACCAGGACTTCTCCATCCACGCTCGTGACCGCATCAGCGGGTACGTCCCCTTGCGCCACCTTGAAATCCTGCGCGCCTTGCGGAATCCTGACGCGAAAGGTCGGCGCCTTGTCGTTGACGCCGATCAGCGTACGACTCGAGTCGTTGGTGATCTCGAAGACTTCGATCAATCCACGCCGCGTGCCGCCGGTGCTGGCTGACAGGATGATGTGCCGGCCACGAATCGTGAGACGGATCCCGCTGGAAGTCGTGTCGAAGACCTGAATCTCGGCATCCTGTCCCGTGACCGCCGGCTGCGCCAATCCGGAGGAGAAGTAGGCGATGCCAGCGTAGCTGGCCGACACGAAGTAGATGGCATCGGCAGCGCCGCTCGGCTGATACGCGAACCGGTACGAGCCATCGAGACCGGTCCGCACGGAATCGAGCGGGCCAGCTCGATCACGCCCGACACGGTGCAGCGTCACCCAACTGCCAGTGACCGGCTCGAACGCCTCGGCCCCAGGACGCACAACACGCCCCTCGACGGTGCGGGAACCGGTCGGCAGCGCCGCTGGCTGGGGCATCGTGTCGCGCGCGGCGGCACGGGCTTGTGCACCGACCAGCGCGGGGATCGCAGTCATCAGGCACAGCACGCCTGCACGGCGCACCGATCGCCACGTGGACTGCGGCCCATGGTCACGGCATGAACTTGCCGAGATCCTCGGGTCGAAGTCGCTGGAGGTACGCCTTGAGTTCATCCGGGCTCATGTCGGTGCCTGTGGATCGATCACCGTCGGGAATCGGCGGTGGCACGAGGGGTTGATCCTCATCGTCGAGCGTAACCAACAGGTCGTCCGCGGCAAAGATGGCCGCACCTGTGCGCAATGCAATGGCAATCGAGTCGCTGGGCCGGGCATCGACCGAAATCAACGCATCATCGCGCTGCAGCTGGAGCTCCGCGAAATACGTCCCGTGTTCGATCCGACTGATCACGACGCGCCGAACGGTGGCACCGAGTCCGAGCACGATCTGCTTGACCAGATCGTGTGTCATCGGGCGCTCGCGTGCCACCGCCTGCAGCTCCATCACGATCGACTCTGCTTCCGGCTGCCCGATCCAGATCGGCAATACCCTCGGCCCATGCAGCTCGCGCAAGACCAGGACGTAGGTATTGGCGGTACTGTCCACGCCGAGCCGCGCCACGCGCATCTCTATCATGGACTCCCTCCGGAGGTTGGCCACGAGGCCTGAAGCACGAGCAGCACCCGCGGGTGCCGGCGCTGCCGACCGCTCAGCGCAGCGCGGCCTTCAGTTCCTTGGCCTTGTTTGTGCGTTCCCACGTGAACGTATTGTACAACCGCGACGGCTTTCCTGTCGTGACATCGACGTGCCTGACCTGTCCCGGCGTCCGACCAAAGTGGCCATATGCGGTCGTCGCACTGTAAATCGGCTTGCGCAGGTCCAGCGCCGTCGTGATGCCCTTCGGCGTCAGATCGAAGACTTCGCGGACGGCGCGCGTGATCTCGACGTCCGGGACGATACCGGTACCGAAAGTTTCGACGCGAATCGACACTGGCTCGACGACACCGATGGCATACGCCACCTGCACTTCGCAGCGCCGGGCAAGTCCCGCCTTGACGATGTTCTTCGCCACCCAGCGCGCCGCGTAGCACGCACTGCGATCGACCTTGCTCGGGTCCTTGCCGCTGAACGCACCACCGCCGTGTCGGCCCATGCCGCCGTACGTGTCGACGATGATCTTCCGGCCGGTCAAGCCACAGTCACCCTGCGGCCCGCCAATGACGAAATTGCCAGTCGGATTGATGTGAAACTTGATCTTTCGCTGTACCAGTTCCGCTGGCAGGACCGGCATGATCACCTGCTCGATCACCGTCTCCCGGATGGTCTTCTGCGAAACATCCGGCGAGTGCTGCGTCGACACGACGACGGTATCGACACCCACCGGCTGATTTTGTTCGTCGTAGGCAATCGTCACCTGGCTCTTGGCGTCCGGCCGCAGCCACTTGATCGCTTTCGACTTGCGCAACTCGGCCAGGCGCGCGGTGATGCGATGCGCGAGCGTGATGGGCATCGGCATGAACTCCGCCGTCTCATCGCTGGCGTAGCCGAACATCATTCCCTGATCCCCAGCACCACCGGTGTCCACGCCCTGCGAGATATCAGGGGACTGCTTGTCGATCGTGCTCATGACGGCGCAGGTGCGGCCGTCAATCCCATACTCCGGGTCGTCGTAGCCGATTGCCGTGATGGTGCGGCGAACGAGTGACGGGATGTCCACCCAGGCCGAGGTCGTGATCTCACCAGCGACGACGGCGAGCCCGGTCGTCACCAGCGTCTCGCAGGCGACACGCGCCTTTTCGTCCTTGGCCAGAATAGCGTCCAGCACCGCGTCGGAGATCGCGTCCGCGACCTTGTCCGGATGCCCTTCGGTGACAGACTCGGAAGTAAAGAGATTGCGTTCAGCCACGGGCCCGGGGGTGAGAGAAAGACATAAAGACTTCTTTATATGTTAGACGGAGTACCCCAAAATATCCCCTGTCTCCGAGCCAAGCAACCCGAGCTCTGAAGGTGACAGGTCGTGCGCGGCCGCCAGCAGCAGCCGACGGACGATTCGCTCCGCCTCAGCCGCCGTCGCCGACGCCAACGCCGCCTCGGCGGCCTCTCTGGCGGCCTCCGGCGACACGCTGCGCAGCATGCGCTTCATCAGCGGAACGGCGCGCGGGGCAACGCTCAGATTCCGGATACCGAGCCCGACCAGCACAAACGCCGTCAGCGGATGCGACCCCATCTCGCCACAGACGCCGACTTCCAGCCCATGCCGCTTCCCCGCGTCGACGGTCAACTGAATCAGCCGCAGCACGGCCGGGTGCAGCGGCGTGAAGCGCGCCGCCAGATTCACGTTGCCCCGGTCCACGGCGAGCGTGTACTGCACCAGATCGTTCGTCCCGATGCTGAAGAAGTCCGCGTCGTTCACGAAAGTGTCGGCAGCAACGGCGGCGGCTGGTGTCTCGATCATCACGCCAACCTGTACCCGATCACGAAAGACCGCGCCTCGCTCGTTCAGCGTGCGCGCGGCCTCAGCGATCAGTGCACGGGTCCGCCGCACCTCATCCACGCTGACGACCAGCGGCAGCAGAATCCGCACGTCACCGTGTGCCGCGGCCCGCAGCAATGCGCGGAGCTGCACGAGGAACAACTCCGGCTGATCGAGGCACATGCGGATGGCGCGCCAGCCGAGGAACGGATTGGCTTCAGACGGGAAGCCGCCGACCGGCAATTTGTCGCCGCCGATGTCGAAGGTGCGAATCACGACCGGCTTGCCGTTGAACGCATCGACCACACGTCGGTAAGCCCGATACTGCTCGTCCTCGTCAGGCATCGACGTCCGACCGAGCACGACGAATTCGGTGCGCATCAGCCCCACGCCGTCTGCGCCACTCTGCGCCGCAAGCTCGGACTCCTCGGGGAGATCGACGTTCGCCCTGAGAAAAATGCGCTCCCCGCCTCGCAATTGCGCGGCGACATCTGACTGCGAGCGCAGGCTCTCCTCCAGAATCGCGGCGGCCTCAGCCCGCAAACGGGCCTGCGCGATTTCCTCGTCGGTCGGGTTGACTACGAGCACACCGGTCGTGCCGTCAAGGACGACGCGTTCGCTGCCGCGGAGTCGTATCGTCGCATCGCGAAGTCCGACCACGGCGGGCAGGCCGAGCGACCGCGCCAGGATTGCCACGTGACTGGTGCTGGTCCCCTCGTCGGTCGCGATCGCCGCGATGGCCTCACGGTCGAGCTGCACCGTGAGCGACGGTGTCAGGTCGTGCGTGACGAGAATCGCATTGCTCCCCTTGGGAAGATCCACCGGATCGCTGTCAGGAAGCACCAGCAGTATACCGAGCACGCGGATGTGCAGATCGAGAAGATCGCCGATCCGTTCCCGGAGCATCGGGGCGGACGCACGCCCGAAACGACGGCGCCACTCGAGCATGACCAGATCGAACGCGTGTTCAGCCGCGCGCCTCTCGCGAATGAACCCCTCGACTTCCTGGTTCAACGCGCGATCATCGAGGATCGAAATTTGCACCTCGAAAATCTTCGACTCTTCCACGCCGGCCTGATGCGCAGCGCGGTCGCGTACCTGGCGCAGCCGCTCCTGCGCGCGCATGACTGCGTCGTGGAATCGCGCCAGTTCGCCCGGCACCTCGGCCTCCGTCACGATGCGAGGCGGCACGTCCGGCACTTCCCATCGCAGCAGGTGCACTGGTCCGGCGACGATGCCCGGCGAGGCCGGCAAGCCGCGCAGCATCCGCTCCATCAATGCTCTCCGAAGCGGCCGGCAACCAGCAGCACCAGCGCGTCGAGGGCAGCATCTGCATCCGGCCCATCAGCGCGAATGACGATTGATGAGCCGCACTCCGCTGCCAGCATCATCACCCCCATGATGCTCTTGCCGTTGACCTCGACATCATCCCGCACGATGGTGACCGACGCCACGTAGCGGGCCGCGGTCTTGACGACTTCGGCCGCCGGTCGCGCATGCAACCCGTTGCGGTTGAGAATCTCGACTGTGCGCTCAGGCATGACGGAGGAGGAAGAGGACAAGCGCCGCGAACCCTGCAAGGAGGGCAAGTCGCCACCCTTCCACGCGACCGTGGAACAAGACCAACGCACTTGCACCCATCGCCGCCACCAGCAGCGTAATGCCGATATGTGGCAATCCCCCGCCGTCGACGAGGCGCATGACGGTCAATGGGATGGCCATGCCGGCGAAAAACGTTCCGGCACGTGCGAGCCACACGGGGCCTTCCCGAAGAATCGGGTGACCGAGCGCTGCCGCAACAGCCAACCCCTTCTCCCATCCCATCTGCAAGCCCCACAACCGCAGTGCGACATGACCTGCATTGTACATCGAGAGGAAGACGATGACGCAGACCAGCGGCGACGCGCCGAGCCCGAACAGCAGCAACGTCGCGAAGGAACAGGTGGGCAGCAGTCCGACCCAGACCAGACGGTCGCCGACGCTGCCCAGTGGACCGCAAAGTGCTGTCCGGAACCGCTCGATCCGCGCCGCCGGCTGACCCTCGAGCTCTGCGCGAGCCAAGGCGCCTACGGCAAAGCTTGCGAGATAGGGATGCGCATTGAAGTACTGGCTTTGTCGCGCCAACGCGGCACGATACTGATCGCCACCCACGCCACCGGGCAGCTGGCGCAGCGCGGGTTCGACACAGAAACCGATCCCGTTGCCGATCAGGATTTCATAGTTCCACGATGCCTGCACGGCAAACAGCCGCAGCACCATGGCGAGCCGCATTGATGGCGACAATTGCGGGTTCGGCACCTGCGGCGTCGAGAGCGGCGTCGAGAGCGGTGTCAGCGGCGGTTTGGCACTCGTCATCGCGTCAGCCAGACCACCAGCACGGTCCCCAGCGTCAGTCCGGCAAGCCCGAACCATCGGGTGCCGGAGGTCGAATGGAACATCTTCCAGGCGGCACCGGCCGCCACCGCGCCGCCGAGCGATGCCAGGAGTGGCATCGCGTAGGGTGCGAGTGGCGCCGGCCGGGAAGCAATCCACCTGGCGAGTGGGAGCGCGCCAATCGCGCCGATCAGCGACACGCCGCCAGCGCGCGCCAGATCCGCCGTCGCACCTGCGACCTGGAGGCCCGCCACCGTCCTCGCCGATCCGCGTGCGAGTGCGTCGAGGCGGCGCCGTGCGAGTCGCGCATTCAGTTCGCGCAGCTTGACCATCGTCCACCCGCCGAACGTCGCGATGAGCAACCCGCAGGGCACTGCAAAAAGCAGTGCCATCGGTGCGCTTCCGCCCGCGGCCACGCCTGCAGCGGCAGCGGCGCCCGCAATCGGAGACGACGAGCCCCACTCCGGATACCGAGAGGCGCCGAAGGGGAGTGTCTCGTGCGCGAAGAGTTCGAGGAGCACCCCGCAGACCATCCCCACCCCGGCGTTGCCCATGAAGGCGCCGCCAAGCGTCGCGGCCACGATCGGTCGCGAGATCTGCACCTGCGGAAAACTCACGACGTCCAGCCCGAGAAGCGCACCGAGCAGTCCGAGCACCAGCACATCAACGATCACGCGAGTGCCTCGCCAGCCAACACGGTCGCCAGCGGAATCACGCGTGCGGCCGGAACGTCCTGCGCTGAAATTTCGATGCCACTGGCCGCCATTGCGCGCAACTCGGACTCCTCGGCGCCGGTCAGGAAGATGTAGCGGAGTTTCTGGGCGCGACCGGCGCGGTGATGCACGCCGCCGAGGTTCACGCGCCGCAGCGCAGGAATGGCCGCACAGAGGCGCGCCATCGTGTCGATATCGCCGGTGAGCAGCATCCCCGGCTTGGGATCGGCCGCGAATGCCGAGTATCGCTCAATCGCCTGCGCAACCGATACAAACTCCACGCGCATGTCGGGGGGCACACCCATCCGGTAGAGCTCTTGCTCCCACTCGCTGGCGGCGACCTCGTCGTCGACCAGCACCAGGAAGCGCAGTTCGAGGGGTTGGCCCCAGCCGACCACCACCTGCCCGTGTATCAGACGGTCATCGATGCGATGCAGTTCAATCGGCACGTGCGGGTCCTCGTGTCACCATCATGGCTGCGCGCCCTTTCTCAACCGCGGAGTCGGCGGCATTGGCGGCACCCGGCGCCGCAAACGCGTAGTCAAGGAGAACCGGAAGGCTGATCCCCGTCACCACCGTGACATCGGGATAGTCACGCTGCGCGCGGCGCGCGGCCATCGTTGTCGAGCCGGCGGGCAGGTCCGAAAAAATCACCGTCACCCCGTCGGCGATCGCCTCCCGCAACATCGCTTCGGTCGCACGGGTATCCAGACCGTAATTACTCGCCGTGCGAAAGAGGTCGGTACGACCCGTGATGGCAGTGACCGCCGATACGAGACCGACCGCGAAGTCCTGATGCCCGATCACAAGCGCGGCCGGGCGAACGTCTGGTTCACTCATTGTCTTCCTGCAAGTAGCGTCGCACCTCGACATCGCGCGTCGCGGCGCGTGAGTCCGAGGCGTTGCGCATCCGGGCGATCAGCCGTTCGTTGAATTGCTCCGCCGGATTGACACCAGCGTAGCGCAGCAGATGGTTCATCGCGAGCACCTCGAGAATCACCGTGATGTTCTTCCCGGGATTCAATGGCACACGAATGCGGGGAATCGGCACACCGAGAATCTCTGTCGTTTCCAAATCGAGTCCAGTCCGATCAAGGTGCGCATCGCCGCGCCACAGCTCCAGCTCCACCGCCACCTCGACCCGCTTCTGCTGTCGGACGGCGCGAATGCCGAACAGCGCCGGAATGTCCACCAGGCCAACACCGCGGATTTCCATGTGGTGACGCTGCAGCTCGTGGCCCTTGCCGATCAGCACGTCGTTGCCACGCTTGAGGACGATGACCATGTCGTCAGCGACCATCCGATGTCCGCGCTCTACCAGATCGAGCACGCACTCCGACTTCCCGATCCCACTCTGACCGACCAGCAACAGACCGACACCGTAGACGTCTGCGAGCGAGCCGTGCAACGTTGTTCGCGGCGCAAACTCCTCATCCATCGCCGGCTTGATCCGCCGGTAGAACTCGTTCGTCTTCAGCGGCGAGCGAAACAGCGGCATCCCGGCCTCGGCAGCCTCGCGCAGAAACTCGGCCGAGAGTTCGAGCCCCTTGGTGATGAAGCAACAGGGAAATGGGAGCCGGAAGAACTGCCGGAGGACGTCCAGTCGCTGGGTCGTCTCGATCGACGTGATATAAGTAATTTCCGTTTCGCCGAGGATCTGGCAGCGATCGGCCACGAACCGCTCGACGTATCCAGCGAGAACGAGCCCGGGGGAGGAAACCTCCGGGCTCGTCACGCGCCGATCGAGGCCAGTGGCCTCACCAATCGGCTCCAGCTCAAGAATGTCCTTCAGCCGCTCGAAGAGTCGGCCGACCGAAAGAGTGGTCGTCACGCGCTCCGCGTCGCCAGAGCGGAGACTCGCACTCGCGTGCGCATCGGGTTCTTCTTCGGGATCTGGGCCTGGAGCCGGGCCAGAGCATCCTTGAGCGCGGTCGCGTACGATCGTGATCGGCCCTCCGCCACCAGATTCCGATGCTGCGGGGCGTGCAGGACGATTTCGACCCGGCGGGTCGGCCCATCGTCCTCGAATCGCACGACCGCGTCAACCGCCCGCTGCATGCGGCGCCCGAACTTCAGGACGGCGCGCTCTGCGCGTCCCTTGAGGGGCTCAGGAATTGTGGCGTTGTGCGCGTGAAAAATGATCTCCACCAGCGTGCCCTCCTTCGCGCATCCGTTGGAGCAGATGCGCCTCGGTGTGATCGGCAGCGGACTCCCAGGTGAAGGACTCAGCGAAAGCTCGTCCGGCTGTCCCGAGTCGGGTGACCAGTGCGGGATCGGCGATGATCCGATCGTACGCGTCGGCGAGTTGAACGACATCGCCGTGCGGTACGAGGAATCCACTCCGCCCATCCAGCACTGATTCGCGCAGGCCCGGGGAGTCGGACGCCACCACTGGCGTCCCGCACGCCGCCGCCTCCAGGTTCGTGATTCCCCATCCCTCCTTCGGAGACGTCAGACTCACGATCCACGCTCGACGGAGCAAGGCAGACTTCTCCACCTCACTCACGAATCCAAGAAACCGCACGCGCCGGCTCAGGTCAAGCGACGCCGCAAGCGATTCCAGTCGGGGACGATCGTCCCCTGTTCCCGCAATCTCGACTTCTACCCGCCGATCCTTCATCGCGGCGACCGCCTGCAGAATGATCTCGACGCCCTTGTACCGCCGCAGGCGGCCCACGTACGCGATAATGGGAATTGAAGATCGCGATCCGGCCAGTGGCGTGAATGCCTCGCTGTCGATGCCGCAATAGATCACACGCGTCCGCTCAACGGGTACACCACGGGCGAGCAGATCGCTCCGCGTACTCTCGCTGATCGCCGTGAAAGCACACCGTCGATAGACCCACGGGATGGCACGCTCGGCCGCGACGACGGTACTTGCAACTGTCCAGCCTGCTTCCCGGAATGCGGTCCACCCAAACAGATGAGGCACCACCACATCGACCGGCTCCGACACCCAGAGCGGCGTGAAAAGCGGGAGCTTGTTGATGTCCTCGATGACCAGATCGAAGCGCCCACCAGCCCGCCGAAGGGCACGGTAGGCGCCGACGACGTGGAGCGCGAAGTTCCAGCGCCCGCCCACCCGGCGCACCTTGATGCCGTCGAGCACCGTCTCCGGGGCGCACCCGTCCCAACCGCTGCACAACAGCGTCACGTCATGGCCGCGCTGCGCAAGGCGACCATAAATCTCGTGCAGGTGTGTCTCCGCGCCACCCGACTGCGGATTCTCCCTGTCGAGCCAGTTGATGACGAGCAGGCGCACTGGTCAGAGCTTGTTGAGTCGTCGGGCCAACGCGTCGAGCACGCCGTTCACGAACTTCGCGCTCTGCTCCGAGCCAAACCGTTCCGCCAGGCGCACCGCTTCCTGCAGCACCACTCGCGCAGGTGTTTCCATCTGACGCAATTCGGCAGCCGCAATCCGAAGCACGCAGCGCTCGATGGCACCGAGTCGATCCATCCGCCAGTTGGTCGTGATCGCCTCGAGGTCCGCATCGATCGGGCCGAGGTCCTTCTCCACCGCCGCGACAATCTGCGATGCAAAGAGGCGCTCATCGCGCGGGATTCCAATGTCATCCCACACGGTGCGCGCAACGTTGGACAGCGCGTCCACGCGTCCGCGAACGTCCCACGCATAGACCGCCTGCAGCGCGCGGGAGCGCGCGCGGGTCTCAAGCCTCGGCTTCGCCATCGGGGTCCTCCACGCCGACGGCATCCAGACGTGCCAGCAGGTCCGCCATTTCGAGCGCAGCCAACGCCGCATCACGGCCCTTGTTGCCGTGTTCACCGCCGGCACGCGCTTCGGCCTGCGCCATCGTATCCGTCGTCAGCAGACCGAACCCGATGGGGACTTCGAAGTCTGCGCCGAGTTGCATGATGGCACGCGACGTCTCGCCCGCAACGAACTCAAAATGCGGTGTCCCGCCGCGAACGATCGCGCCAACGACGACGCAGGCATCGTATCGTCCGGTTCCCAGCAACGCGCGGGTCGCCGTTGGTAATTCCCACGCCCCTGGCACGACGACGACATCGATGTCGCCGAACAGCACACCGCACTCCACCAGTGTCGCCACAGCGCCTTCGCCGAGCGCCTGCGTTACAGATTCATTGAAGCGGCTGACGATCACGGCCACGCGTCGGCCGGTCCCATCAGGTGATCCGATAAACTCAGGCATTTGGCTTTGCTGTGAATGGAAGGTGGCCCAACTTGGACCGTTTCACCTTCAGGTACTGCGAGTTTTCCTTGTTGGGTGGCGCCTCGAGGCTGACCTGACCGGCCACGCGCAACCCATACCCTTCCAGCCCGACGATCTTCTTCGGGTTGTTGGTGATGACTCGAATGGACTTGATGCCGAGGTCCAGCAGTATCTGGGCACCCACGCCATAGTTACGGAGGTCGGGGCCGAAACCCAGCCGCTCGTTGGCTTCAACGGTATCAGCACCGGCGTCCTGCAACTCATACGCGCGCAACTTGTTCAACAGGCCGATCCCCCGCCCTTCCTGATCCAGATAGACGATCACGCCACGACCCTCGCGCGCAACCATCTCCATTGTCGTCTCGAGCTGCCAGCCGCAGTCACAGCGCAGCGAATGGAACGTGTCGCCCGTCAGGCACTTCGAGTGCATCCGGACGAGCACGTCTTCGCCATCGGCAATATCGCCGAGGACGAGGGCAACATGCTCAGCCGAGTCGATATCGTTGCTGAATCCTGCGATCCTGAAGTCGCCGAACTCCGTCGGCAGACGCGCGTTGGCCACGCGATGCACCAGACGCTCGGTCTGCAGGCGATAGGCGACGAGCTGCGCGACTGTGATGAAGGTGAGCCCGTGCTTCGTCGCAAAGGCGTCGAGCTGATCACGCTTGGCCGTCGTGCCGTCATCGTTCAGGATCTCGCAGATCACGCCCGCCGGTGTCAACCCGGCCATCCGCGCCAGATCGACCGACGCTTCGGTGTGCCCGACGCGCTTCAGCACCCCACCTTCGCGGGCGCGCAGCGGATGGATGTGACCAGGCCGGCGCAGATCAGACGGCTGCGTGGCAGGATCCACCGCGACGCGAATGGTCGTCGCACGATCCTTCGCGCTGATCCCGGTCGTCACGCCGAATCGCTCATCAGCGTCGATGCTCACGGTGAAGGCGGTCCGGAATGCGTCGGTGTTTTCCTTGCCTTGCGGGCCGAGTTCGAGCGCCTGCACCCGTTCCGGCGTCATCGCAAGACAGATCATCCCCTTCGCCTTCAGCATGAAGTTGATCACTTCCGGCGTGACCATCTCGGCGGCACAAATCAGGTCTCCCTCGTTCTCGCGCTCCTCGTCATCTGCAACCACGATCACTTTGCCGTGGCGCAGATCGTCGATGGCTTGTGCAACGGTGCCGAATGGCATGGTAAACTCTATGTTGCGAGGCTCCGGAACAGGCCGAGGGCTGTTCCGAGACCGTTCGGTGAAATCTGTGCGCCGGATTCCGGCGTCTGGAGATACGGCTTGAGCAGGTGCTGTACGAACTTTCCGATCACGTCGCACTCGAGGTGCACGCCATCGCCGGGGATGCGATCCGACAGTGTCGTGTGTCGCCACGTGTACTCGATGATCGACAGGCCAAGCAGCCCCTCGCCGGGGAGATCGTTGACCGTCAGACTGATGCCATCGACAGCCACCGATCCATGCGCGACCAGCAGTGCGGCAACGGCCGCCGGCACACGCACCGTGACGATCCACGCATCCTCGTGCTTCCCGATCGAAGTGATCGTCCCCACCGCGTCAACGTGCCCTTGCACGATGTGACCACCGAGACGATCCGTCGGCCGCATCGCGCGCTCCAGATTCACGCGACGACCGGCCGCCCAGGCGCCGATCGTCGTACGGTCGAGCGTCGTCACGACCGCCGCCACGGTGAACACCCCCGGCGCGTGATCACGCACCGTCAGGCAGGCGCCGTCAAGCGCAATACTCTCGCCGTCGAGCAGGTCGTCATACCGGCAGCGAACGCGGAACTCGCGGCCGGCGTCGGTGGCACGGACCTGCTCGATGACGCCGATGTCGTCAACGAGTCCGGTGAACACTGTCAGTGAGGTCGTAGATGGCCATGAGGTCGTCTCCAAGCCGACGATGCGAGACCAGACGGTGTCGCAGAGCCTCGTCGGCCTGCACGGGAGTGCCAGCCTGGAGAGGGCGGACGGCGTCAGCGCCCAATCGGATGGGAGCGGTGAAGATAACCAGCCGGTCCACCATCCCTTCGGCGAGCAGGGCATCCGCCAGCGTCGCCCCGCCCTCGCAGTAGATCGAACCGATGCCCAGCTCGCGCAACGCCCGCAGTTGCGCCGCAAGGCCGCGAGCCATGCAGACGCCAACGCCGTTGTCGACCAGCGCCTCACGTGTCGGCGCCCCGATCTTCTCAGCGACCAAGAGCACCGGACTCGTGCGTGCCGTCAGAACGAGCGAGCTGGAGAGCGGCGTCCTCCCGGATCGGTCGAAAATCACTCGGGCCGGTGCGATTCGAGGCAGCGGGACACCCCTGACGGTGAGCTGCGGGTCGTCAGCGATGACCGTCCCGACCCCAACGGCCACCGCATCATGATCACCTCGCTGCCGGTGGACCTCGCGCTGCGCCGCTTTGCCCGTCAGCCAGGCGGACCGACGTCGGCCGTCGGCGATGCCTCCATCGAGCGATCGAGCGAGCTTGAGGGTCACGAAGGGCCGGTCGCTGCCGAACCGATGGAAGAATGCGGGATTCTGGTCCATGGCCGCCGTCAGCTCGATCCCACCGACGACACTGATGCCCGCCTGCCGGAGCCGCTCGGCACCGCCCGACATTGTCGGATTCGGATCATTCGCCGCAAAGACCACGCGCGCGACCTTGGCGGCGAGCAGCGCATCGACGCACGGGGGCGTTCGTCCGAATCCGGCACATGGCTCCAGCGTGACGTAGACCGTGGCGCCGGTGGCCAGATGCCCAGCGGCGGCCAATGCCACGACCTCGGCGTGCCGGCCGCCAGGCGGTTCGGTGAAGCCCTCGCCAACGATGCGATCACCTTGAACGACAACGGCGCCGACCATGGGGTTCGGCGCCGTCATCCCACGCCCGCGAAGCGCCAGAGCCAGCGCGCGCCGCATGTAGCGGCGGTCGGTGGTACGGTCGCTCACCGCGTCGCGGTCCTCATGCGATCAGAAGCTCAGCCGCAGGCCGACGGAACCGAACAGGCGCTGCTCGTTGATCTTGCCGTCGGTGAACGTGTTGAACGTCGACAGGCTATCGCCGCCGAATGTGCTCCCCGCTTCGGCGCCGATACGCAGCTTGAAGATGTTGAGCGCGACCGAGCCATACGCCGCATTTCGCTTGATCTCCTGCGTCAGCGCGAAGGCGCCCGCGACAGCCGGTCCGACGGACGGCGCCACGCGAGCGCGCAGCTGTGTAAAGGTGCGATACCGGTCCTGACCGACACCACCGCCAAGCTCCAGGAATCCCATCTTCTTCGAGATCGACACCCGGAGCGCGTCATTCTCCACGCTCAGTTCCTGGAGTGACAGACTGTCGTTGCTCGTCACGCCAACGACGGAAGATGTCAGTGAGGTGCTGAAGCTCGCCGTCGGAAGCGAGCGGCGGAAGAAGCTCACCGCGACCGCCGGCATCAGCATCCGATCGGCGAGCAAACCGAGCCGCGCGCCATACCCCAGCTTCAGCGAGCCGTTGGTGGCCTTGATACTGAAGTCTTCAAGATCGCGATTCGGGATGTACGCCACGTTCACGAGCGCATCGAGTGAAAGGATGCGCTGCACACCGACGAAGACGCCAGGGAAGAGCCCGAGCGCAACGTCGAGCGCGGGGGCAGGCACTGGCACACGCGTGGTGGCGATCGTGCTCCGCACGATCCCGGTCGAGGAGAGGCGTACGTTGCCGAGGTCCGGCAGACGCCCGTCGACCGCATTGACGCGCAGTCCGATCGAAATACCGCGAACTGCCCTCGACGAACCCAGCACCGGTCCGCCACCCGCCAAGGCTCCTTGTACCTGCGGCGCAAGCATCGCGAAGATGTCCGTGCCCTTCTGGCAGGCGTCGCGGAGTGCAACGGCCTGCGTGAGGCACTGCGCGGACTGGGCGGACAGGGGCATCGTGATGGCGCCCGCACAGAGGGCGGCGACGGCCAGGGAGCGAGCGGTCATGGTCACAAATCGTCAGAGTGAAGTTGCACCATCCCCGAACCGGGCCGGATGACGCCAAGGATCCACGACGAAGTCTCGGACGCCGCCGCGGCAGCCTGCACCTCGGCGACAGCGTCCGGGGCACAGGCGATCACCATACCGACGCCCATGTTGAACGTACGAAACATCTCCATCACCCCGACCTGCGCCGCCGCCTGGAGCTGGACGTACACATTGGGCACCGTCCACGAGCGAAGCTGGATCACCGCGTCGAGCGTCGGGGGCAGCATCCGGTTCACATTCCCTGGTAACCCCCCACCGGTGATGTGTGCCATGCCATGTACCCGGTGCAGGACGGGTCGGAGCGCAGGCAGGTAGGTGAGGTGCGGTCGGAGCAGCACCTGCGCGACGGTCTCACCTCCTTCGCCCGGGAACGGGTCCTGTACGCCCAACCCCATCGCCTCGGCGACAATTTTTCGTGCCAGCGAATAGCCGTTGGTATGGAGTCCGGCGCTGGCGAGGCCGATCAGGATGTCGCCGTCACGAACACGGTCGGCACCGAGGACGGCGTCTTCTTCCATGATGCCGGTGATGAATCCGGCCAGGTCGTAGTCCGGCGGCGTGTAGATGCCCGGCATTTCCGCCGTCTCGCCGCCCAGCAGCGCGCACCCGTTCTCGCGGCACCCGTGCGCCACGCCCGCGACCAGGCCCTCAACCACCGCGGGTTCAAGCTTGCCGAACGCGACGTAGTCGAGGAAGTAGAGCGGTACCGCGCCCATCACGAGGATGTCGTTGACGCAGTGGTTCACCAGATCACGCCCGACGGTGTCATGGATGCCGGCGTCGATCGCGACGCGCAGCTTCGTCCCGACGCCGTCCGCGCTCGACACCAGCACCGGGGCACGATAGCCACCCGGTACCCGGAACATGCCACCAAAGCCACCGAACGTGCCACGCGCACCTTCGGTCAGCGTGGACTCGACGTGCGCCCTGATGCGGTGCTTGGCGTCGTCCGCCTTCTCGAGGTCGACACCGGCGCTGCGATAGTCGAGAGGAGTGCTCACGGTGGAAGCGGCGCCTCGAACGCGACGAGGCGGTGGAACTCCTGCACGCGCGATTCGATTTCCGGTCGGGTCAGCGCAATCGTCCGTTCATTCGAGAACTTCTCGACCGCAAACGACCCCATGGCCGAACCGTAGACAACCGCCTTCCGCATGTTCGCTTCGCTGAGATCACCGGTCGACGCGAGCCAGCCGATGAAGCCACCAGCGAAGGAGTCCCCCGCGCCGGTCGGATCGAAGACCGACTCGAGTGGATACGCCGGCGCAAAGAAGACCGAGCTGCCGGAGAACAGGAATGCCCCATGCTCGCCCTTCTTGATCACGACATGCTTCGGGCCGCGGGCCATGATCCATCGCGCCGCCTTGACGAGATTCGACTCTTCGGTGAGCTGGCGCGCTTCCGCGTCATTGATTGTGATCAGGTCCACATGATTCAGGAGTTCGAGCAGGTCGGGGCGCCGGCTCTCGATCCAGAAATTCATCGTGTCGCAGGCCACGAGGCGCGGCTTCGCAACCTGGCGCAACACGTCCAGCTGCAACCGCGGATCGATGTTGCCAAGAAAGACGAACGGCGAGTCGAGAAAGGCCGCGGGGATCTTCGGCCGGAAATGCGAGAAGACACCAAGCCGCGTTTCGAGCGTCTCGGCGGAGTTGAGATCATGTCGGTACCGGGCGCGCCACCGGAAGCTCTCCCCTTCAGCCACCTCGACACCGCTCATGTCGACGCCCTTCGCCTTGAGTGGCTCGAGCTTGTCCATCGGGTAGTCCGTGCCGATGACGCCAACCATGCGGACCGGCGCGAAGTGACACGCGGCGGAGGCGAACATGTTCGCCGACCCGCCGAGCACTTCTTCGGCCTTGCCAAAGGGCGTCTCGACCGAATCGAGGGCGACAGAACCGACAACGAGCACTGACATGGGCGGAGAGTCGGGAGAAGGAGGGTGAGTGAGCGCGCGAGGCTACATGCGCTCAGGCGCCGTCAGGCCGAGCGCCGCCAGCGCGTTCGCGAGCACGACCCGTGTCGCGTTCGCCAGCACCAACCGCGCCTGCATGATGGCCGGCGGTTCATTCAACACGTGGTGCTTGTGATACCATGTATGCACGAGGCCAGCGGTCCTTTCGAGCCAGTTCGCCAGACGATGCGGTTCGAGCGCCGACGCGGCGCCGGACAGCATGGATGGAAAATCAGCCAGTGCCTTGATCAGCTCACGTTCCTCCGGTGCGACCAGCACCGAGAGGTCGACATCGGCACCGGATACCGTTCCCCGATCAATCTCGCCAACACGAAAGATTCCACAGAGTCGGGCGTGCGCCATCTGGATGTAGTAGACGGGGTTCTCTTCCGACTGCGCCCGTGCCAGATCGATGTCAAAGACAAGCTGCGAGTCACCCTTTCGCATCACGAAGAAGTACCGGACGGCATCGCGTCCGACTTCCTCGATCAGATCACGAACCGTGACGTAGCTGCCAGCACGCTTGGAAAGCTTCATCTCGTCACCACCGCGCATGACCGTCACCATCTGGTGCAGCACATACTCAGGATACCCTTTCGGGATACCGACCCCAAGCGCCTGCAGCCCCGCGCGCACCCGTGTGACCGTGGAGTGATGATCGGCCCCCTGCACGTTGATTGCACGGGAATATCCACGCTCCCACTTGGCGACGTGATAGGCGACATCAGGCACGAAGTACGTGTACTCCCCACCCTTCTCGGCGGAGCGCTTCATGACACGATCCTGATCGTCACCGAAGTCGGTTGTGCGGAGCCAGAGCGCCCCGTCCTGCTCGTAGGTGTAGCCACTGGCGTTCAGCGCCGCCACGGTCTCGTCGACCTTGCCGTCGGTGTAGAGCGAGCTCTCGAGATAGTACGTATCGAAGACGACGCCGAACGCCTTCAGATCCAGATCCTGCTCCGTGCGCAAGGCGGCAACGGCAAACCGACGAATCGCCTCGGCATCCGCGATGGCCGTATCGGACGGATGCGACACTCGATACGCGGCTGCGATTTCGCGGATGTACTCGCCGTGGTAGCCATTCTCCGGGAATTCCACCGCGAACCCCGCCTGTTCCTGCGCGCGGAGCTGCACGCTCTTCTGCAGGGTGTTGATCTGGCCGCCACCGTCGTTGTAGTAGAACTCACGGCTGACCGCCCATCCGGTCCACTCCAAGAGCGTGCCGATCGCGTCACCGAGCGCCGCCTGGCGTCCGTGCCCGACATGCAACGGTCCGGTGGGATTCGCGGAAACGAACTCCACCACGACCGGGCAGTGCGCTCCCTCATCGCTGCGCCCATACCGCTCGCCCTGACGAAGGATCTGCGGCAGGACGCGCGTGAGTGCGCCCGTGTCAACCCGGAAGTTGATGAAACCGGGGCCCGCGATCTCTGCTGCGCTGATCCCGACTGCGTCGAGTTCCATTGCCGCGATCAGCTTCGCCGCCACGTCGCGCGGGGATTGCTTGAGTGGTTTCGCAAGCAGCATCGCAGCATTCGTCGCCCACTCTCCGAACGCCGGATCGCGCGGGCGCTCGACCAACGCGACGAAGTCGTCGGCGGCACCCAGTCGCCGCGCCGCGCGACCGATCTCCAGTCGCAACGCGTCGCTGGAACTCACGAGTCGGAGGTCCCGCTACCGGACGATCTTGGTTCCGCCTTGGGTGCGGCGGGAGTCTTCGGCTCGGACGTTGTGCCGGACGACACCTCGGTCTTCGCCCCGGAGGACGACTCGCCCGATGACGACTCGCCGGAGGTGCCGCTGGCGGCCGGCTTCGGCGCCTCGCCTTGTGTGCGGTGGGCGTTGCGGCCGTAGTCGGTCAGATAGAAGCCGGATCCCTTGAACAACAGTCCGGCGCCGCCGCTGATGATGCGCACCGCCGCCCCCTCGCCGTTCGGGTTCGGGATTTCATCCGGGACTTCGGAAATCTTGAACGACCGCTCGATGATCGAGCCATCGGGGAGACGAAACTCGTAAGTGGGCATGACTCCGACACTTGGAAGTGACAACAGCCGTTCAAGTTAGCTGAGCGGTCACCCGCATTCAACGGCGACCGCCGTGTTGGCGCTTCCGCGCCAGGCACGTTTTCGCGTGCTCGCGGGTACATCGAGCGAGACGCCGGCCGGAGGATCGTTACTATGGGCCAGCGCCGCGCGGAGCCGTTTCCCACCACTCGCGGCGCGGCAGACCGCGATCAACCGCCGTCCCATCAATTTCGTCCCATGCCAGATACGCAGACCACCACGCCCGCCGTGCCACCGACCGACGCCCCCCCGGAGACCCGGCTCGCAACCTTCGGCGCCGGATGTTTCTGGGGCGTTGAGCAGATTCTCTCACGCCTTGCTGGCGTGACCGGCACCGCCGTCGGCTATATGGGTGGCCCGATCGATCGACCGACGTACGAACAGGTCTGCACCGGCCGCACCGAGCACGCGGAAGTCGTCCAACTCACGTTTGATCCGTCGCAAATCAGCTATGAGGCGTTGATCGACGTCTTCTGGCACCTCCATGATCCAACACAGGTCGATCGACAGGGCCCCGATGTCGGTCGGCAATATCGGAGCGTCGTCTTCACCCATGACGATGCGCAGGCGAGCATTGCGCGCGCCACCCGGGATGCGATCAACGCCAGCGGCGCCCTGCGCCGGCCGGTGGCGACGGAAATCGTCCCGGCGACGACCTTCTGGAAAGGCGAGGCCTACCACCAGCAGTACTTCGACCGTCGCGGCGTGGACGGATGTCACCTCTACCCCGCCTGGTAACGGATGGGGAACGCACTCGCGGGTCGCGCGCACCATCCGCGTCCGACCCGCGAGCGCGTCACCGCGGGCGGTAGGCGCCCCAGACGCGCGCGAAGGTGTCGGAGATCTCGCCGACACTGGCACGGTCTCGCACGGCGTCGATGATCAACGGCATGAGCGGAGTCCGATCCGCATCGGTGGCATACGCCTCCGCCGCGACGGCCAATGCGGTGAGTGACTGCTCGAGACGGACCGTGTTGCGCGCGGCGCGCACCGCGGCCAGATGCGCCACCTGACCGCGCTCGAGCGACGAAAAATCCGGGGTGGGTATCACCGGTGGGTCCTGACCATCGCCGAACCTGTTCACGCCGACGATGACCGTCTCACCAGCCTCGACCCGCAGCTGGTGTTCGTAGGCCGAACGCCCGATTTCGTCCTGAAAGAAGCCTTTCTCGATTGCAGCAGCGCTGCCGCCGAGCGTCTCGACCTCTGCCATCAGCGCCAGCGCCCGCTGCTCCAGTTCCGTCGTCAGCGCCTCAACGTAGTAGCTGCCGGCGAGCGGATCGACCGTCTGTGCCACACCACTCTCAAAGGCAACGATCTGTTGTGTGCGCAGCGCCAGCGTCGCGGCGGCGGCGGTCGGCAACGCGAGCGCCTCATCGTACCCATTCGTGTGCAGCGATTGCGTGCCACCGAGCGCCGCCGCGAGCGCCTGGACGGTCACGCGCACCACGTTGTTCAATGGCTGTTGTGCCGTCAGCGTCACGCCGCCGGTCTGCGTGTGGAAGCGCAATCGCGCGCTCGCGTCGCTGGCTCCGAATCGGTCGCGCATCAGGTGGGCATAGATGCGGCGCGCGGCGCGAAACTTCGCCACTTCTTCAAAGAGGTCGTTGTGACAGGCGAAGAAGAATGACAGGCGCGGTGCGAAATCATCGACCGCCAGCCCGGCGGCAATCGCGCGCGCGACGTATTCAACGGTGTTAGCGAACGTGAACGCCAATTCCTGCACCGCCGTGGCACCCGCTTCACGAATGTGATAGCCGGAGATCGAAATCGGATTCCAGTTCGGCACTTCCGCTGCGCAGAACCGGAACGTCTCGGCTACCAGTGCCAGCGACGGCACCGGCGGATACACGTAGGTTCCCCGTGCGATGTATTCCTTGAGGATGTCATTCTGCGTCGTCCCGCTGAGTACCGCGCGACTGATCCCCCGCTCCTCGGCGACCACGATGTACATCGCCAGCAGGGTGCTGGCGGTGGCATTGATCGTCATCGAGGTCGACACCTGATCGAGCGGAATGCCGTCCAGCAACGTGTGCATGTCTTCGACGGTGTCGATCGCTACGCCCACTCGCCCGACTTCGCCGAGCGCACGCGGCGCATCAGAATCGATGCCCATTTGCGTCGGCAGATCGAACGCGACGGAGAGTCCCGTCTGACCCGCGGCGAGCAGCATCCGGTAGCGCGCATTGGACTCGGCCGCGTTGCCGAACCCGGCATACTGCCGCATGGTCCAGAGGCGGCCGCGATACATGTCCGCCTGCACGCCCCTGGTGTACGGGTACTGCCCCGGCTCGCCGAGTTCTGCCCCGGCTGCATCCACATCACGATACACCGGCTTGATCTCGAGCCCGGACGGCGACGTCTTCACGACGCTCGCCCGGGGCGTCGATGCCCCAGCACTCACAACGTGGCTCCCACCGGCGGTGCGAGCAATTCAATCGCGGTGTCGACATCCCCCTTGCTGCCAAGATAGAGCGGGGTGCGCTGATGCAACTCGGTCGGCTGTACATCAAGAATCCGGATGCGCCCATCCGAACCGGCACCGCCCGCCTGTTCGCAGATGAAGGCGAGCGGATTTGCTTCGTACAGCAGGCGCAACTTGCCACGCGGCGACATCGTGTTCGCCGGATACACGAACACGCCGCCCGCCAGCAGATTCCGGTGGAAATCAGCCACCAGCGAGCCGACATACCGAACGCTGTGCGCTTGCTGCACGCCGTCGAGGCCGCGATAGCGTCGCATCAGCGCCTTGACTTGCTCGTCCCAGAACTGTTCATACGAATCATTGACGGACAAGAACTTGCCACGATGCGGCGTCCGGATGTTCGGATGCGAGAGCAGGAACTCGCCGATGGATGGATCGAGCGTAAACCCGTGCACGCCCTGCCCGGTGCTGTACACCATCATCGTGCTCGAACCGTAGATGATGTATCCCGCGGCGACCTGCCGCCGTCCCGGCTGCAGGAAGTCCTCCAACTCGCCCTGCCGACCGTTGGTGATCTTCCGAACGACCGAGAAGATCGTGCCAACCGGCACATTCACATCGATGTTCGATGAACCATCGAGCGGATCGAACATCAGGCAGTACTTGCCCGTGCGGAAACGATCCGGAATGGGAATGATGTCGGGTTCTTCCTCGGACGCCATGGCACAGAGCCGACCACCGTGGTCCATGGCCTTGATCATGATGTCGTTCGACAGCACATCCAGCTTCTGCTGTGTCTCCCCTTGGACGTTCTCGTTGTCAGTCGCACCGAGAATGTCGACAAGGCCCGCCATGCGCACCTTGTTGGAGATCATCTTCGCCGCCAGCGCGATGTCGTACAGGATGCCCGAGAGCTCACCACTGGCCTCTGGATACAGGCGTTCCTGTTCGATGATGAACCGCTCAATCGTCACTACTGAAACGGGGGTGTGGTTGACCACGGTCACGCGCCCGGAGAAAGGTTGGATGGCTGAGGCCGATCAAGTCGTTGCGCCGCCCAGGCATTCGCATCCGATTCGAATCGGTTGCATGCATACCCGCGCGTCAGCGACTCCCAGAGATACAAAAAGGGGAAAACAGCCGAGCCTGCAAACTGCTCGACGTGCCGATGCTCGTGCAAGAGTAACGTCGGCTCCCACCCGGCGCCCGGCGCAAGAAAAACCGTCCGCCAGAGCGTGATCCCCTGGACGGTGGACCGGCCGAGACACCAGCCGCCGATCCGTGGCGGAAGCCCTCCGCGGCGCCACCGCACCGAAGTCAACTCCGGCCACCGGAGTGCCAGGTCGGCCGGCAGCACAACCGGCTCCCCGACGAGCGGAGCGATCACGGCAGCGGTGAACCAGTTGCGGAATCGCGGGACGGGAGACTCCAGTGATGAGCGGCGGTACTGACGGAAACTGTGCGGCCGTCCGTCCTCACGACAGTCGTGCCGGCGACGTCGGTCCGCAAGACAGCCACGCCACGGCGCGCAAACTCTCGCAAGACCTCCGGCGCCGGGTGACCGTAACGGTTCCCCCGCCCCACCGAGACCAGCGCCAGACGCGGGGTGACCGCGTCGAGCAGCGGGCCGCCGGAACTGGTTCGACTGCCATGGTGCCCGACCTTCAGAACGTCCGCGCGTAACCATTCAACCGGTGTATGCCGGAGCAACCACTCTTCTTCTTCCCGTTCCGCGTCGCCGACGAAGAGAAAGCGGGTGCGCCCGTACTCGACACGAAGGATTGTACTGGCGAGATTCGCGTCCCGCAGGCCCACGGTCCAGCTGGAATCCGGCGCGAGAAAGCGCAGCAGGACACCGTCGATGCGAATCGTGTCGGCCGGGTGTACCCGGCGCCACTCGACCTGATGGACTGCAGCACTCTCGAGGGATGCCCGGTACGCGTCGCTGCCTCCGGCAAAGGCACCGTCGAGGTAGAGGCGAGGGCGGGTCATCCCAATCACGCCCGGTGCCCCGCCGACATGATCGAGGTGCGGATGTGACAGGATGAACACCTCGACCCGCCCTCCGATCCGACGCAGGTACGGCAGTACCGTCCGCCGGCCACGATCGATGCCGGGGGCGCCACCGCCAGCGTCGACCAGGATCCAGCGGCCGCGCGGCGTCCGAATCGCGGCGGCGTCACCCTGGCCGACATCCAGAAAGTGGACTTCCAGCACGCCGGAACCCGGCGACGCCCAGACGCCCTCCCACGCCAGAAGCAGGCTGCTCATCGCTGCAACGAGCAGCGGCGGGGCGGTGTCGCGCAGCACCATCGCCGCGAGGAGTCCTGCAACGAGCAGGCCGCCGACGAGCGACTGGAGCAGCGTTGGTGCGAGGTCGATCGCAGCCCACGCTGGCGCGGCACCGGCCCCGGCAATCCAGTCCAGCAGCACCAGGAGTGGGTGCGCGGCCCCTGCCACGAATCTCGCGACTGTCAGACTCGGCGAGCAGAGCAGCGCGAGAAACAGGGTCGGCTGCAGCGCCGCGACGAGCGGCGCTGCGCACAGATTCGTCAGAGGCGCGATCACGCTGATGGTGCCGAAAAACCATGCGATCAGCGGCATCGAGGCCACGCTCGCGACGCTGCTCGTCAGCAGTTCGCGACGGAGCGAGGCGCGCCAGCCCTCGCGCCGCCAGCCAAGACGGCGGACGAGCTGCCCGCTGGCCGCGAGCGCGACGACGCCGAGAACCGAGAGTTGCCAGCCGAGATCGAGCGGCGCTGCGGAGTCGACGAGCACTGGCAGCAGCGCCCCAAGCGTGAGCACCGACCATTCCGAGGCAGGTCGCTGGCGCAGTTTCGCGATCAGCACCGCGCAGAACATCACCGCCGCGCGCACCGCCGGAGGAGGCAGCCCAAGGATCCCGACGTAGACGCCCGTCACACCGACCGAGAGCAACACGGCCGAGCGCTGCGACAGCCGCATCACACGACCCAGCATGAGCAGCGAGGCCGCAATGATCGCAACGTGAACTCCGGACACGGACAGAAGATGCACGAGCCCCGAGCGCGACCAGCGACGTCGGATCGCGGGATCGATGAGGTGCATATCCGCGAGGAGCAAGGCGCGCGCGATCGGTGCATCCGCGAGGAACACGGAATCCACCCGACGTACCCCTGCAGCGCGCAATCGCGGACGGAGCGCCGATGCCGAGAGACTGCGAGCGTCACCGACGCTCAGCGTCACGCTGCGCTCGCCTGGCTCCGCCCGCGCAGACGTGCGATACCAGACGCCGCCGACCAGCGGGGCTCGTGCCCGCACCATCCCGCTGATCGCACACTCATCGGTCGTGGAGATGATCCGTGCCGGGCCGGCATCGCCGGTGGCCAGATCGAAGTCCGTGACGAACCTGAGCGCACCGCTTCGCACGATCACGGCGCGGCAGTGCCCATTGTGCCAGCGCTCCGCGGTCGCCCGTCCGGCGGCAGATGCGGTCAAGAGGAGAGCGCCGAGCACGGCCCCGGTTCCCGCCCGGCGAAGCACACGTGCGAAGACAAGACAGCAGCCGAACGCAGTCGCACAGGTCACCAGCAGCGACCCGTCGGCCCCACCGGCGGAGCCGAAAATCATGCACAGGAAGATCCACGATGCGGTTGGCACACCGCGACCATACGAACACACTGCCCACGTTGGCGTGCGCGATCATCGCAGGTCACATCAAATCACGGCAGCTGTCCCGACCCGCCAACGTCGACCGAGGTGAGCTGTCAGCCCGCCAACGGCAATGCAGCACGCGCCGCGATCGGTGCGCCCGTGAAGGTATGGCCAGTCGTACCGGTGATCTCCACATGCATGTAGCTACCGATCAGCGACCGGTCACCCGGAACCAGAATGGTCCGGAAATCCCTCGTGCGTCCCTGCAACAAATCGCCACGCTTCGCTTCCTTTTCGATCAGAATCTCGTAGCGTGCACCGAGCAATCCGAGATTCACGTTGCGGCTCATCGAACGCACGGTATCGACCAGCCGCTGCAGCCGATCGCTGGCGACCGCATCGGGCACCGTCTCACGCTCCGGCATCCGGGTGGCCGGTGTGCCCTCGCGCGCCGAGAACTTGAAAGTGAACGCGTCCATGAAGCCGATCTCGCGACAGGCGCTGAGCGTCTCGTCAAAATCCTCATCGGTCTCACCGGGGAAACCGACGATGATGTCAGTGGTGAGCACCAGCTTCGGAATCGCCGCCCGCAGTCTGGCGACGCAGTCCATGAAGCCCTCGCGCGAATACCGGCGCAGCATCCGCTTCAGGGTCCGCGTGGATCCGCTTTGCATGGGGAGATGCACATGCTCGCAGACCGTCGGCGTCTCCGCCATCGCCGCAATCACGCGATCGCTGAAATCATTGGGATGCGGACTGGTGTAGCGCAGCCGTCGCAGTCCCGGCACACGCCCCACGGCGCGCAGGAGATCCGCGAAGTCGTGCGTGCCGTCGAAATAACTGTTGACCGTCTGTCCGAGCAACACCACCTCGGTCATGCCGTCGGCGACGACCTGCTCAGTCTCGCGCACCACATCGGCCAGCTGCCTGCTCCGCTCACTGCCCCGCGTGGTTGGCACAATGCAATAGGTACACTTGTAGTCACACCCGCGCTGCACCGGGATCCATGCCTTGACCTTGTCGAATCGTCGCGGCGTGAAGTCCTCGTAGTGTTCTTCGAGGTCGAATGTCGTGGCGGCAACGCGCTTCCCCTGCCGCGCCCCCTCGAGCAGGGAGGGCAGCGCGCGGTACCCGTCCGGGCCGATCACGAGCGACACATGCTTCGCCTGTTCGAGCAGTCGCGGTCCGAGGCGCTGTGCCATGCACCCGGTCACGCCGACGATGCTGTCCGGCTTCATGTGGCGCCTGAGCTCACCCAAGCGACCGATGACGCGCTGCTCGGCGTGATCACGGATGGCGCAGGTGTTCAGGAGGATCACGTCGGCGCCGTCCGGCACGTCGACAGCGTCATACCCGGCGGCCGCCAGCTTGCCGAGCATCAGCTCGGTATCGCTGACGTTCATCTGGCAGCCGTACGTTTCGATGAAGACGGTCGGACGCGGTGTCATGGGCATGCGATCAGGCGAGCGGCGAGGCGACGAGTCGGCGCCGCGCCGGACCCGGCGCCAGCACCGCGCTGAACCGCGCGCCGCGCGCAGCAGCCGGTGACGCGAGATCGACCGCAAGGTAATCCTCCGTCAGTCCCTCGCGATGGCCGTCCTCGTGACCGATCACGATGACATCGGCCTGACCGCCAATTCGGCGCGCCACGTGGGCGGCGGCCTTGCTCGCGCCGAGCGCCCGCAACTCCGCAGCTCGCGCCCGTCGCACGTCGTCTGCGACCTCGCCCCGCAGCTTCAGCGCGGCGGTGTCCGGCCGCGGCGAGTATGGGAAGACGTGCAGACTGGTAAACGGCAGTTCCTCGACCAGCGCGCAGGTCGCGCGGTGGTCCGCCTCGGTCTCGCCGGGGAAGCCGGCGATGATGTCTGCACCAAGGCCGAACACCGCGGCCCTCGCAACCAGCGCCCGCACGGCGTCGGCATACTCGCGCGCCGTGTACCAGTGACGCCCCATACGCCGCAAGACGGCATCGCTCCCCGACTGCAGTGGGGCGTGCAGGTACGGAGCGACAGCGCTCGGCATCGTCGTGAGAAGTTCAGCCAGCTGCGCATCGACTTCCGTCGCCTCGACACTCGACAGACGAAACCGCACGTTCGGTACCTGCTGCACGAGCGTTGCAGTCAGCGCGCCGAGCGTTGAACCGATATCGGCACCGTAGGTACCGATATGGATGCCGGTCAACACGATTTCGGGGTGATGCGTCGCCAGCGCGACAGCCTCGTCGACCAGCTCCTGGAGTGGACGCGAACGATTCATGCCTCGCGCCATCGTGGTTGCGCAGAATGTGCAGTGCTCATCGCAGCCGTCCTGGATGCGAAGCAATCCTCGCGTACCGCGCTGTGCTGCGGCGGCCCGAATGCCCACCGGGGCAGGCAGTCCCAGAGCCACGCCGATCGCGCTCAAATCCGCACCGGGCACCACGTCAGTGACGCTCGGCAACTGCCGGAGCTCGGTGGCGGATCGTGCGGCGGCGCAACCCATCACGATGGTGCGAAGCTGTGGCGCCGTGCGTGCCGCCCGACGCACCTGCTGCCGCAGATCCGCCTCGGCTTCACGAGTCACCGTGCAGCTGTTGAAGACGGCCACATCCGCCTCGCCGGCGGAGTCCACCAGGGTCCCTCCACCGGCAAGCACCATCGCCGCCACGGCTTCGGTGTCGTACTGATTCGCTCGACAGCCGAACGTATGGAGGAAGACGCGCACCGCCATGGCCGTCAGGTCCGGAGGCGGAATCCAAAGGACATGATCAGGCCGCGTTCACTGACATTGTCGAGGCCAGTCACCTTGCGCGCTGCGCGCTCGAGGCCGAGATCGATCTGCGCCCGACCGAAGGCAAGCGGGAAGCCCAGGCCACCGCCAAGAATGTTCTCGGTCGCCTGCCGGCCCGACACACCGAAGGGCAGATCGCGAGTGCGGGCGCCAATGCGAAGCAGCATCTGTCCACCGCGAATTCTGGGGCCCCCCACCTCCGCGCCGACGCCGAATTCCTTTGTGTCGAACACGCCGTTGCGCTCGGCACCCAGGCCCTTCATCGCGGACCACCCCTCCCAGTTGTACCGCGCAGCCAGATTCGCACCGGCGACCTCCCAACGGACAGACACACCCGCACGATTGGGAACGTCCGCACTGCGTCGCGTCGAATCATTCACGTCGGCACGCATCCCGAAACCGAGTCGCGCCGAACCGGCGACACTGAGCTTCTTGTTCGGTGAAACTTCGACACCCAGCGAGACCGCGGTACCACCGAACGTCAGTGTGCTCAACTCGGAGATACTGCCGTACGAGACCGTGTCGACGCGCACCCCGGTGTCGGCCAGAATCGAGCGCGTCGTTTGCACCCGGTTCTCTCCGGTGATCAGATGCAGCGAGGTGCCAACACGCAGCCACGGGCGTACCTGCCGCGCCGCGCCAAGCTGCACATCGTTGATGCCACCGGTCGCCACTTCCCTTGACGTCGTGGTCACAGAGTCGGAACGAATGAGTTGCCGCGCGGTGGTCACGGTCGTGAAGTTGCGCTCGAGGAGCGTCGAACTGGAGATGCCGAACCCATAGCGCGGCCCAGCGGGAAGACCGATCGCGAACACGGGGAAGCGCGCCACGGTGGCGGAGGCTGATGTGCCGCCGACAATGGTGGTTCGACGCTCGGGCGAGTATTGCAGGTACCCGCCTGCAACACCCCAGTTGAGCAGTGCGGCCGGGTTGTGCGGTCCGGCCTGATCAAAATCGTTCAACGCCCCGCCGGTGCTGGACGCGCGGACGGTGAGTTGTCCGGGAGGATACCCGAACCCTTGCGTGGCGATCGCTCCCTGCGCGACCAGCCGGCTCGCGCCGCCGAGGATCGCGAAGGCGAGTACCCAACGTACCGTGAGCCCGGTCATGGAATCGCTCCTTCGCGACGTGTAGTGTACGTCACGCGAAGGCGTGGACGGAGCGTAGGATTTGTATTGCGACGGGAGTAGAACGCTGGTCGTTGCTCCTGGAAAGCCTCGCCCTCGGAGTAGAGGACCAGCCCAGTCGCGATTGAAGTATCCTGATTGACCCAGAGGCGCAGCGCGCTCCCGACGTCGAAGGATCTCAAACCGCTATCGGCCGGCGCGAGCCGCAGCGATGGCAGCAATACACCTTCAATCGTCGGATCGAGGAACTCGACCTGACGCCGCGGGTCGGTACCCAGCGCGGGCCCCGCGATTGTCACCCTCGCGCGCACTCGCACGCCATCTGCCGCGCCTGGCACACCACGTTGCGGTCGCTGCACGAGATCGAGCGACGCGCGCACGATGGTAATCGTGTCGAGGAACGACCGCGGCAGCTTGAGGCGCAGCAACGTCCGCACGCCGACCAATCCACCGACGGACAACGAACCGTCGGCGAGCAACGGCGTGTTGTCGCGAACCACGATGGTCTGGGAACGGAAGCGGGAAGGCGATTCGAAGGTTGCGTTGAACTGTGTCGGCACCTGCCACGCCCGGATCGCAGTATCCGGTGATGGATCGTACGTCAGTTGCGGTGTGAGCGTCGCAGAATTGACACTCGGCGCAACGAACCGCAGTGCGGCGGAGCCCGACGACGTGATTCGAAGACCGATCCGCATGCGACGCGCGCCCCGGATGAAGCGGAGCATCGTCGAGTCGGGAATGGTCACGGCGAACACCCGAACGGAGGACGCGCCAGAACCCGTGATCGTGTCGGCGAGCACCTCGCTCCGTGTGAAACTCCGGCTCGTGATCAGTCTCGCCGGCGTGAACCGTGCTGCCAGCGCCGTTCCCACGGTGTCGTTCGTCAGCGTGGAGTCATCGACGTCATACAGCGACAGCGTGGTCGGTCCGACAGGTATCAGGGAGCGCGACGTATCGATCGCCAGCGTCAGCCTGCTGCCGGTCACTGCCGTCACGGGGGTGGTGTCGGTCACCGACAACGTCCGGGGGAGCGTGTCAAACCGGAAGATCTGTCGGACATCGACGGAATCGGTCCGATTCACGACCGGCACGTACGTCTCGTTGAGGAAGCTCGATCCGGTCGACGTCGCCAGCCCAGGCGCCGGCCACCGTTCCCCGTCGCCGGTGAAGCCGGCAAAGGCGGAGTCAAACTGCACGATGTCCAGTGTCGTATCCTTGAACACGAGCGCATTGCCTGCGCAGAGCACTGGGCAGTTCGCGCTCGTGTCGAGACGTTCTGCACACGCCGCAATGACGGCGATCGCAGCGAGTGGCAGGCAGCGGAGAAACAGGCGAGGAGACACGGAAACTGGACAGGGTGAGGCGAGTGATCGCCGTTAGGATACGGCCATCAGATTCGCCGCGAAGGCAGCAGGAAGCAATGCATCGAGGCGCCACGACTGACGGGCACCACCAATGGTGACACTCGTGACCTCGAGCATCGGGGCGAACTCGTGCAACACCTGGCGGCAGATGCCGCACGGCGGCGTCGGCACTGCTGCCTGAGTGCAAATGACGATCGCCGTGAACTCGCGCTGGCCATCGGCAACCGCGCGAGAGAGCGCGGTCCGCTCGGCGCAAATCCCGGCCGGGTAGGTCGCATTCTCGACATTGCACCCGACGTGCATCGAACCGTCGGAGGCGAGCAGGGCTGCGCCAACCTGGAACTTCGAGTACGGAGCGTACGCACGGTGCATGACGGCGACCGCCGCAGCCTCGAGGCGTGCCAGCAACTCGCCGTTCATGATGCGCGCACCGCGCTCAGAAAACTGGCACCGCGACCACGCCAGTCGAGCCCGAACGCCTCGGCGACTGTCGCCCCAACATCGGCAAAGGAACCGCGTACCGGCAACACGCCGGGTCGGACACCGGGACCGGCCACCAGCAGTGGCACGCGCTCACGCGCGTGATCCGTTGATGCTGTCGTCGGGTCATTCCCGTGATCCGCGGTGATGAAGAGCAGGTCATCCGGCCGCAGCGCATCGAGCAATGCCGGCAGCGCCATGTCGAACTCGGAGAGCGCCCCGGCGAATCCGACGACATCGTTGCGATGGCCGAACTGCTGATCGAAGTCCACCAGATTGGCGAACAGGAATCCCCGTTCGGCGCTACGCAGCCAGTCAGCCACCAGCGCCAGTCCTTCAGCGTTCGAGACCGTGTGCGTGGACGAAATGGATCGCGACGCGAAGAGATCGTCCACCTTGCCGATGCCAGCCCGATCGATGCCTGCCGTCGCGAGTGCGTCGAGCAGCGTGTCCGCGACGGGTTCCACGGAGTAGTCGCGCCGATTGGTCGTACGCTCCCAGGCACCCGCATGCCCGGTGAAGGGCCGAGCGATGACGCGCGACACGTTCAGCGGCGCGACGAGCAACGCTCGGGCCACCGCGCAGGCACGATAGAGCTCGTCGAGCGGGACTACCGACTCGTGCGCGGCGATCTGAAAGACCGAATCCGCTGACGTATAAACGATCCACGCGCCGCTGTTCACGTGCGCCGTGCCAAGGTCATCAAGAATGGCCGTGCCACTCGCGACGCAATTCCCGATCACGTCGCGGCCAGTGGCGGCCGAAAATGCGGAGAGCACCTCGGCCGGGAAGCCATGCGGAAATGTCGGGAACGGGTGGTCGAGGACGACCCCCGCCAACTCCCAGTGACCAGTGGTGGAGTCCTTGCCGGCGCTCATTGGCTCGAGCACGGTCACGGCACCGGTATGCGTCGCCAGCGCCGCGACACCGCGAAGCGCGCCGACATGCCCCAAGCCGAGTCGTTCGAGGTTCGGCAGGGCCAGCGTGGTGACCTGCTCGAGCACGTGACCGAGTGTGTTGCTGCCCGTGTCACCGTAGGCTGCAGCGTCGGCGGCAGCACCACATCCGACGCCGTCGAGCACGAGGACGGCAACACGACCACTCACGCTGCCACCTCGACCATCGGAGATGGATGCGCGTTGACATGGACGCGTCGAACCCGAGCCCTGAGCCCGGTCAGCACCTCGTACGGCGATCGTGCGGCGCACTCCGCCACCGCGGAGACACTCATCGCGGCGTCGCCGCCGATGAGCGTGACACGATCGCCGACTTCGCACGGTACGTCCGTCACATCACACATCGTCATGTCCATAGTGACGAGACCGACGACCGGCACGCGCCACCCGTTGACCACCGCCGTCGCCTTGTTCCCCGCGCCGCGGGGGTATCCGTCGGCATACCCGAGCGCGACCGTAGCGATCCGCCGTTCGGACGCGGCGCGCCAAGTGGCGCCGTAGCTGACCGTATCGCCCGCCTCGACTCGCCGGACCGCGACCACGGAGGACGCGAGCGTGACGACCGGAAGCGGCACCCATTCGGCGGGACCGACGGCCACGCCGTAGAGCGCGATTCCCGGGCGGGCGCAGTCGTAGCGCGACGCCCCGCGCTGCAGCAAGGCGGCGCTGTTCTCAGCGTGGACGCAGGCTGGGCGCACCGGCAGGGCGGCGATGATGCCCGCGAAGCGCGACTCCTGCACAGCCATCGACGCCGGATCAGCGTCCGCCGAATGGAAATGGGTGAAGACCCCAGAGGGGGGGGAGCCGGCCGAGAGCACCGCCCGGAGCCGATCGGTGTCACGCCAGTCGACACCGGTGCGGTTCATCCCGGTGTCGATCGGAAGCTGCCAGGTGCCTCCCGCGAGGACCCAGGTCGCGATGTGCTCCGGATTCGCGAGGGACAGTGTGAGCTTCGCCTCGGCCGCGGCGGCGAAATCCGACGGCAGTACCGGAGTGAAGACCACAATATCGCTCGCGATCCCCGCCCCCCGGAGTTCGCGCCCTTCCGCGACCGAGGCCACGCCGAAGGCCGTGGGTCGCTCGGCATCGAGCATCACGGCGACCTCGACAGCACCAAGGCCGTAGGCGTCGGCCTTGACCATCGGCAGCAGCGGAACCGCCGCACGGCGCGCGAGGAGGCGATAATTCTCCCGCACCGCGGCGAGGTCCACGGTGAGCATGGCGCTCGTGGCGCGGGCGTCGGCGGGAATGGCGGTCACAGCCTATGAAGTT